>NZ_JBHVUS010000018.1:43369-168861 GCF_042884005.1 Kitasatospora sp. NPDC058162
AAAGGGTGGTGCGCCGCCCGTACAACGGGGGGGTGGTGTCGCCCTCATGGGGGGGGGGGGGGGGGGGGCCCGGGGGGGGGGCCGCCCACCCCTCCGCCGGGCTCACCGCCCGGGCACCGACAGGTAGCGGCCCGGGCCGCCCTCGCGCACGGTGTCCAGCGTGACGCAGTGGAACGAGCCGCCGAAGCTGTAGACGTGCCGGAGGTCCACCTCGATGCAGCGGAAGCCCCAGCCCGTCAACGCCTCGATCAGCGGGCGCTCCTGGCGCTCCACCACCACCGTCTCCGGGTCCAGGGAGAGCACGTTCATGCTCACCCACGGGCTGCAGAAGTACATCGGCCAGTCCGCCGGCAGGGTCGGCGGCGGGGCGGGCAGGATCTCCCAGCCGTCGAACAGCTCGCTGTGCACGTAGCGCTCGGGGTGCACCAGCAGCTTGCCGGGGGCGAGCGCGGTGATGGTGGCGTCGATGTGCATGGCGTGGGCGTCGGCGGTCTCCACCACGTGGACGTCGAACTCCGGTCCGAGCGCGCTGCGGAGCCAGTCGATGCCGAACTCGTTGGTGACGTGGCTGCGTTGCACGATCAGGTCGCGGCCGAAGCGCAGGAAGTCGGCGGCGTCGAAGACCGGCTCGAACTCGGTGACCGCCCACCGCCCGGGGGCTCCCGGGGCCCGGTACAGCTCGTCGGTCAGCTGCGGGCGCGGCGCCGGCAGCCACCGCGCGCCCCGCCTGAAGTACGACTTGATCAGCGGCCGGAAGGCGTCCGCCTCGTGGTAACGGCAGCGCCAGGCCATCGGCGCCTCGACGATCGTGTCGCCGACCACGATCAGCGAGTCCCTGGGCATCGCCGCGTAGAGCCCGCCGTCCGACTCCCACTCCGGCGTGCGGAAGGGGCGGTGGTGCCGGGCGGTGTCCGGTCGCCGCACCCGCACCCCCTCGGCCGCCAACGCCTCGGCCAGGCCGTCGAGTTCGGCCTCAGCGGCCTTGAGGTGGCGCTCCGGCAGCGGCGACCCGCCGTGCTCCCGGAAGACCGGCCAGGCGGACTCCGGCATGGTGTGCCGCATCGACTCGTGCCAGGTGGGGAACACCGCGCCCAGCAGGCTCCCCACCACCACCTCCCTCAACGGGTCCCACTCGGTGTACGAGTTGACCGCCGGGCCGGCTGCACCGCTCCGGTCCCCGGTCGGCCGTGAAACGTCGCTCGTCATGCTCCCCGTTCCTCACCCCGGCCGGAGGCCGACGCCCCCGGCGACTCCACTGCGTGGCCGCCCGTCGGCCGGCTGGCCAGCCCGCCCGCCATCTCACCACCGTCGATCACGAAGGACTGCCCGGTCACGAACGCCGCCTCGGGGGACGCCAGATAGGCCACCAGGGCGGCGATCTCCTCCGGCGAGCCCAGCCTGCCCAGCGGCAACGAGCGCTCCTGCTCGGCGAGTTGCTCATCGGTGTACTCGGCCCGCTGCATCGGGGTGAGCACGTAGCCCGGACAGACCGCGTTCACCCGGATGAGCGGGGCCAGCTCCAGCGCCATCGTCCGGGTCAGCTCGATCAGCCCGGCCTTGCTGACGTTGTACGCGGCGTAGTCGGGCATCCCGACCAGCCCGCTGACCGAGGCGGTGTTGACGATCGCTCCGCCCCCGCCGGCCGCCATCCGGCGGGCTGTCTCCCGGGCCACCAGGAAGGCGCCGGTGAGGTTCACCCGCAGCGTCCGCTCCCAGTCCTCCAGCGAGGTCTCCAGGAACGGGCTGCGGATGCTGATACCGGCGTTGTTGCAGACCACGTCCACGCCGCCCCAGGCCTCGTCGGCCTCGGCGAGCGCCTCGCGCAGCCCGCCCTCCTCCCCGACGTCGGCGGTCAGCAGCAGCTCGGTCCCGGGCGACTCCTTCGCGAAGCCCGCCAGCGCCTCGCGGTCGCGGTCCAGGACGGCCACCCGGTGGCCGTCCGCCAGGAAGCGACGGGCAATGGCCGCGCCGATCCCCGAGGCACCACCGGTGACCAGCACCCGCCGCGGTGGCGCGCCCGAACTCCCGGACCCTGTCGTTGCGTTCGCCATGTGATCCCTTCTACTGGGCGCCGGTGCTCGGATCGTTGTCGCGGGAGAAGTCGCCGGTGCGCAGCGCGTCGTAGAGACGCCGCCCGGTGGACGCGGGACTGAAGAAGAACCGCGTCGACTCCTTGCGCCGCAGCAGCCCGTGGACCACGAAGTCACGGGCGGTGGCGCCCCAGTACGCGGGCCCGAGCGAGCCGAGCAGGCGCAGGTAGTCCGGCAGCCCCAGCGGCTCGCCGAACCAGTGGTTGACCGAGACGGACGGCGTGTGGGCGCGGATGTCGTGCCACCAGCCGCGCGGGATGTAGAGCAGATCGCCCGGCCGCATCCGCACGTGGTGCAGCGTCGCGCCGCGCAGTCGCGGAAATCGGACCAAGTCAGGTTCGGCCAGGTCGATCTGACTGTTCACCAGATTTCCCGGGAACGGGTACGCCGCCCTGCTGTCCCGCCAGGAGATCAGGATGACGCTCTTCTCGCCCCACACCTGGCAGAAGAAGTTGTCCTTGAGGTCGGAGTGCAGCATCGACCGGGTCCCGGCCGAACCGATCCACACCCGGGTGTCGGTGCCGTGCCCGTCGGCGGGCCGCAGGGAGGCGAAGTCGCAGTCGGCCGGGTCGAAGATCTCGTGGACGCGCTGGTAGGCGAGGTAGCACGGGACCTCGGGCCCCTCGGCGCCCATCCGCTCGATGAACTCGCCGAACGGCAGCTCACGTTCGTAGTTCCGCTGGTCCTGCGGGAACAGGACTCCGGTGCTCGGCAGCCCCACCAGGGCCGTGACCCGCCGAGTACCGTGACGCTTCGTCAACTCCTCCGGCTGCCAGAGCTTTCCGGCGGGCCAGCCGTCGATCAGCCCGGGGAGGTGCAGCGGGCCCGCCCGCCGGGCGATGCCCCGGCGGAGCGCGTTCGGATCCTCCGGGTCCGCCCTCGCGATCGGCCGGACCCTCAGCCCGGCCGCCCGCAGCGTCGACACCACCTCACCGGCCGGACCGTCCGGGGTACTTCCCGCACCCTCTTGAACCGATGGCCGTCCCTCTTCAGGCCGTTCGATTGGGCTCATGAGATCTTACTGTCCGGCCATTCCCGGGGGATGGGTAGCCATGTTTGCGCCGACACCGGGAGGCGGGCAGCAGAATCCGGCCAGTGTGCGCCGGCGGCCGGCTCAGTCACCGGAGGCCTGTCCCGGGAAGGGCCGGAGCGGCTCGCCGCGCAGGGACTCGGACCGGAAGCCGTCCGGCCCGACCGGCCGGTCCCCCAGGACCATGACCCGGTACATCCGCCGCCGGTAGTCGGTGTAGTGGAGGTCGGCGGGCTGGAGGTGGGCCACCGCGCGGTTGTCCCAGATGGCGACGTCCCCGGGCCCCCAGCGGTGCCGCACGGTGTACTCCGGGCGGCTGAGGTGGGCGAAGAGGACGTCGAGGATGCCCCGGCTCTCCCAGGGCAGCAGTCCGGTGAGGTGGGAGACGGAGGCGGGCGGCAGGAACAGCGCTTTCTGCCCGGTCTCCGGGTGCACCCGCACCACCGGGTGGAGGGACAGCAGGTTGTCCCCGACCCGCTTGCGGATGATCTCCAGGTCGTCGGCGTCGGAGAACAGCAGCTGCACCCCCGCGTGCAGCGCGTGCTCGGCCCGCAGGCCGTCGGCCAGCTGCCGCAAGGGGCCCGACAGGCCCTCATAGGCGGCGACGAGATTCGTCCACTGGGTGTCGCCGCCGCGCTCCGCCGCCACCTCGCAGCTGAGGATCGAGATGGCCGGAGGGTTCACCGCGGCTGCGATGTCGACGTGCCAGCCGGAATCGGGCCGGTCCGACTTGCGATGGAGGCGCTCCTCGAGTCGCAGGCCCTGCCGGGGACCGTTCAGGTCCGGATCGACGATGAGGATCTCCGGGAACCCTTCCGGATGTGGGCCGTGCTTCGGCCCCGGCAGCCGGGTGACCTCTCCGAACCGGCGTGCGAGAGCCACCTGCGCGGCGTGGCCCAGGTGCTGGTTCCGGAAGAAGACCACCTTGTGGCGGAGCAGGGCGGTCCGGATCTCCTCCACGGTGGCGGCCTCGTGGCCGCGCGGATCGGTCAGGTCCACTCCCAGGACGTCCGCCCCGATCTTCCCGGCGATCGGACGTACGTCGATCCTGGCGAACTCCTCGTTCACGGCCTGTCCCCTCCGACTACCCTCGTGCCGCCCACCGGCGCGCGCCGTGCCAGCCACTCCAGCTGCCGGGCCACCCCGGTGCTCAGGTCCACCTGGGGCTTCCAGCCCAGGAGTTCGCCCGCCTTGCGCGGATCGGCCAGTGTCGCCTCGACGTCACCGGGCTGGGCGGGCGAGACCCGGGTCGGTACGGCGGCTCCGGCGACCCGCCCGACGATTTCCAGGAGTTCAGCGACGGAGACGCTGCGGCCGCCGCCCACGTTGACCACCTCGGCCCGGGCGGGGGCGGCCGCGGCCGCCAGGGTCGCCGCGACCACGTCGTCCACGTACGTGAAGTCACGACGCGCGCTCCCGTCCCCGTAGAGGTGCAACGGCATTCCGCTCAGGGCCGCCCGCAGGGCCCGGTCGATCAGCATGTCGGGGCGCTGCCGCGGCCCGTAGACCGTGAAGTACCGCAGGGCGATCACGCTGGTGCCGGCGGCCGGACGTTGCGCGAACGCGAGGCACAGTTGCTCGGCGGCGAGCTTCGTCACTCCGTAGGGCGAGAGCGGCCGGGCCGGGGCGTCCTCGCGGCAGCCGAGGCCCTCGGCGATCCGCCCGTAGACGCTGGAGGACGAGGCGAGGACCAGCCTGGGCACGCCCTGGCGCTCGCATTCCACCATCAGCCGCTGGGTGGCCAGCACGTTGCAGGCCAGGTAGTCGGGGAAGGTCTCGCCCCAGGACGGGCGCACTCCGGGCTGTCCCGCGAGGTGGAACACCACCTCCGCTCCGGCGACGGCCGGGGCCAGGTCCTCGTCCCGCAGGTCCGCGCGGACGTAGTCGAACGCGGGGTGGCCCAGGCTGCTCCGGAGGTTGGCGGCGGCGCTCCCCCGGTCGGGCGGGCACCGGTCGAGGCCGACGACCCGGGTGCCCTGCCGGAGCAGGGCGTCGGCGAGGTGCGAGCCGACGAAGCCGGCGACGCCGGTGACCAGGGCGTGGCCCGGCGCCACGTGCTGTGGAGCGGATTCCATGGGTCCTCCGGTGGTGGAGCGACGGGGCCCGTTCATCCCCGCTCGGCGGGGAACGGGCGGGCGGATGCCGGGACGCCGAGGAACGGCGCGAGCCGCTCCCAGCCCTCGCCGCCGGCGATGTCCAGGACGAGGAGGTCGCCGGGCCGCCCGTCGAAGTGCCCTCGGACGGCGGCGAGATGGTCGTCGTACACCCGCGAGAGGTGCCCGGCGTCGAAGGTGTGGCGGCCGTAGACGGCCTCCCGCAGGAAGCGCCGCGTCTCCCGGGCGGCGCCGCGGGCGTCGTCGTCCCTGCCGCCGGGCGGGCCGGGCGCGGCGGCCTGAGCCCAGTTCCGTTCCAGGGACGCGAGCCAGCCGCCCTTCTCCCGGACGGTCAGGACGAACTTCGCCCCCGGGTGCCGTGCGTCGAGTGCCCGGAAGCACGGGATGGCCGCCGGATCGGCCAGGCCGTCGTAGTGCTCCAGCAGCGGGAATCCCCCGTCCCCCCGGATCAGGGCGTCGAGCGAGGCGCGATCGACCGGGTAGTGGGCGACGTCCCACCCGAGCAGGTGCAGAGCGGCCCGCAGGCTGCGGGTGCCGGTGCGCGGCAGCCCCAGGCCGAAGACCTTGGGCCGGCCCGCTCCGGCCGCGGCTCGGACGCGCTCTCCGGTCCGACGGACTTCCTCCGGGGTGAGCGGGGGCCGGTCCGGCAGGTCCATCGTCCGGACCGCGCGCAGGGCCGTCTGCGGAAGGCCCTCGATGTAGCGCTGCACGCCGGGGCCGGGAGTGCCCTCGGGCACGTGGGCCCGGGCGTGGGCGACGGCGGCCCGGGCGACCTCGTGGTCCGGGCCGTCGCCCCACCGCGCGATGGCGGCGGCCAGCACGGGCCGGCTGGCGGCCGTGCGGCTCCGCAGCTCCCGGAGCGCGAGCTTCGCGAAGACGTGCTCGTAGTGCTGGAAGTGATCGTGCAGGATGTGCGCGCCCCGGAACTGCACGGAGTCCTGGACGCCTGGCAGGGCCGCCTCCAGCCGACTGCTCTCGGGCCGTAGCATCCACCCGACGTCGTCCCGGTCCGGCTCGATCCGCCGCATGCGCTCGACCAGGTCGGTCCGGGTGATGTGCACCCCGCAGGGCACCCGGCCACGGAACGGGTCATGCACGTAACACTCCACGAAGGCCAGCTCGTTGGCGTCGAGGAAGGGCCGCAGGTCCTCCAGGACGAGGCAGTCGGCGTCGAGGAACACCACGTGCGAGGCGCCCTCGTGGTCGATGTCGAGCATCAGGTCGACGGCGCGCCAGAACGGGCGGACGTCGTCGACCAGGTGCACCCGGCGCGGCCGTAGGTTCCGGACGGCCAGGTCGAGAGCCAGGTCCGTGGTGCGCTCCCCGACCGTTCTCAGCACCAGATCGACCGGCCGCCCTCCGGCGGACGAGCCCGCACCCGCCACCTCCCTTACGGCACCCGCCGATCCGGCCCGCACCGGACTCTGCCCGTGTGAACTCATTGATGGAACTCCTCGGTGACCGACTCGTCCATGACCTCGTGCCCTACCGCAGCGCCGAGAGCTCCCGCAGCTCTCCGGCGGTGGGAACCCACTCCCCCGCCGCCGCGTTGGCCCGTACCTGCTCCGGCCGCTTGGCCCCCGCGATCACCGAGCTGCAGCCCGGGAACGCGGCCAGGCCTCCGATCGCGAGCTCCAGCAGGCTGCGGCCGTTGCGCTCACCCCACGCGACCAGGGCCTCGACGGTGTCCAGCCGCGCCTCTGTCACCCGGTGCGCGCTTTCCGCGATCCGGGTGCCCGCCGGCAGCGGCCGGCCCCGCCGCACCTTTCCGGTCAGCAATCCGTTCGCCAGCGGAAAGTACGGCAGCACGCCGAGCCCGAAACGGCGCGCGGCCGGGACGACTTCGGTCTCGACCCCGCGTTCGAGCAACGACCAGTGGTTCTGCACCGAAACGAACGGCTCGAATCCTCCCGCCCGGGCGGCACACGCGGCCTCGGCGATCTGCCACCCCGCGAAATTGGAGTTCCCGAGATAACGGACCTTTCCTTCCCGGACCAGCTCGGTCAGCGCGGAAAGCGTCTCCTCGATCGGCGTGTGCGGGTCCGGCGTGTGGAGCTGGTAGAGGTCGAGGTAGTCCGTACGGAGCCGCCGGAGGGACGACTCGACCGCCCGGCGGATGTAGGCCCGTCCGCCCTTGGCCCCGGCCGCGGGACCGTACCCCATGTCCAGCCGCTGATGCCCGAACTTCGTCGCCAGGACGATCCGGTCCCGTTGCCCCCGGAAGCATTCGCCGAGCACGGATTCGGATTCCCCGTAGACGTCCGCGGTATCGAACAGGGTGATTCCGGAATCCAGGGCCGCGCGCACCACCTCCCGCGCCTGTTCCAGTCCAACGGAACGCCCCAAGTCATTGCACCCCAATCCGACTGCGGATACCTGCAATCCCGAAGTTCCCATGGAGACATAGCGCATGGCTTCCGAGTGTAGCGGCGCGTGATAAAAGCTCAAGAGGGCCGGAAAAGCAGCGCCGTCGGCCGCGCTCACCAATACCCGACTGGAAGGCCGAATTCCGCCGGCCCCACCCCCGCTGACCGTGGGTGATGACGCTATCGGCTCATCGGGTTTACCTCCCGCCACCCACCCGGAACGCTGGGAGCGCAGTCGAATTCCTTGGGCACAGTGACGAGCAGGCCCTCCGAGGCGTTCTGGGCGATCCGGGCGATCGATTCGTTGGCACAGGCCTCGCCGGCCATGAAGCGGGCCTTGAAGCCCTTCTCCTGGAACTGGCGCAGGATCAGTCCGTTCACTACTGGTTGGTGACCAGAGCGAGTCCGACGTCGTAGGCGGGGGCTCGGCGCTGGTTGGGTCGGCCGGGTGGGCGCCCGACACCGGGGCGGGAGGGTCTTGCAACGGAGGCTGGGCAGGGCAGAGTCGTGCGGATGTTGCGGAACCCGCGTCGGACCCGGGCTGGGGTGAGGCGCTCTACGGGTTGGGGCTGCTCCCAGGGCCGGCGGAGGTCGGCGGACAGGTTTCTGGCGAGGCGGAGTTGGGTGTGGGCGGCCAGGACCAGGTGGGTCCAGCGGTCGGCTGCGGCGGGTTCGCGCAGGCGGGGGCGGGTCCAGCCCAGGGTCTGCTTGAGGAAGCGGAAGGTGTGCTCCAGGTCGAAGCGCCGTAGGAACGCGTGCCAGGCGGTGTCCGTGTCGGTGTGGGGGGTGGGGTCGGAGAACCACAGCCAGACCGGCTTCGGGGGGCCGCCGGAGGGCAGGTGGTCGACATCGAGGCGGATCAGGGTGCCCTCGATGGTGGGGAGTTGGCCGCGGTGGTCGCTCCAGGCGGAGCGTCGCCAGACACGCGGGTGCAGGCGGTGCCGTAGCGGCGGGTGGTGTGTTTGCTGTCCCTCTCGGGGTCGCGCCAGGTCGCGGGGTCGGCCAGTGCGAACCGGGTTCCGTGGCTGCGGAGTTTACCGCCTTTGGGTCCCACCCGGTAGTCGTCGGGCACGGGGTTGAAGAAGACCCTGTCGGAGCGCATCCGCACCACGATCCGGACGGGCAGGTCCCGCAGGAGGTAGGCCAGGCGTGGGCCGTCGTAGCCGACCTCCGCCACGACCAGCACCGGCGGGTCGCCGATCTTCCAGTGCCCGGCGTTGAGGGTGCCGCGCAGGACTTCTCGCAGTTGGTCGGCCGTGACGGCCGCGGTGTCCGCGCCGGGTTCCAGGCACTTGGCGTCCAGCAGGGCCGTCCACGAGGTCGAGCCCGACTCCAGGGCGGCGATGAGGGAGTAGGGCCAGCCGGGCACCGTCTCGTGCGTGTTCTCCCGCCGGCCGTAGGTGTGGCAGAAGGAACGGCCGTCGCTGGTGTCGGCGTCCAGCCGCAGCCAGGCGGACACGTCGACGGCGAGCACGATCCGTCCACCCGGGCCGCGGGGCACACTTCGCGCCGCGATCGCGGCCCGAAGGCGGTCGATGTCGAGGTCCCCCCGGTTCAAGGCGGCGTAGAGCGAGGCGTGCGAGCGCCGGTGCTCGGGCGCCAAGGCCAGCTCGACGAGGGCACGGACAGGACCGTCGGCGCACAGCAGTGCATCCGACAGCTCGAACAGTGCGTCCGCAGGGCGGGGCATCGCGGCGTACAAGTCCATTCGAAAGGAGGACAGTTCCGCGATTGCCCGCTCGCGAACGGCTTCAGGGACCACAATCGACACCGACGACCTCCGGCTCTGTTGTGCGACTCGACATCACACAGCGTGAGACGGAGGTCGTCGCCTTGTCCGGCGGATCCCCATGTGGGTGACGAGCTCGAACAACCTCGAGTCGACCACCGAAGGTAAAACGACAAGCTTAGACGTGCAGAGAAGGGTGTGGCGGGATGATCTCCTGATGGCTCGTGGTGGGTCAGCGGGTCCTGAAACGGCGGTAGAGGTTCCGGGCCACGAACACCCCCGGCCCGCCGAAGCCGACGAGGTCAACGCGCCCCTCACCGGTGATGTCGCCGACGAAGCGGGGGTGCCGGTCGACCCGCCAGGCGCCCGCGTCGTCGCTGTAGCCGAAGCCTCGGCACACCAACTGAGGCTGCCCGAACCGGCCGTCACCGAGGCCTTGCGACACCCAGACGCCCTCGTCACCGAAGCCGACGATGTCCGGCGTGCCGTCGCCGGTGACGTCGGCGAGGAACCGCAGGTGTTTCTTGGGCGTCCACCCCTGCGCCGTCCCGAAGTCGTTCAGGACCAGCTTGGCGGGCTCGAAGGTGCCGTCGCCGCGCCCGCGGGACACCGCGACGCCCTGCGGGCCGAACCCGACGATGTCCATGGGGCCGTCGGCGGTGGTTCTGACCAGGAAGCGGGGGTGCTTCGCGACCGACTTCCAGCCCTGGACGGTCCCGAAGTCGCCCAGGACGAGCGAGGGTTCGGTGAACGTGCCGTCGTCGCCCTGGAGGGAGACCCAGACGCCCTCGTCGTGGCAGCCCACGAGGTCGAGGCGGCCGTCGCCGGTGGTGTCGGCGAGGAAGCGGGGGTGCCTGTCGAGGAGCCAGCCGCCCGCCTTCTCGCCGTGGCCGAACGCCCTGAGGGCCGGCTCACCCGGGAGATCGGCGAACGTGCCGTCGTCGGCCTGGAGGGAGATCCAGACACCGTCCTCGTGGCAGCCGACGAGGTCGAGGCGGCCGTCGCCGGTGGTGTCGGCGAGGAAGCGGGGGTGCTGGTCGGCGAGCCAGCCGCCGGCCTTCGGGTCGCTGCCGAACGCCTTGAGGACCAACTTGCCGGCGGCGGGGGCGAACTTGCCGCCGTCGCCCTGGAGGGACACCCGGACGCCGTCGGCGGCCAGCACCATGACATCGGGCTTGCCGCTGCCCGTGGTGTCGGCGAGGGTCCACAGGTCGGTGGGCGCCAGGGAGGGCGCGGACTTGTACAGGGCCTGCTCGTCGTCGAAGGTGCCGTCGCCCCGACTGGGCGCCGTCACGGCCCCCTTGGCGGGCCGAAGTGCCACGATGTCGTGCCGCCCCGCCCCCGTGCGGTCGGCGAGGAACCGCGCACCGGCGCCGGCCCACCAACCCGGTTGACCAGGAACGCGGTTGGGACCCTCGCCGGTCCACTCCCCGGCGGTCCTGTCGCTCCCGAACTGCTCCAGGACGAGCAGCATGTCGCTGAAGGAGGGGGTAGCGCCGGGGACCATCCGCAGCGCGGTCGAGCGGACCAGGGGCCAGGACCGGCGGCCGTTCCAGTGGTCGCGCTGGGCGAAGCGCAGCACCGGGTCGCTGGTGCGGGCGGGTTCGGCGGTGACGAAGCGCCAGCGCTGGCTCTTCGCGGCGTCGTCGTACCTGCGCAGGACGACACGGATCTCGGGCTCATCGGCGTCGTCCTCGTCACGGTCGGGGAGGTCGAGGACGGTGCCGTCGGTCACGCTCTCGATGAAGTAGAGGCCCGCCTCACCCTCGATAGGGACGACGTGCCACTGCTGGTCCTTCTTGCCCGCTGCGGCGGCCGACCGGCGGACGCCGCCGCCCTTACTGATGGGCTCGAGCGCCTTGCTGTCGGCCGCGTTGCGGATCACATAACCCTGGTCGTCCTGCTCGAACCCGCCGTTCGCGGTCTGCACGGGGGCGAGCTGCCACTGCTCCGGGCTCGCGCCGTCCTCGGGGAAGCCGCGGACGACCAGCGCCCCGTCCGAGTTCGGCGTCGGCGGGGCGCCGAGGGTCTTCCCCGTGGCGGCGTTGACGATCTCCAGCTTCAGTTCTTGCGCGGGCACGGGCATCGTGGTGCCTCTTCCAACTCTTCAAGGCAATACGGGATTTGGCTAGGGATGGTGGTGACGCGGCGGTGTGCTCGGCTCACGTGAAGACGTGGTGGTACGGCACGTTCCATTCGTTGGGCAGCCGCGGGTAGAAGGTGTTGATGATCGTCCCGGTGAAGTCTCCGCCCCAGTTGTAAGTGGTGCGCACCTCGTTGTCGGGCGTCACCGCGTAGTCCTTGAAGCCGAGGATGGCGTCGGGGTGGGTGATCGGCACGAAGGTGATCCCGCCCCACGGCGTCACCGAGACGACGAAGAGCTGGGTGTCCTCGGGGGCGCCGTTCTTGCCGCGCCACTTGTCGCCGACCTTGCCAGGGAGGCCGACCTGCACGGTGTCGGCCGTCGCGGCCTTCGGGGCGTCCTGGTGGACGCTGATGCGGCGGCGCTGCGGCTTCGGGGTGCCGTCGTCCCCGCGCCCGGCGGCGGCGCCGGCCGGATCGACGGGCGCGGGCATCGTCTGCCCGGCGGCGCTCTCCAGGAAGTAGAGCGGTCGCTGCCCGAAGAAGCCGCCGGGCGTGATGTACCAGAGGTGGCCCTTCGCGTCCTTGGTGTCCGGGTCCAGCGCGGTGGCCAGCTTGACGCCCTTGTCGTGGACCGAGTCCTTGAGCTCGACGGGCCGCAAGTAGCCGCCGTTGAAGGCGTGCACGAGCATGATCGGGCGGTTCTCGATCAATGCCGCCACGATCGCGTTGTCGTAGCTGTTCACCGCCACCGGGCCGCCGACCACCAAATTCGCCATCGCGGTGCGTTCTTGGGTGTACATCGCGGAAACCTCATCTGTTCGGGATGTGGGAGAACAATGCGCCGGATGCTCGGCGCAGGAGTGCATCGCACGGAAACTGCCAGCGGCGCCACGGTCCCACAGCCACCAACTGGTGTGCAGAGCACGGAGGTTGCTTCACCCGAACGAGTGTCATTCGGGGACAGGTCGCTTCCAGCGGTAAGGCCCGTGCTAGCTTCGGTCGCCGGAACGTGCGCATAATTCTGTTCCCATCTCACTGAGTTCACCGATCGCGGTTCGACCGGATCATTCGAGGACATCATCCGAGGACGGGGAATGCCTTCCAACGCGTACAACCTGGATCGGGCCAAACGCCAGCCGCTGACCAAGAAGAACTTGCGGGAACTGGGCATCGAGCAGACCTGGCAAGCCATCCTGGAGCACCCCAGCCTGGTCTACGTCGACGATTACGGCGTGCAGCACAAACCCGTCGGCTTCTCCGTCAACAAGGCGAGCTTCGGCACCTTCCCCGGTACGGCCCACCAACTCGGCTGGCTCGCCTACATGAACCTCGGCGAGCCGCTGATCGAGGAGCGGCGCGACATCCAGCAGCCGCCGCCCGACATGTTCTCCTCGCGCAGCTACGTCAACCGCAGCCTGACATCCGACATGAGCTTCACCGACACGGTCGACTTCACCGTCTCGAACGCCGTCACCTGGTCGCTGCAGGGGTCGTCCCAGCTGACCTTCGGCGGCAACGTCAGTGCGCAACTCCAGCTGCAGTTGCAGAACCAGCTCCAACTGAGCCTCCAGGGCCAGCTCCAGGGACAGCTTCAGGGACAGCTCAGCGCCCAGCTGCAGAACGCCATGGCCAACAAGTGCACCACCACGGTGACCAACAAGAACAGCAAGGACAACATCGGGGTGGACAACGCGAACGCCACCGAGAACGGCGTGACCAACACGGTGTCCAATACGGCGCAGGCCTCCGCCACGGCCTCCGCGACATCCTCGATCACGGACTCGGTGGCGTTCACGACCACGGGCAGCGCCACCGGGAGCGCGCAGCTCAACGCCGCGTTGATGCAGGGCATCACGGCCTCCGTCGGCGGCACCCTGACCACCAGCTGGAAGTCCACCTCGCAGATCTCCGGCAAGGTCCCGCCGACCACCCGGATGGCGACCATCGCCAGCCAGCGGCGCACCCGCAAGCAGTACTCCTACGAGATCCCGGTGACCTTCTCCGGGCTGCTCGCCGTGCAGTACGACGTGCCGGTGGCGGTGCTTTCGCCGCCGCAGCCCGGGGACTACCCCGGCCTCGCCAAGCTGGTGGCCCGCGACATCGCCGACCTCGACCTGGCGGGCGGCGGCTTCCGGATGAAGGGGCTGGCCGAGGTGGTCTCCGCTCTGGAGGTCAACCACACGATGTTCGACGGCGAGAGCCTGACCGACAGCGAACGAGGCCTTTTCAAACTGCCCTGACCGAGCTGTTCCAACAGCCGTGAACGGGCGCGGCGCCGCCACGACGACCAGAGGTGACAACCATGGTGTTCGGCAACATCTTCGAATCCGCGGGCACGGGCGCGGGGCTCTTCTCGGTGATCTCCGACGGCGACAAGCCGGAGCCCGGCGCGGACGTCGACTTCGAGGACTCCGACGACGAGACGTACGACGACACGACCACGAGCCTGTTCACCAG
Organism: Kitasatospora sp. NPDC058162; assembly: GCF_042884005.1. Taxonomy (NCBI): domain Bacteria; kingdom Bacillati; phylum Actinomycetota; class Actinomycetes; order Kitasatosporales; family Streptomycetaceae; genus Kitasatospora; species Kitasatospora sp. NPDC058162. Next base: position 57,241 of record NZ_JBHVUS010000018.1, read on the forward strand.
CGGGATCCACGGGGCCAACAACCGGGCGAAGATCGTACAAGAGCAGTCGCCCGAAGCACGGGCCATCCTGGGTTTCCTCGGCTCCTTCGTCCAGACCACCCAGGCCTCGGCCGGCACGCAGGCGCAGTACGCCAAGGACCCCGGTTCGGTGTCCACAGCCGCGGCCGGCCGCATGCAGGCGGCCAGTCCGACGGTGGCCCAGAACGACGATCTCCAGAAGGCCCCGGACTTGGTGAGCAGCCCGAAGAGGGACGACTACAAGAAGCCCCCCAAGCCGGAGAAGCCGACCGTGGAGGCCCCCGAGCCCCCCGCGACGCCCGAGGCCACCCAGCCGACCGCGGCCGACCCGTCGAGCTCCCAGTAGCGGTCGACCGCGAAGGGGGTCAGGGGCGCTGCCGCCCCTGACCCCCTTCGCATGTGTCAGAACTCGTGTCAGACGGGGAGCAGCTGCCATTGCCGGTTGCGGTGGTCGCCGTTCGCCTCGTACTGCTTGATCGCCGCAGGCCCCGTGGCATCGACGCGCAGCACCAGACCGCTGTGCCGGTTGGCGATCTCGAACACCCGGGGGCTGTCGGTCGCGGGGCCGATGGGGATCAGCCGCCACTGCTGGTGGTGTGCGTCAGCGCCCTGGTAGGCGCGCTGCGCCGCCAACGCACCGGCGGCCTCCTCCGCTTCGAGGATCTCCAGGACCTTGCCGCTGCGCACGTTCTCGAACCTGTAGAGCACCTCGCCGTCCTGCTGGCCCGCCACCACCAGGCGCCACCGCTGGTGCTCCCGGGGGACGGCGAGGGACTGGTGGATCTCGGCCCCGTCCTCGGTGGACTCGCGCAGCACGCCCATCCGCAGCCTGCTGCGGACGTTGGCCCAGGAGACCACCGTACCCGACGCGGGCAGACCGGCCATCAACGGCGAGGCGATCTTCCGGATCCGGTGACCGCCGTACTCGGCGATGTAGAGCGTGTCGACGCTGTCCATGGCGAGCGCCAACGGGCTGTTCAGCTGGGCCTTGTTGGCCGGGCCGTTGTCGCCGGTGGAGGCAGCGGTGCCGGTTCCGGCGATGGTGGTGATCGTGCCGTCGGTTGCGACCTTCCTGATGCGGTGGTTGGCGTGGTCGGCGATGTAGAGGACGCCGGTGCTGTCCACCACCACCGCCAACGGGCTGTTCAGCTGGGCCTTGTTGGCCGGGCCGTTGTCGCCGCTGAAGCCGGCGGTGGTGGAGCCGGCAACGGTGGTGATCGTGCCGTCGGTCGCGACCTTCCTGACCCGGTGGTTGCTGCCGTCGGCGATGTAGAGGGCGCCCGCGCCGTCCACCGCCAGCCCGCGCGGGTAGTACAGCTGGGCCTTGTTGGCCGGGCCGTTGTCGCCGCTGAAGCCCGCGACCCCGGTCCCCGCGACCGTGGTGATCTTGCCGTCCGTGGTGATCTTCCTGACCCGGTGGCCGTTGTAGTCGGAGACGTAGAGGATGCCGGTGCTGTCCACCGTGACCGCCAACGGGTAGTTCAGCTGGGCCTTGTTGGCCGGGCCGTTGTCGCCGGTGGAGGCGGCGGAGCCGGTTCCGGCGATGGTGGTGATCGTGCCGTCGGCCGTGATCTTCCGGATCCGCTGGTTGGCGGCGTCGGCGATGTAGAGGGTGCCCGCGCGGTCCGCCGCCAGTCCGCGCGGCTGGTTCAGCTGGGCCTTGTTGGCCGGTCCGTTGTCACCGCTGAAGCTCGCGGAAGCGGTGCCGGCGATGGTGCTGATCCGGCCGTCCGTGGTGACCTTCCGGATCCGGTTGTTGCTGTAGTCGGCGATGTAGAGGGTGCCCGTGCTGTCCACCGTCAGCCCCAGCGGGTAGTTCAGCTGGGCCGAAGCGGCAGGCCCGCCGTCCCCGGCGAACCCTCCTGTGCCCGTCCCCGCGGCCGTGGTGATCGGAGGGACGGACGGTTTGTTGGGAGTGCTCATCGTCATTCCTTCGGTCGTGGTGCCCGACATTCGGTCAGATGGGGAGCAGCTGCCACTGCCGGTTGCGGTGGTCGCCGTCGGCCCCGTGCTGCTGGACGGCCGCGGGGGTGGTGGCGTCGACGCGCAGGAGCAAGCCGCTGTGCCGGTTGGCGATCTCGAACACCCGGGGGCTGTCGGTCACGGGGCCGATGGGGATCAGCCGCCACTGCTGGTGGTGTGCGTCGGCGCCCTGGTAGGCGCGCTGCGCGACCACCGTCCCGTGCACCTTCAGCCCGTCGGGGACCTCCAGGACCAAGCCGCTGCGCACGTTCTCGAAGGTGTAGAGCACCTCGCCGTCCTGCCGGCCAGCCACCACCAGGCGCCAGCGCTGGTGCTCCCGGGGCACGGCGATGACCTGGTGGATCTCGGCCCCGTCCTTGGTGGACTCGCGCAGGGCGCCCATCCGCAGCCTGCTACGGACGTTGGCCCAGGAGACCACCGTGCCCGACCCGGGCAGGCCGGCCGTCGCGGGTGAGGTGATCTTCCGGATCCGGTGGCCGCCGTACTCGGAGATGTAGAGGGTGCCGACGCAGTCCAGAGCGAGCCCCAAGGGGTTGTTCAGCTCGGCCTCGTCAGCTGGGCCGCCGTCGCCGGTGGAGTCGGCGGTGCCGGTGCCGGCGATGGTGGTGATCGTGCCGCCGGCCGTGATCTTCCTGATGCGATGGTTGTCGGCATCGGTGAAGTAGAGGGTGCCCGTGCCGTCCATCGCCAGCCCGTACGGGAGGTTCAGTTGGGCCTTGTTCGCCGGGCCGTTGTCGCCGCTGAACCCTGCGGCACCGGTGCCGGCGATGGTGGTGATCACGCCGCCGGCCGTGATCTTCCTGATGCGATGGTTGTCGCCGTCGGTGAGATAGAGAGTGCCCGCGCCGTCCACCGCCACCCCGCGGGGGTAGCTCAGTTGGGCCTTGGCGGCCGGGCCGTTGTCGCCGCTGAAGCCCGCAGTGCCGGTGCCCGCGACCGTTCTGATCCTCCCGTCGGTCGTGACCTTCCGAAGCCTTTGGTTGTCGCGGTCGACGAAGTAGAGGGTGCCGGTGCTGTCCACCGCGATCCCGAATGGGCGGTTCAGCTCTGCCCGGACCGCAGACCCGTTGTCCCCCTTGGGGCCCGCGACTCCGGTCCCCGCCACCGTGCTGATCACGGGGGCTGGGCTCTCGCTGCCTGTGGTTGCCTCAGGAGCAGTGCTCATCGTCATCCCTTCACCGTTCACGGGCCGCCTGTTGGACTTTTGCAGGGGGCTGTCGGGTGATTCCAGAAAGTCATATGGACATGGGGATGGCAATTACCCGTCCGGGTGCTACCTCGCGCAACAGGTTGACGTGCCTGGTGGATGGTCAACTTGCCGGAAGACCAGTGCATGAGTGAGATCCGGACACAAGGGCGCCGGCGGCGTTGGAGCCACTCGCGCACCAGCTCGACGCCCCGCTGGCCCGGATCGACGACGCCGGGCACGAACCCTGCCCGCAGCAGCCCGAGGTGGCGCGGGCGCACCTGCGCCGGTTCGTGCGCGCGGGCACGTCCCGCCGCCGGCGCCGTCGCCCGATGGGAGACGCTCACCCGCCCGGCGCCGCCGCCCGCGAGCCGACGCGCGCCGGCCAGTGGGTCACCATCCCCTGATCTGCCACCAGATCCCGCGACTTCACAAGCACAACCGCTCGGGTGGTGCCGGCCGCCGCCGGCTGGGGCGCGCCGGGACGGCTGGGTTCAGCCCTGGGTGGGGTGGGTGAGGGTGTGCCAGGCGGTGTAGCCACCGAGGAGGTCGGAGACGTCGGGGTGGCCGTGGTGGCGCAGCAGGCTGGCGGCGATGGAGGAGCGGTGGCCGCTGGCGCAGTGGACGACGAGGGGGTGGTCGGTGGGGATCTCGTCGAGGCGGGTGGGGAGTTCGGTCAGGGGGATGTGGAGGGAGCCCTCGATGGCGCCGGTTTCGCGTTCGCCGCAGGTGCGCACGTCGAGGACGGTGGGGGGCTGTTCACCGGTGAGGGCGGTGCGGAGTTGGTCGGCGGTGAGTCGGCTGGCGGGGGTGAGGTGGTCGGCGAGGGCGGGCAGGGCGGTGTCGGGGTTGCGCAGGTAGCCGGCGATCTGGTCGAAGCCGATGCGGGCGAGGCGGGTGATGACTTCGCCCTCGCGGTCCCGCGGGGCGATGATCGCGATGTCGCTGTCGGGGGTGAGGACGGTGCCGGCCTGTTCGGCGAAGCGGCCGTCGATGGGGACGTTGATGGCGCCGCGCAGGTGTCCGGCGCCGAAGTCCTGGGGGTTGCGGGCGTCGAGGACGACGGCGCTGGCGGCCCGGGCCTCCTTGAAGCCTTCGGGGCACAGGGGGCGGGCGGTGTTCGTGGGGTCGAGGAGCGGGTGGTCCTGCCGGTTCAGGGCGGCGTCGTGGCCGAAGTAGGCGGGGGCGGTCGACTGGCCGGCGGTGACGATGCGGACGAAGGTGTCCTGGTCCATGGGCTGGCAGGCGTAGTTGGTGCGGCGCTGGGTGCCGATGGTGGAGCGCTTCTCGCTGGAGAGGTTCTTGCCGCAGGCCGAGCCGGCGCCGTGCGCGGGGAAGACCAGGGTCTCGTCGGGCAGCCCCATCAGCTTGCGGTGGACGCTGTCGTACAGCATGGCGCCGAGCTCCTCGGCGGTGACCCCGGCCGAGGCGAGCAGGTCGGGGCGGCCAACGTCGCCGATGAACAGGGCGTCGCCGGTGAGCACTCCGTACGGGACGGCGTCGTCGGGCTGCTCGTAAACGAGGATGCTGATCGACTCGGGGGTGTGGCCGGGGGTCTCCATGATCTGCAGGGCGACGTCGCCGAGTTCGATCCGTTCGCCGTCGGTGAGCTTGCGGATCGGGTACTCGGTCTCGGCCCGGTGCCCGTAGCCGATCCAGGCGCCGGTGCGGGCGGCCAGTTCCAGGTGACCGGCCAGGAAGTCGGCGTGGAAGTGGGTGTTGATGACGGCCTCGACGGTGAAGCCGTGGGCTTCGGCGTCGGCCACGTACTCGTCCACGTCGCGGCGCGGGTCGACGACCACGGCGCGGCCGGTGCGCTCGTCGGCGATCAGGTACGAGGCCTGGGAGAGGCAGTCGAGGTAGAACTGGGCGAACTATGTCGACCGATCCGGTGAGGGGATCGTACAGGCGAGGGAGGGATCGGAAAAGAAGGTGGGCGAGGGGCCGGTGCCTGATCGGGCGCCTGCTCAGGTACACACCAGCGGCACCATAGATGCGGTTGAAGCCTTGGGTTCACCCTCGCTGACCTGCTGAAATGCCACGCTGGGCTGATGCCGGGGTTGCGATGTGACGAACGTAGGACCATCTTGATCAGGTTGGGCAGGAAGGTTGAGAGCGGGCCTCCGGCCGCTCCGTAGCAACTCGCCTTGAAGGATGAGTACTCTCATGTCTTCGCATGTACGGCAGGGTGTACTCATCCTGATGCTGACCCATTGCTGACTTTCCTGATTATGCGTCAGCTCGAAATCCGTGCAGGTGGCCTCGCGTCGCGACCTACCCGGGCGCCGGCCTGCCCACCCCCGAGGCACACCGGCCAGGTCGGCGGACAGCATCAGCCGGGGAGCCGCGACGCTCTCCGCTCGACGGCTCAGCCGGGCAGCGGTGGGACCAGTTTGGCCTGCGAGTTCGACACCGGTGGTGTCCACGGAGGAAGGTAGGCGATTGGCGGCCCTCGCCGGGCGACGGTCGGCGCGAGGCCCGACTCGGCAGTGAGGAGCGGCAGTGAGCGATCGAAGCGCGATCGAGTGGACGGAAGCGACCTGGAATCCGACCACCGGGTGCGACCGGGTCTCCGTCGGCTGCGACCATTGCTACGCCCTGACCCTGGCCAAACGGCTGAAGGCCATGGGCGCCGCCAAGTACCAGACGGATGGCGACCCTCGAACGTCCGGCCCCGGCTTCGGGCTTGCACTGCATCCGGACGCGCTCGACATCCCGAAGCGCTGGCACAGCCCCCGGGTCGTATTCGTGAACTCCATGAGCGATCTCTTCCACGCCCGGGTGCCGCTCTCGTTCGTCCGGGACGTGTTCCGGGTGATCGCCGAGACTCCCCAGCACACCTACCAGGTGCTGACGAAGCGCTCTGTCCGCCTTCGCCGGGTCGCCGACCGGCTGGAGTGGCCGGACAACCTCTGGATGGGGGTATCGGTCGAGGACGAGAGCCAGTTGAACCGCGTCGATGACCTCCGAGCCGTCCCGGCCACGGTCCGGTTCCTCTCGCTGGAGCCACTGCTCGGACCGCTGTCGGGCTTGAACCTGGACGGCATCGGGTGGGTGATCGCCGGTGGTGAGTCCGGCCCCGGCCACCGCCCGGTGGACCCCGCGTGGGTCATCGGAATCCGCGATGCCTGCCAGTCGGCCGGCGTGCCCTTCTTCTTCAAGCAGTGGGGCGGCCGCAACCCCAAGGCGCACGGCCGGGACCTCAACGGCCGGACATGGGACGAGATGCCCGCACGAGGGCCGCTCGCGGTGCCCTGGTCCGATGCGCCGTGCACGCCCCCTGTTCGCGCCGTGACGATTGTGTGATCCTTCCCTCCGGCAGCGACGGCTCACCGCACCGGGGAGACACATGGCGGCACCGAAGGACGTCATCTGGCCACGGGACCCGCACACCGCCGCCAAGCACGCCCTGCTGCGGCGCTACCTCCAGGCCTGGGCCCCGATCATGCTCAGCCACAACGAGGTCGTCACCTACGCCGAGGGCTTCGCCGGCCCGGGCATCTACCAGGGCGGCGAGCCCGGCTCACCCGTCGTCGCCCACCAGGTGTTCTCCGGGGCGCTCCGACGCAGCCCTCGGCGGGTAAGCATGGTGCTGGTCGAGGAAGACCCACGACGCAAAACGGAGTTGGAGCACCGCATCGCGGCAGCCGCAGGCGCCCACGGGCACCGGAACGACCGGCTGGGCGTGCACATCGCCCAAGGCCGGTGCCACCCCGACCTGTTGCAGCAGCTCGCCCAGGCTGGCAGTCTGCACCACCCCATGTTCGTCCTGCTCGACGGCTTCGGCGGCCCCGAAGTCCCCTTCCCCCTCCTGCAACGGATAGCCACCCAACGCCGCAGCGAGGTGATGGTCACCTTCCAGCCCGCGTTCCTGGTCCGCTTTGCCGGCAAGGACGAACGGCACCGCGCGGCCGGCGACGCCTTCTTCGGCCACACCGACTGGCACGGCGTGTTCCAGCAGCCGCCCTCAGCGAAGGCCGCCTACCTCCGTGACCGCTACCGCGAGTCCCTCAGCCGGGCCGGGTTCCAGCACACCCTGGTGTTCGAGATGATCGACGAGGCCAGCCACCTGCTCTACCTGATCTTCGGCACCCGCCACGAGCGGGGTGTGGAGAAGATGAAGGAGGCCATGTGGGTCATCGACACCACCTCCGGCGTCCGCTACCGCGACCCCAAGGACCCCAACCAGCAGGCCCTCGACCTCGAACTCGAACCCGACACCGGTCCCCTGCGCCGCATCCTGCTCGACCACCTGCGCACCGCCTCAGCTCCCCGCAGCGTCGACCAGCTCAAGAAGTACGCCCTTCTGGAGACCGTCTACCGCCCCACTCAGGTCATACCGCTCCTCAAGAGGATGCGCGACGACCGGGACGTCGACGCCTCCCCGGGCCGGATCACCGGTGCCAGCACCATCACCGCGCTGCGACAGGACGCACTCTTCTGACCCAGATGCACGCCACACGCGGCAATCATCGTCGCGGTCACCGAGACCCGACAGCACGACGTGAGGCGAACTTGGCCACGGGGGAAAACGGACGTACGACCAGCGTGCGGAGCGGTCAGGCTTCCCTTGAAGTCCGCCACCGACCCGGCCGGCGCAACGCACACAGGCCCAGGCCCGATGTGGAGAATCCCCCGGGACAGCAGTCCCGTGGACCGCGACGCCCGGCGTGTGTCGTCTGGCCGCCCTGCACCAGCGCTATCAGACTGAACCGGCAACCCGATCATCTGCGCGCAGGAGGACCAACCCCGTGGACGTTGCGGTGCACATCACGCAGCAGGTGGAGGCAGACGCCTTACTCTCCCGAAGCGCACTCGCCGTGCTTGTAGGAGCACTTCTGGACTGGCAGGTGCCCTCGGAGTGGGCCTTCGCCCAGCCGGCGGTCATCGCCAGGCGCCTGGGCGGCGAGGACCTCGACACGCACCGGATCGCTCAGCACGATCCCGCGCACCTTGCCGCGCTGTTCGCAGCCCCGCCCGCCGTACACGACTCCCCTGCTCTGATGGCCCGGAGGGTCCAAGAGCTGTGTCGACACCTCGTCGCCCGCCACGACGGTCGGGCGGCTGCTGTCTGGGAGCAGGCGGCCACCGGCCGGGAGCTGTACCGGCGGATCAACGAGCTGCCGGGCTTCGGCCGGCAGAAGTCGCAGATCTTCGTGGCCCTGCTCGGAAAGCAGTACGGCGTTCGTCCCGACGGCTGGCGCGAGGCGGCCGGCGCCTACGGTGAGGACGGCGTCCACCGGTCCGTTGCGGACGTCACCGGCCCCGAGTCCCTGGAGAAGGTCTGCGCGCACCGGCAGGAGGTACGGCGCGCTGCGAAGGAATCCAAGGTCCGACCGGCCGAGCACCATCACCTCTGACAGGTGTGCCGTTCTTCAGGTCGACGGCACAGCGGGCGGGGGCAGCGGGCCCAGGTCGGCCCAAACGGTCTTGCCGCGGCCTGCCGAGGATGCTCCCCAACGCAGTGCGAGGCGCTCCACGATGACCAGGCCGTAGCCACCAATCCGTCCGGACCGCGGCCAGCCGGGGCGGGGCAGGTCTGTACTGGAAGCCGGGTCGGTCACGGCAATGCGCAGACAGTGACCGTACTGAGCGATGTCCAGCGCAAGCGCCCCTCCAGCGTGGCGGACGGCGTTGGTGAGCAGTTCCGCAGCGACGAGCTGCACGTCGTCGGCGAACCGGGAAGGGGCGAGGTGCCAGTCGGCCAGGACCTGGCGGGTGAACGCAAGGCCTTCGCTGACCGGCAGGTTCCCGGCGGCGAAGCCCAGGTGCCGGTGGCGGCGTACAGGCGTGAGGTCGGTGGCGGTGTGCATGGTGGGCCCAGGGACGGCTTCGGGTGGTCTCGTTCCGAATCCAACGGCTACCCGGCACCACTGGGGGCATGCACTCAGCCGGACGGCTTGTGGGGCGGATAGTGCCGTAGGGCGTCCTCGACGGTGGCGTAGACCGCGAACAAGGCCGCGGTCTCCGTGAGCTCCAGCACCCGCAGCGTCCGCCGCGAGGGCCCGACCAGCACGAGCGTGACGCCCTCGGCCATGGCGCGCCGGCGGGCGGTCAGGAGCAGGTTGAGGCCGGTGGAGGTGAAGAGCTCCACGCCGACCAGGTCGACGGCGAGCAGCGCCGGGTGCTGATCGAAGGCGGCGTTCAGGGCCTGGGCGGCGAGCGGTTCACTGTCCAGGATCATGTCCCCGGTGAACGAGCACACCAGCGCATGCCCGACCCGGACGGTCTCCGACTTGAGGCAGGGCAGCACGGCCTTCTCCTCAGAACCGCGGAGCGGGCTGCGCGGGCACCCTGGCCACATTGTCGACGACGGCGCTCTCGTACCCCGGCCAGGCAGACGCGATCCGCTCCAGCGCCTCCCACAGGTCCAAGGCCTGCTCGCGCAGCCCCGCGGTGGTGCTGCTGCCGGCCTCGACTGCGCTTAGGTAAGCGTCTATACCGGTCACCGAGTGACGCACCTGCCGACGCAGCGCCTCCACCCGACCGGCGTCCTCGCCGCGGTCACTGGGGTCGCCGATCCGCTCGTGCAATGCGGCGGTGAGCCGCTCCAGTCCTGCTCTGCTCATCGGGTCCACGCTTACCATCCCCGGTCGAAGAGCCGCCGCCCTGATCCGCCACGCAAGCGGTATGGGAGCTGTCCCTCCACTGTTCGCCCGTGTGCTCGACCTGTCAACCAATGCACGAATTCGCTGTCACGTCTCAGCGGCCGCGAAACAGGCGTCCTATCGTGGAGGCATGGACAACGCGACCGAGCGGCACTGGACGTTCCTGACCAATCACGCCCGTGTCCTGGTCCAGATCGCCCGCGACCCCGGCATCCGGGTGCGCGACATCGCCTCCCGCTGCCTGCTCACCGAACGCGCCGTCCAGCGCATCATCACCGACCTGGAACAGGCCGGATACCTCAGCCACGAACGCCGAGGCCGCGCCAACCACTACAGCGTCACCGCGGGCAAACAGCTGCGTCACCCCGCCGACGCGGGCCCTACCATCTCCGAACTCCTCGCCACGCTCCTGCGCTCAGCCACCGACGAACACCGGGACCCGGCGTCAACCGCTCCGGAGCCGCCCCGGCCGTGAGCGCCGTCGCACGGCAGGCCCGACCGACCGCCCCGCCGCGCCCCTTCCACAGGTGCCTCGGCCTTCCACCAGCAGCGGCGGTGAACGATGCGCTTCCCGGGCACACGCCCTACCAGCGGGCCGGAGCCGTCGGGTAAGGGAGCCTCGTCATGAATCCTGTCGAACGGGCGCTGCGAGCCGCCGATCGAGCCCAGCAGCACCACACACCGTCGGCAGTGGCGGTCGGGGTGGTCAAGAAGTACGCGACGACCGGGGCGGGCTGCTCGCCGCTCTGATCACCTACTACGGGTTCGTCGCGCTGATCCCGCTGCTCCTCCTGCTCTCCACCGTGCTGGGATTCGTCCTGCACGGCCACCCCAGCGTGCAGAAGGCCGTGGTGAACTCCGCGCTCGCCGACTTCCCGATCATCGGAGACCAACTCCGCGGCAACGTCCACTCCGTGCAGGGCAGCGGGGTCGCGCTGGTCATCGGCGTGCTCGGCCTGCTGTACGGAGCGGTCGGCATCGCCCAGGTCCTGCAGCACGCGATGGCGGAGGTCTGGAACGTTCCCGGCGTTGAGCGGCCCGGCTACTGGCCCCGCCTGGCCCGAAGCCTGCTGCTGTTCTCCACGCTGGCGGGCGGTCTGCTGCTGGCCACCGCCGCTGCCACCCTGACCGGCACCGCCCTCGCCGGGTTGCCCGCCCGCGTCGGCGCATTGGTGCTGTCCGCACTGCTCAACACCGCTTTGTGCCTGGCCTGCTTCCGCATCCTCACGCCGTCCGAGGCTCCCATCCGCGCCCTGGTCCCGGGCTGCGTGATCGCCGGGCCGCTGTTCGCCGTCCTTCAGGCGTTCGGCGCCGTCCTGGTCACCCACCAGCTCCGCCACGCCACCGCGGTCTACGGGTTCTTCGCGACCGTGATCGGTCTGCTGTCCTGGCTGTACCTGGCCGCGCAGATCACCCTGTACGCGGCGGAGACGAACGTGGTGTTGCACCGCCGGCTGTGGCCGCGCAGTCTGCTGCAGCCGCCCCTGACCGCGGCGGACCAGGAGGTCCTGAAGGCGGTCGCCCGGCAGGAGGAGCGCCGACCCGAGCAGCACGTCGACGTGGCCTTCACCGACGAAGGCAATGAGAGCACTCGGCCGGGCCGGCACGACCCGCCCAGCACGGACAGCGGCACAATGCCGGACCCGTAGCGAAATTCCGGCGATTCGAGCAAACCTACCCGCACGGCCCGACGACCGCAGCCACCTACCGCCGAATTGCCGACCGCGAAGGCGGGCGCATGGAACGGCGCGACCTGGGCAGACGCCGTATCCGAACGAACCACGACCGATGAGAGGGCGGTTCCCATGCTCCTACTCGTACTCATCCTGCTGCTCGCACTCATTCTGGGCGGTGCGGGCTTCGCCATCCACATTCTCTGGTGGGTGGCCCTCGCCGTCCTGGTGCTGTGGGTCCTCGGCTTCGTCGTCAACTCGGGTGGCCGGGGTGGGGGCCGACGCTGGTACCGGTGGTGACCCTCGAAGAGCCGGGGCGGGCCACGAACGGCTCCGCCCCGGTCCCCGCCACGCCTTCGGGCAAGCCGGGAACACGGTCCTGACCACCAGGAACGACAGCATCGGGGGACGGAAGCCCGATTCGCCGAACAGAGTGATGCGGCTCCTCAACGTGTACCCGACGACTCAACGCAAGCTCGCCGCCATCGCAGCCGCGGCGCTGGAAGAGCGGGCTGGCGAGCAGGGCACGGCGCACAAGCGCCCGAAGGAGGCGATCCGACTGGAGGGACGCCTCTGACCAGGGCAGGCTCCAGCTGTTTCGGGCGGGTCGTCCGTATGACGTGAGCAGCGGGTGTTTCCATGACTACGCCCGGTGCCACAGGCTGCCGCCCGAGGAGACGCGGAATGACGGACACCATCAGCCCGGCGGACGAAGCGGCGTCCAGAAGGCGGGTGCGGCGCGGACAGGCGGTGCTGGGGTGGCTGAGCACCACCGATCACAAGGTGATCGGGAACATGTACCTGGTCACGTCGTTCGGGTTCTTCCTGTTCGCCGGACTGCTCGCGATGCTGATGCGCGCCGAGCTGGCGCGGCCGGGGATGCAGTTGATGAGCAACCAGCAGTACAACGAGCTGTTCACCATCCACGGCACGATCATGATGCTGCTCTTCGCGACGCCGACGTTCGCGGGATTCGCCAACGCGGTGATGCCCCTGCAGATCGGCTCGCCGGATGTCGCCTTCCCCCGGCTGAACGCCTTCACCTACTGGGTGTTCCTGCTGGGCGGGCTGATGGTCGTCAGCGGCTTCCTGACCAGCAACGGTGCCGCCTCGTTCGGCTGGTTCGCCTACGCGCCGCTGAACGGCCCCGTCCACAGTCCGGGGACCGGCGCCGATCTGTGGACGATGGGCCTGGCGGTGGCGGGCCTGAGCACCATCCTGGGTGCAGTCAACTTCATCACCACCATCACCTGCCTGCGGGCGCCGGGGATGACGCTGTTCCGGATGCCGATCTTCACCTGGAACGTGCTGTTCACCTCGATCCTGGCCCTGTTCGCCTTCCCCGTCCTGACCGCCGCGCTGCTCTGCCTGGAGGCGGACCGCAAGTTCGGCGCCCACGTTTTCGACCCGGCCAACGGCGGCGCGCTCCTCTGGCAGCACCTGTTCTGGTTCTTCGGCCATCCCGAGGTCTACATCGTGGCGCTGCCGTTCTTCGGCATCGTCTCGGAGGTCCTGCCCGTCTTCAGCCGGAAACCGATCTTCGGCTACTACGGCCTGATCGGGGCCACCATCGCGATCACCGCACTGTCCGCGGTGGTGTGGGCGCACCACATGTTCGCCACCGGCCAGGTGCTGCTGCCCTTCTTCTCCCTGGCTTCGCTGCTGATCGCCGTACCGACCGGGGTGAAGTTCTTCAACTGGGTCGGCACCCTGTGGAACGGCTCGCTGTCCTTCGAGACGCCGATGCTGTTCTCCCTCGGGTTCCTGGTGACCTTCCTGCTCGGCGGCCTGACCGGAGTGCTGCTGGCCGCGCCGCCCATCGACTTCCACGTGACCGACAGCTACTTCGTCGTCGCCCACCTGCACTACGTCCTCTTCGGGACGGTCGTGTTCGCGACGTTCTCCGGCTTCTACTTCTGGTGGCCCAAGATCACCGGCAGGATGCTCGACGAGCGCCTCGGGCGAATTCACTTCTGGCTGCTCCTGCCCGCCTTCCAGGCCACCTTCCTCGTCCAGCACTGGCTCGGCGCCCAGGGCATGCCCCGCCGCTACGCCGACTACCTCGCGACGGACGGCTTCACGACCCTCAACACCGTCTCCACGATCGGCGCCTTCCTGCTCGGCGCCTCCACCCTGCCCTTCCTCTACAACGTCTGGTTCACCACCCGGCACGCGCCGAAGGTCTCCGAAGACGATCCCTGGGGGTACGGCCGCTCCCTGGAATGGGCAACGTCCTGCCCGCCGCCGCGCCACAACTTCCACGCCCTGCCGAGGATCCGATCCGAAGGGCCGGCCTTCGACCTCCACCACCCCGAACACTCACGGCAGGCCCTCGAAGCCGAGGAAGGAGCCCGGTGAAGGCCGAGGCCTACCTGTTCGCGGGCGTCGCCGCGTTCTTCGCCGCGGCGGCCGGGGTGTACAGCTGGTTCGCGCACGAGCCCGCCGGGAAGGCCGCGCTCGTCGTCGCCTGCCTGATGTCGACTCTGGTCGCGTTCTTCTTCTGGACCCAGCACGTCCGCCGGGGCCGGCGCCCGCAGGACCGCACGGACGCGGAGATCGTCTCCGGAGCGGGCCCGCTGGACTTCTTCGCTCCCCGCAGCTACTACCCGGCGCTCACGGCCGCCGGTGTCGCCTTGTTCGGGACCGGTGTGGTCTACGCACTGTGGCTCGTCCTGGTCGGCGCCGGAGTGACGGCTGCCGGGGTGGTGGGCGCGATGTTCCAGTACGCCAGCCGGGACGACTGAGCGGCGGTCACTCGCCCGGGACGCCGGCCCGGTCGCACACCGGGGCAGCTTCGGCCGTCTCCTCCGCGCTCGGCAACTCGATCCGGTCCTGGTAGAACCACGCGCTCAACCGGTGGCGCAGACGCTGGCGCCGTGTTGCCCCGGGCCCGGGCGGCGGCAACGGGCGGGGCAGGTTGCGCACGGTCAGCGTGTACCCTCGCTCCCTCGACAACGGTTCACGTCCGGAGTGGAAGGCGCCCTCGATCGCCTCGTGCACGTACCCGGTCTCCACTCCCCCGACCAGCAGCTCCCGGTCACGGGCCTGCAGGGCGAGCGCCAGGCGCTTGGCGAGCCAGAACGCCGCGACCGGCCCCGCGAACAACGCCACCCGCAGCACCCAGTTCAGACCTTCCACCGGCACGTCGAGCGTCCGCGCCACGACGTCCTGACCGCCCGCCACCAGCAGCACCACGTAGAACACGAATCCCGCGACCCCGAGCCCGGTGCGGGTGGGACGGTTGCGGGGCCGGTCGCACAGGTGCTGCTCGCCCCGCTCGCCCGTCACCCACTGCTCCAGGAACGGGTACGCGTAGAGGCAGACGAAGAACAGCAACGGGAACAGCACGGCCGGCACCAGGGGGTTCCAGGACACCGTGTGGCCCCACAGACCCGTCTCCGTGCCCGGCATCAACCGCAGCGCCCCCTCGATGAAGCCCATGTACCAGTCCGGTTGCGCATCCGTGGACGCCTGGTCCGGGCGGTACGGCCCGTACAGCCAGATCGGGTTGATCTGCGCGAGGGCGGCGGAGAGCGCCAACACACCGAAGACCATCGCCAGCAACCCGACCGTCTGGACCGTGAACCCGGGGAACAGCGGCTTGCCGACCACGTTCCGGTTGGTGCGGCCCGGCCCCGCCCACTGGGTGTGGGTCAGGTGGAAGACCAGGATCAGATGGGCCGTGACCAGGGCGACCAGCAGACCGGGCAGCAGCAGGATGTGGGCGCTGTAGAGGCGTGGCACGATGTCATGCCCGGGAAGGTCGCCGCCCCACAGGAAGTAGCTCAGGTAGCTGCCGACCAGCGGCACCGAGAGGATGAATCCCTGCGCGGTACGCAGCCCGGTGCCGGAGAGCAGGTCGTCGGGCAGGGAGTAGCCGGCGAACCCTTCGATCAGTCCCACCTGGAACAGCGTCAGGCCGACCATCCAGTTCAGCTCCCGGGGGCGGCGGAACGCTCCGGTGAAGAACACCCGCAGCAAGTGGGCGCCGATCGCGGTGGTGAACAGTAGCGCACCCCAGTGGTGGATCTGACGGATCAGCAGTCCGCCGCGGACGTCGAAGCTGATCGCCAGCGTGGAGGAGTACGCCGCGCTCACCCGCACGCCGTTCAGCGGCGGGTAGGTCCCGTGGTAGACCTCCTCGGCCATCGAGGGCTTGAAGAACAGCGTCAGATACACCCCGGTGAGCAGCAGCACGACGAAGCTGTAGAGCGCCAGTTCGCCCAGCAGGAAGGACCAGTGGTCGGGGAAGATCTTGCGGAGCAGGCCCTTCGCGCCGTCGAACAGCGGCAGGCGGCGGTCGAGCGCCACCGCCGTCGACTCCGCAGCCGGCCCTGCCCGGTGCCGCGTCCGGGCCTTCGTCCTCGACAGCACCATGTGCCCGCCGCCCTCCGTCCGTGCCGGCTCGTCCGACAGGCATAGCCCGGAAGGATCCCCTGGGCGGTACGGCGCGCCCCGGGACGGAGACTGTCACCCGGACGCCGTGGCAGAGCCTGGGCTCAGACGCCGGGCGTGCGCCAGAGCCAGGTGAGCAAACACCCTCCGGTACCGTCTCCTCCCGCACCGGGATGTCAGCTCGGTCCGCCCCAGGTCAGGAAGTCCCGCAGCCGTTGCACCACCGGGCGCTCGGGCGGTGGCAGGCGGTCGGCGGGGCGGTCAGTCGGGCGCTGGTGGCGGGGTCGGCCGGAGGCGTGTTCCTCGGTGTCTCGGGCACGGGCCGCAAGGCGTCGGAGTTCAACCTCGGTGGTGACGGCCCGTACGGCCGGGAAAAGCCGCGCCTCCTCGTCACCGGCATGCCGGGTGACCTCCTCGGCCAGGCGGGCCACAAGCCGGTCGAAGCGGGGCGAGTCCACCCGGGTCGGGCGGAGCTCCTGGAGGAGGGACTCCACCGCGCGATGGTCGGCGAGTTCGCGCTCCACCACGGCGGACCCGTCCGCCAGGCGGTCGCGGGCGAGCGGGTACAGGTGCTCCTCCTCGGCTCGGGTGTGCCGGACCAACTGGTCGGACACCAGATCGGCAAGCTCCTTGCGTTGCGGATCTCCGCTGGGCAGGCCGCTGAGTTCGCTGAAGTGGACCAGTACCGCCTGGTGGTCGGCGGTGAGCAGGTCAAGCAGGTCTTCGTCGTGGCGCACGGTTGGTCTCCTTCCTGCGGGTGTCGCTTCCGGCGGCCCGGTTCAGCCCTCCAAGGCGTCGGCGATCCGGTGCAGCACGCCTCCGGCAGTCGGATGACGCGGCGCCGTCTCACGTACGGCCTGCATCCGCTCGCCGAGCTCCCGCAGTTCGTTGCGGCCGAGCGCGGCCCGAACTCGCGGGAACCATTCCGTCTCCTCCTGTTCGATGTGCCGTTCGACCGCGTCGATCAGGACGGCGGTCTTGGCGTCATAGCCCTCGTCGTCAGGGTCCATCCGGCTCAGCTCCTCGCAGAGCAGATCGGCCACATGGTGTTCCTGCTCGGCCCGGTCCATCTCCTCGTCGAGCCCGGGCACCTCCTGGCGGATCCTGGGGTAGACCAGTTCGTCCTCCAGATAGGTGTGGACGGTCAGCGACTCGATGATCTGCTTGACTGTGCCGGCCCGTTCCGGGTCGTGGCCGTCCTGGGCGAATCCCTGGTACTCCCGGAACAGACGACGGACCTCCTTGTGGTCCTCCCGCAGCAGGACGATCGCATCGTTCGACATCGTTCATCTCCTCCTCGGCACGGTTTCCCCATCGGCCGGGCGTGTCCCCGGGTAGCCGGGAGGCAAACGCGATGCCGCCCGCAGGACTGCCGCCGCCGTTCCGGGGCATCCGCCCGGTACGTCCCGGTTCCGGAAACGACCACCGGGACGGCCAACGTCAGCCCGGCCGGGCCAGCGGACGGTGGCACCGGCCGCGCCAGGCAGCACCGACGGCGAGCTGCCCGGCCCGGCGTTCTGGGAGGAGTTCACCGAGCTGGGGGAGCAGCACCGCTTCCCCTCCCGGTGACGGCCTTCGGATGACGGTGGGGCAGGCTCGGTTCCGTGCGGGCGCCACCGTCACCCGATGCGGGCCCAAGCTCCCACAGCTGACCGCGTGCATGCGCGTGGCTCCGGTCCGTAGACCGGAGCCACTGGTGCCCCGGGGCGGAATCAGCTCGGGGTGATCCGGCCCCTCCAGCCGCCCTCCTCCCGGCCGTGCTGCTCGATGAACTCCTTGAACCGTTCGAGGTCGCCCTTCACCCGCCGGTCGACCACTCCCAGGACGTCCCCGACCTTCTCGGCCATGCCTTCGGGGCGGAAGTCGATGGCCATGTTGATGCGAGTGTGCCGGTCGTCGAGGCGCTGGAAGGTCACGACGCCTTTCTGCTCCACCGCGCCGTCCATGGTCCGCCAGGCGATCCGTTCATCGGGCAGCTGGTCGACGATCTCGGTGTCGAACTCCCGGCTGACGCCGCCGATGCTGGTCCGCCAGTGGTTGTGGCGGTCGTCAAGCTGGGTCACCGCGTCGACACCCTCCATGAACCGCGGGAACTCCTCGAACAGCGTCCACTGGTTGTAGGCGGTGTGCAGGGGAACGTCGACGTCGACCGACTCCTTCACCATGCTCATGCCGAAGCCTCCTCACGGGGTGAGACCGGGCCTTTCCCGGTCGACCGCGCGTCTGCCCGGCCAGCGCCGGCATAACCATCCCAGTGGGACTGGCCCGGAGTACCAGGCCAGTACAACGGCCCCTGTCTGATCACCGTCGGCCGATGACCTCCCGTCACGGAAGCGGCACGGCGTGCAGACAGGGGTGCTGACCGTCCTCGGGCTCCCCGAGAACGGTTGCGACCTCGCCGGTGATCTCCACCCTCAGGTCTCCGGCCTCGTCCTCCCAGACGAGGCCTCCCCCGGGTCCGACGACGTCGGTCGCGTGGACGACGACGACAACCGGCGGGGCATGGCCGCCGATCGCACCGGGCATGGTCACCGCGTAGCGGCGGTTCAGGTTTGTCATGGCGGACCTCCTTCTTCCCACCCTGCTGTGGCCGATTGTCCTCCCCGGACGGTTGCCCTGTACGCGGGATGCTGCACGCCGGAGCCTTGCGCTGGGCGGGCATGCCGACGAGCGCGGCTCACACCGCCGGTGCGGGCAGGACGATCAGGACAGCAGGCCGGAGGCTCCTGATCTTTCGGACAACCTCCGACTCCGGATGCGGAACAGGGGCCCGGCCCGGTCAGCGTGCCAGCACGACGGCCACGTCCAGACGGCCGTCGACCAGGGTGCGGGCCGCGTATGGGTGCCCGTGAGCCGGACGAGCGTGACCGATGCCCCGGCCCACCCGGGTACGCGCCTACCCGATGCACTGGAGCCCACGCACCGAACCGGGTTTGGCCACCCCCAACACGGCTAGCCGCCCGGTATGAACACCTCATCCCCGCAATCCCGACGGTGGTCCCTGCGCCTGCGCCGGGCCCTGGACGCGCCGACGCACTGGGAGTTCCTGGACGCCCCTTCCCGGCCGCTGGCCAAGACGATCGAATCCCTACCGCTCGGCCCGTACCGGGACGCCCTGCATGGGGTGTGGCTCGGCCACCCGCTCCACCCGGCCCTGGTCCAGCTGCCGATGGGATTCTGGACCTCGGCCTTCCTGCTGGACCTCGCACCCGGCCGACAGCGCTCGGCCGACGCCCTGGTGGCGGCCGGTCTGCTGACGGCGGGCCCGGCCGCGGTGGCGGGCTGGGTGGACTGGTCCCGGCTCGACCCGCCGCGCCGGCGCACCGGTTTGGTGCACGCGCTCGCCAACACCGGCGGCGTGCTGCTGTACACCGGTTCGCTGCTGGCCCGGTGCCGCGGGCACCGCGGTCGCGGCCGACTGCTCGGTCTGGCCGGGGCGGCCGCCGTCTCGGCCGGCGGCGTGCTCGGCGGGCACCTGGCCTACCGGCAGGCGGCGGGACCGAACCGGGCTGCCGCCGTACCCCGGCTGGCGCCTCCCGACTGGGTCGAGCTCGGCCGGGTCGAGGACTTCCCCGCCGGGCAGCCGGTCCGCCGCAGGGCGGGCGAACTCCGCGTGGTCGTGGTCCGCGACGGGGACCGCTGCCGCGTCCTCGCGGAGCGCTGCACCCACCTCTCCGGCCCGCTCTCGGAAGGCGCCGTCGCCGACGGTTGCCTGCGCTGCCCCTGGCACGGCAGCGAATTCCGGCTGCGTGACGGCCAAGTCGTCAGCGGCCCGGCCACCGCGCCGCAGCCCGTCCTGGAGACCCGGGTGCTCTCCGGACACCTGGAGGTTCGGCTGCCCGGAGCGGGCTGACCGACCCTACCGAGTCTCGCTTCGCCCGGGCGAGCCGGGGCAGCCGCGCGGGGAGCAGTCCAGGAGTCTCAATGATTGAGTCAAGCCGCCTGCGTGACCGGATCGGGGGTGAAGACCCGGTTGTCGCGCAGGAGCGCCCACAGGACGCTGACGCGTCGGCGGGCCAGGGCGATGACCGCTTGAACGTGCTTGCAGCCCTCGGTGCGCTTCTTGAGGTAGAAGTCCCGGTTGGGGCCGTCCTTGATGATGCTGGTCTGCGCGGACATGTAGAGTACCCGTCGCAGGCGGCGGCTGTAGCGCTTGGGCCGGTACATGTTGCCGGTGCGGCGTCCGGAGTCGCGGGGGACGGGCACGAGCCCGGCCGCCGAGGCGAGGTGTCCGGCGTCGGCGTAGGCCGTCAGGTCGCCGGCGGCGACGATGAGCTCGGCTCCGAGTATCGGGCCGATGCCGGGCAGGGATTCGATGATCGCGGCCTGCGGGTGGGTGTGGAAGGTGTCGCGGATCTGCTTGTCGATCCGCTTGAGCCGATCGTCCAGGGCCAGGATCTGTGTGGCCAGGTCGGCGACGATCGCGGCGGCAATGTCCTCGCCGGGCAGCACGGTCCGCTGGGCGTCGGCGGCCTCCACCGCGGTGGCCGCGACCGCGTCGGCGCCGCGCACGCTGCGGTTCGCCAGCCAGGCCGTCAACCGGGCCCGGCCACGGTGGCGCAGGGCGGCGGGGGTCTGGTAGCCGGTCAGCAGGACCAGGGCGCCCTTGTGGGAGGAGTAGTCGAAGGCTCTCTCCAGAGCGGGGAAGATGCCGGTCAGCGCGTCGCGGAGCCGGTTGATCATCCGGACCCGGTCGGCGACCAGGTCCGATCGGTGCGCGGTCAGCAGCGCGAGGTCGGCCGCGAGCTGGGCGGGCACATCGATCGCGGTGAAGTCCCGTCGGTAGCGTGCGGTCTCGGCGATGACGTAGGCGTCGCGAGCGTCGGTCTTCGCCTCGCCCCGGTAGGCGCCGGACATCCGGTTGACGGTCCGGCCGGGCACGTAAACGGCCTGCTGGCCGTGGGCCGCGAGCAGGGCCAGCAGCAGGGGGGAGGACGTCCCGGAGATGTCCACCGCCCAGTGCACCGCGTTGGCCAGGTCGAGGATCTCGCCGAGCGCGGTCAGGATGGCGCTTTCGTCGTTGTCGATCTTCTTGGACCACAGCGTCGCGCCGGCTTCGTCGACCACCGCTGCCCAGTGGTGCCCCTTGCCGGCGTCAACTCCCGCCCAGACCTGGGTCCTTCGCTCGCTCACTCGCCCCTCCTCGACCTCGCCGGTATCCCGTTGGCCCGAGGAACACCCCGCTGTCGTCTCCGTAATCAGCGACCGCACATGGCGCGCACATCTCAATCAGCAGCCAGGGCGCCCCGGAGGGTCGGACGGCCACTCCAGGTAAGCCACTGAAGGCAAGGAACCATAAGCCACATCCGGCCCTCCCGGGCCGTCCAACACCTTACGGAGGAGCCATGACCGCCGTCGCCCCCGATCCCGCGCCCGCCGTTGTCCCGCCGGAACGCCGGAGCCGCACCGGGGTCCGGCTCGCGGCCGTCCCCGCCGGGCACGGCGAACCGCTGGTCTTCACCGTGCACCACCTGGAGAACCCGTACGAGGCCTCGCCCTCCGGCCACATCGCCCGGCTGGACGTCCTGGTGCCCGCGGCCCAGCCGCTGATCACCCTCACCCCCGGCGCCGCCACCGCGGTCGCCACCGGGTGGGGACGGCGGCCGGCCGGCCTGTCCCACTCCCACGCCGACAGGGGCCGCGCGGGCGCAGGGCGGGACTCAGCTGGCCCAAGTGCTGCCCACACCACAGCACTTCGAGCAAGCCACCGAGCTGGTGGCGGAGGAGGCGATGGCCCGCGCGGTCACCTGCGGCAACGACCCGCAGCAGCACACCGACCGGTTGCGGAGCTACGTCGACGCGGGCTTTCGACGAGGTGTACGTGGGCCAGATCGGGCCGGAGCAGGAGGGCTTCTTCGACTTCTACCGCGAGCACGTCCTACCTCGGATGGCGTGAGAGGACCACCAGGACGCCATGGCGGCAATCCCAACCATGACCTTCGACACCGGTCAGTGGCCGAACAAGTGACGCCTCCGGGTGCCTCGCGCCGGTTCCACCGACGCGCCGTCGGCTCGGCCTCCCTGCTTGGCAGCCCGTTCCTTCGGCGGTGCGATCGACTCCCCGGGCGCCGCCATGGGCGCGACGGGCTCCGCCCTTCGGGCGGGTTGCACCGGGTAGGTCTCTCGGCGGGCGGTCCGGCGTGTGCCGCGACGAACCGGGTGTCGGGTCAGGCGCATCAGCGCCAGGCCGAGGCAGAACACCAGCGCGAGACCCAGGCCGGCCAGGAAGATGCCCAGGCTGTCGAGCGTCGCCAGGCCGTTGCCCAGGATGGTCACCTGGTACTCGGGCCCGCCGGAAAGGTTGTCGGCGATCAGCAGCCCGGCGAACGCGCCGGACGCCGCCATCAGCAGAAGTCCTAGCAGCAACATGGGGGTTCCTTCCCTCCTGGATTCAGCGGCCCCCACCGCGTCGCGCCTACCCGGCCTGGCGTTCTCCTAACGCTGCATGTCGAGGAGCCGGTCCCGCGTGGGTACAGCCGGTAGGGGGCGAAAGCGCGGCCGTGGTCGGCTGCGCCACGTTGCACATGCGGATCCCGCGGGCGAGTACGGCCGCTCGGTGCCGGAGCGATCGAGCAGGAAGGGGTGGCCCGCCGCCACCGGGCTCCCGATCGAGGCCCACGATCCGACCCCGGTGCCGGCCCCTCCCGTGGGCCGTGTCGGATCACTTCCGGTGCGGCCCCGCCGGCCGGACGCCCGGCCGGACGTCCGCCTCGGTTTCGCGGGTGGCGGCCCAGGAGGCGAGTAGGCGCAGGCCCTGTTCGCTGGGGCTGCCGGGTTCGGCGGTGTAGACGGTGAGGGTGAGGCCGGGTTCGGCGGTCAGCTCCAGGCCCTCGTAGGCGAGGGTGAGGTCGCCGACCGCCGGGTGGTGGAAGCGTTTGGTGCCGGTGCCGTGGTGACGGACGTCGTGGGCGCCCCAGCGGGTGCGGAACTCGTCGCTGCGGGTGGAGAGTTCGCCGACCAGGTCGTGGAGGTCCTTGTCGTGGGGGTCGCGGCCGGCCTCGGTGCGCAGGATGGCGACGGAGATGTCGGCGGCCTGCTCCCAGTCGGGGTAGAAGCGTCGGGAGGCGGGGTCGAGGAAGTTGAACCGGGCCAGGTTGTTCCTGTTGCCGGGCATGTCGAACACCTGCGAGTAGAAGGCGCGGGCGAGCTGGTTGGCGGCGAGCAGGTCCATCCGGCCGTTGCGCACGAAGGCGGGGCCGGCGGTGACGGCGTCGAGCATCCACTGCAGGCTGGGGCGCGGCGCCCACCCGCGGCCGGTGCGGCGGCGGGGCCGGGCGAGGGCATCGGAGCCGTCGGCCGCCTGGGCGAGGTGCAGCAGGTGGGCGCGTTCGGCGTCGTCGAGCTGAAGGGCGCGGGCAACGGCTTCCAGGACGGACGGCGAGGCGCCGGCGACGTTGCCGCGCTCCAGTTTCGCGTAGTACTCGACGCTCAGGTCCGCGAGGGCGGCGACCTCGCTGGCGGATGCCGCCGAGGTCCGTCCCGGCTCCACGGCCGTGGTGGTGGGTGACGGCGCTGTCGGCCTGTGCGCGGTCATCGCCGCGAGGGAGATGGGCGCGGAGCGGATCATCGCCATGTCCCGCCACGCCTCCCGGCAGAAGCTCGCCCTGGAGTTCGGCGCCACCGACATCGTCACCGAGCGTGGCGCGGAGGGCATCGCCCGGATCAAGGAGCTGACCGGCGGCATCGGCGTCGACAGTGTGCTGGAGTGCGTCGGCACCGCCCAGGCCATGCAGCAGGCCCTACACTCGGCCCGTCCCGGCGGCAGCGTCGGCTTCGTCGGCGTCCCGCACGAAGTCGCCGTCGACGGCCAGGAGCTGTTCTTCTCCCACGTTGGCCTGCGCGGCGGCCCCGCGCCGGTACGCCGCTACCTGCCCGACCTGATCGACCGCGTCCTCGCGGGGCGGATCGACCCCGGCAAGGTCTTCGACCTCACTCTGCCCCTCGCCGAGGTCGCCGAGGGCTACAAGGCGATGGATGAGCGCCGCGCCATCAAGGCCCTCCTCAAGCCCTGACTGCGCCGGGGCGCGGCGCGACCGACAACGCCGCCGTGCCCGTCGACGGCGGCTACGTCACCCGCTGAACCCCCAGCACTTCCACCACCTGAAAAGGACCGACCGCCTTGGAATTCGTCCAGCCCCAGCCCACCAGCAAGGCCCCCGCCAACTGGTTCACCGGCGACGTCTGGTGGGACGTCGTCGTCGCCGGCCAGGCCCCCTCCCGGATGCGAGCCAACCTGGTGCACTTCGCCCCCGGCGCCCGCACCCACTGGCACACCCACGCGGTGGGCCAGACCCTGCACGTCGTCTCCGGCACCGCCCTGATCGGCACCCGCGACGGCACCCTCTTCGAGGCCCACCCTGGCGAGACGGTCAGCTGCCCACCCGGTGAGGACCACTGGCACGGCGCCGCCCCCGACCGCTTCATGGAGCACATCGCGATGTGGGAAGCCACCAGCGACGGCAGCCCCGAGACCGCCTGGGCCGAGCCCGTCACCGACGAGCAGTACAGCGGCCCCCGCACCCGCCGCCGATAGGGGGCGGCCCGGCCGCCGTGTCGTCCTGTCGGGCCACGGCGCGGGCCCGCCCCGCCACGGTCCGCGCCCCCGGAGAGGTGTTCAGCCGTCGAGTCGGCGCTTACTGAGCCAGGCGACCATCTCGGGGTCGTGGTGGTCGAAGAACAGCGTCTTGCCGGTGTCGAGGGCGGTGATGGTGGCCATCTGGTCGTCGGTCAGGTGAAAGTCGAAGACGTCGATGTTCTGCGCCATCCGGTCGGGGTTGACGGACTTGGGGATAGTGACGATGTCGCGCTGGATGAGCCAGCGGAGCACGACCTGGGCGACGGACTTGCCGTGCGCGTCGCCGATGCCGGCGAGGACGGGGTGGGTGAACAGGTCGTTCTTGCCTTCGGCGAAGCCGCCCCACGCCTGGTGCTGGACACGATGCTCGCGCATCAGCGCGTGGTCGGCGGCGCGCTGGAAGAACGGATGGGTCTCGATCTGGTTGACCTGCGGGGTGATCTCGTTGTTGAGGATCAGGTCCAGGAGCCGGTCGGGGTAGAAATTGGCGACGCCGATCGCCCGCGCCAGGCCCTCGCGGTTGGCGGCCTCCACGGCACGCCACTGGCCGTAGACATCGCCGTAGGGCTGGTGCATCAGATACAGGTCGACGTGGTCCAGGCCGAGCTTGGCCAGGGAGGTCTCCAGGCTGCGGCGGGTGTTGTCCTGGGCGGGGGCGTCCTGGACCCACAGCTTCGTGGTGACGAACAGCTCCTCGCGGGGGATGCCGCTGCCCTTGATGGCGCGGCCGACAGCCTCCTCGTTGCCGTAGGCGGCGGCGGTGTCCAGGAGTCGGTAGCCGACGGCGAGGGCGTCTGTGACGGCCCGCTCGGTCCGGTCGGCGGGGATCTGGTAGACGCCGAAGCCGAGGATCGGCATCTCGGCGCCGTTGTTCAGGGTGACGTGCTGCACGGTGTACTTCCTCATCATTCGATCTGGGGCGACGCCGTTCGGCCGGGACCGGGATTCACGGAACGCCGATCTCAGCGTGACCCGCACACCGCCGGACCGCCCGGCGGTCTGCGAGGGCCGGGCAGGCCGACGGGCGCGCAGCAGCGGCATCACGACGGCTTTCCGGACGGACTTCCTCCAGCCAACACCGCCCAGGACGCCGACGGGACGGTGTGCAGGACCCTGACAGGGACCCCCGAGCCAGTGCCCCCGCGAGGTACGCGGTCGTAAGGTCGGGACATGGACCGCCGCAGCGAGATCCGCGACTTCCTCACCATCCGCCGAGCCCGCGTCACCCCCGAGCAGGCCGGCCTCATCCTCTCCCCGCTTTCCGGCGCCCGCCGTGTCCCGGGCCTGCGCCGTGAGGAGGTCGCCCAGCTCTCCGGCGTCAGCGTTCCCTACTACACCCGACTGGAACGTGGCGATGCCCGCGGCGCCACCGACGCCGTCCTCGACGCCATCGCGCGCGCCCTCCGGCTGGACGACGCCGAGCGCGCCCACCTCTTCGACCTCGTCCGCGCCACCAACGCCCCCACTGCGGGCACCGCAGCGCCTTCCCGGCCCGCCCGGCAGCCCGTCCGCCCCGGCCTGCGCGACCTCGTCGAGACGATCAGCGGTGTCCCCGCCTACATCCGCAACGCCCGCCTCGACCTCCTCGTGGGCAACGCCCTCGCCCACGCCCTGTTCGCCCCGATCTTCGACAGCCCCGCCCGCCCGGCGAACGCCGCCCGCTTCACCTTCCTCGACCCCGCTGCCCCGACGTTCTACCCCGGCTGGGACGCCGTCGCCGACCAGACCGTCGCAACTCTGCGCGCCGAGGTCGGCCGCAGCCCCTACGACAAAGCGCTGTCCGACCTGATCGGTGAACTCTCCACCCGTGGCGGCGAGGCTTTCCGCCGGCGTTGGGCCCTCCACGACGTCCGCCGCCACCGCACCGGCGCGAAACGCGTCAACCACCCCCTCGTCGGCGAGCTCACCTTCACCTACGAGACCACTCAGCTCACCGCGGACGACGGCCTGTACCTCATCCTGTGCAGCGTCCCGCCCGGCAGTCGCGACGCCGAAACCCTGGGCCTCCTCGCCAGCTGGAACAGCCCCCGGCCCGCAGGCGGGACATCGACGCGTAGAACGTGACCGGGAATCTCGGTACACGGAGAGCGACGAGCATGCTGCTGCCCCGGCCAGGATCGGAGAGCACCGGCAGTGACTCAACGCGGTGCAGCAGCTCGGACGCAACCTGGCGTTCGGCGGGTTCGAGGATCAGGTCGACGTCCTGGCGCACGGCTGCGCCCCCGGCTGTGAGCTCCGGCTGGACGTCCCGGCGGACACGCGGGCTCCGGGAGTCCGCCGGCCCGGCTACTCGGCCTGGACGGCGATCAGGCAGGTGTCGTCCTCCGTGTCGGCCGGGCTGAGTTCCAGCAGCCGGTCCAGGTAGCGCTCCAGGTCGGGCCCCGGGGCCCCGGCGGCACGGACCAGCTGATCCACGGACTCCTCCACGGGGCGGTCCCGGCGCTCGACCAGGCCGTCGGTGTAGAGCAGCAGGACGTCACCCGGTGCCAGCCGCGCGGTCCGCTCCTCGTAGTGGGCTTCCTCCAGGGCTCCGAGCAGCACGCCCTGCGGCAGCGGGAGCACCTCGGCGCCGTCCGATCCGACCAGGACCGGCGGCAGGTGACCGGCCCGGGCCCAGCACATTTCGCCACCGGCCGGGTCCAGCACTACGCACACGGCCGTGGCGGTGACCTGGCCCGGCTCGCGCAGGGCCACCGTGTTCACCCACTCCAGCAGTCGGGCCGGGCCCGCACCGGTGACGGCGAGACCGCGCAGCGCGTGCCGTAGCGCAACCATGCCGGTGGCCGCGCCGACGCCGTGCCCGGCGACGTCCCCGACGGCCAGCAGCACCCGTTTGTCCGGCAGCAGCAGAACGTCGTACCAGTCGCCGCCGACGCGGTCGCGCTTGGCGGCCGGCCGGTAGCGCACGGCGGCGCGTAGCCCGCTCGTGCCCAGCGGCGGCGGGGCGGCAGGCAGGATGGCCTGCTGGAGCCGCAGCGCCAGTTGCTCGCGTTCGGCGGACTCCTGCTCGCTGTCGGCCAGGCGCTCCCGGGTGGCGCCGAGCGCGACCTCCGTCCAGTGCTGGGCGGACACGTCGTGGTAGGCGCCCCGGACGGCGGTCAGCCGGCCTTCGTCGTCCAGGACCGGCTCGACGACCAGCCGGGTGTACCGGTGGGTGCCGTCCGGCTGGGCCAGCCGGAAGACCGCAGCGGCGCTCCGGTGACGGCGGCGGACCAGGTCCAGCAGCCGCCGGACGGCCGGGGCGTCGTCGGGGTGGGTGCGCTCCGTGAGCCGGCCCAGTGGAAGGGGGTCGGCGTCCGCCGGCAGCCCGTACAGTTCGCGGAGCCCCTCGCTCCAGCGGATCCGGCCGTCGACGGTGCGCTCCTCGAACCCGGCCACCCGGGCGAGCCGCTGGGCCTGGTGCAGCAAGGCGTCCTGCTCGGCCGCTCCGGGCCGCCCTGCCTCCTGCTGCCACTCGACCAGCAGCTGCCCGGCGAGCGGGACGACGCCGAGGAGGACGGTGGCGGGGACGGCGAGGTCGTGGTCGTGGAAGACCAACGGCACGCTCTCGCCGCGCAACGGCGCACCGGTCTCGTGTACGTGCAGCAGCCGTTCGAAGAGGCCGGTGGCCGACGCGACCGGGTACGCCTCCAGCAGCGAGGCGCCCTCCAGCACCTGCCGCGGCCGGCCCAGCGGATCGCGGAAGCGGGCGTTGACGCGCAGCACCGTGAAGTCCGCCACCCGCCCGCCCCGGAGCACGGGCTCCAGCAGGAGGGCGGGGATGACCAGCCCTTCGAGGAGGTCGGCCGAGGCACCCGGGGGCACCGCAGAACCGACGTGGGGAAGCAGGGTCGCGCACAGGTCGGCGATCGCGCGGAGCTGACGACGCTGGGAGGCGCCGAGCGCGGGGCCCGGGGTGTGCCACAGGAGTTCCAGCGCGCCCCGTCGACGTCCGTGGTCGAGCAGTAGGAGGACCGCGCGCACCGACGCAGCACCCACCGACGGGCCCGTGGCGTCCGGGTCCCCCGGCCACAGGTCCATGCCGTCCGCGACCACCCGCTGCGCGGGGGTGGGTACTCCCGGAGGTACCCGGCTCCAGGCGTCGGCCTCAGCGGCGGGGAGTCCGGCGTACGCGGCCAAGGCCAGCGCGCCGCCGGGCAGCCGCTGCCAGACGGCGACCGCATGGACGTCGAGCGACTCCCCGGACTGTTCCAGAACGGTGTCGGCGGCGTGTTGCAGGTCAGGGGCGGCGGCAAGCGCGGACGGAGCGGGCAGCGGATCGGTTGCGGGCTCCACGGGGGCCTCGGGCCCGGCTTCGGGCAGTGCGGCGATGTCGGCCGCCAGGGAGACGATCGGCACGCCGGCCTCGCGGGCGAGCCGGGCCAGATGGGCGGCGGCTTCGGCGGGCAGGACACCGAGGCGTTCGGTGAGGATGCCGGTGGCGAGGTCGACGGCCGATCGGCCGCGGGCTTCGGCGCTCACCCGCTGCGCCGCGTTCTGGAGCCGTCGAACGGTCTCGGCCAGGGCCGCGGCTGTGGCCGTTGCTTCCGGAGACGGGCGTCGGACGGTCATGACACGTCCAGCCAGTGCTCGACGCGGCCGAGCAGGTGGGTGGTGTCGACGGGCTTGGTGATGTGGTCGTCGGCGCCGGCGGCGAGACTCTTGTCCCGATCACCGGGCATGGCCTTGGCGGTGACGACGATGACCGGCACGCGGGCGAAGCGCTCGTCGGCACGGATGGCGGCGATCGCGGCGTAACCGTCGAGACCGGGCATCATGACGTCCATCAGGACGAGACCGGTGTCGGGATGCTCTCGCAGCAGGTCGAGTCCGGCCTGTCCGTCGGCGGCGTGCAGGACGGCCAGGCCGCGTTGTTCCAGCGCTGCGGTGAGGGCGAAGACGTTGCGGACGTCGTCGTCGACGATCAGCACCTTGCGCCCCGCGAGCCGCTCGTCCGGGGGACGTACCGTCGGTGTGACGGCGCCGGGCAGGGCCGGGTGGCGGCCGCCGAGCAGCCGGATCACGCGGTCGCGCAGGCTGTCGAGACCCTGTGCGATCTCGATGCTTCCGACGGCCGTGCCGGACCTGCCGCCGTCCTCCTGGTAGCCGAGGACCGGGGCGCCGTCAGGGAGCGCGTCGAGCAGGGCGGGAGCGAGCTCGCCGGAGCGGGTCAGGTCGATGACGACGCAGCGGTAGGCGCGTTCCGCCAGAGCGGCCCGCAGCGCCGCCTCGGTGCCGACGGCGCTCACCCGCACGGCCGGGTCCGCCTCGCCGAGCACGGTCACGGCCGACCGGACGATCAGGGTGAGCAGGGCCGGCGGGTCCGGCTCGACCACCAGGACCCCCCACTCGTCCTCCGGCGACGCAGCGGTCGGATTCGGCCCGGTGAGCGGGAGGTACAGCGTGAACCTGCTGCCCTCGCCCACCATCGAGCGGACGGTGAGGGTGCCGCCGAGCAGTCGGGCGAGTTCCCGGCTGATCGACAGACCGAGGCCGGTGCCGCCGAAGCGTCGGCTGGTGGTGCCGTCGGCCTGCTGGAAGGCGCCGAAGATGGTGTCGAGGTGGGCAGGGGCGATGCCGATGCCGGTGTCCTCGATGTGGAAGGCCACCGCCGCGTCCGCGTACCCGAGTTCGACGGGGAGGCCGGCACCTTCGGCGCGCTCCACCCGCAGCTCCACCCGGCCGGTGTCGGTGAACTTGACCGCGTTGGAGAGCAGATTGCGCAGCACCTGGCGCAGCCGGGCCTGATCGGTCAGGAGCTCCTTCGGCACCGCGTCGGCGACGGTGGTCTCGAAGCCGAGCCCCTTCTGGTCGGCCAGCGGGCGGAAGGTGGACTCGACGTACGTCAGCAGTTCGCGCACGGGGAAGGGTTCGGGGGTCAGTTCCATCTTGCCGGCCTCGACCTTGGAGAGGTCGAGGATGTCGTTGATGAGCTGGAGCAGGTCGGTGCCGGCGGAGTGGATGACGCCCGCGTACTCGACCTGCTTGGGGGTGAGGTTGCCGCCGGCGTTCTGGGCGAGCAGGTGGGCGAGGATGAGCAGGCTGTTGAGCGGGGTTCGCAGTTCGTGGCTCATGTTGGCCAGGAACTCGGACTTGTACGTCGAGCTGAGACTCAACTGCCGGGCGCGTTCCTCCAGTTCCTGACGGCCCTGCTCGATCTCCAGGTTCTTGGCCTCGATGTCGCGGTTGCGCTGGGCGAGCAGCGCCGCCTTCTCCTCCAACTCGGCGTTGGAGCGGCGAAGTTCTTCCTGTCCGGCTTGCAACTCCTCCGATCTGGCCTGGAGTTCGGCGGTGAGCCGCTGGGACTCGGCGAGCAGTTCGTCGGTGCGGGCGTTGGCCAGCAGGGTACCGATGTTGACGCCGCAGGACTCGGTGAACTGCTCCAGGAAGTCGCGGTGGACCTGGGTGAACGGGTGGACGGAGGCGAACTCCAGGACACCGAGCAGCCATTCCTCCAGGGCGATCGGCAGGATCACGAGCGAGCGGGCGTCGGCGGATCCGGCCCCGGAGCCGATGGTGGCGTAGCCGGAGGGCAGGTCGTCGGTGGCGATGATCCGCCGGGTGCGGGCAGCCTGGCCGACCAGGGACTCCCCCATGCGCAGCCGCCGGGCCTCCCCGGCGGGGCGTCCGTAGGCGCTGATCAGGGCCAGCTCAGTACCGCTCGCGTGTTCCTCGGCGAGGAAGAAGGCGCCGTACTGGGCGCCGACCAGGGGCGTCAGCTCGTCGGTGATCATGTCTGCGACGGACTGGACGTCCCGACGGCCCTGGATCGCGGCGGAGAGGCGGGCCAGGTTGCTCTTGAGCCAGTCCTGTTGCTGGTTGGCCAGCGTGGTCTCGCGCAGGGACCCGACCATGGCGTTGATGTTGTCCTTGAGGTCGGCGACCTCGCCGGAGGCGTCCACGCTGATCGAACGGGTCAGGTCCCCGGCCGCGACGGCGCTGGTGACCTCGGCGATCGCCCGGACCTGCCGGGTGAGGTTGCCGGCCAGTTCGTTGACGTTCTCGGTGAGCCGCTTCCAGGTGCCCGACACCCCCTCGACCTCGGCCTGGCCGCCGAGCCGCCCTTCCGTACCGACCTCCCGCGCCACCCTGGTGACCTCGGCGGCGAACGAACTCAGCTGCTCCACCATGGTGTTGACGGTGGTCTTGAGCTCCAGGATCTCGCCACGCGCGTCCACGTCGATCTTGCGGGTGAGGTCGCCCTCGGCGACGGCGGTGGTCACCTGGGCGATGTTGCGCACCTGGCTGGTCAGGTTGTGCGCCATGAAGTTCACGTTGTCGGTGAGGTCCTTCCACGTCCCGGCGACATTGGGCACCCGGGCCTGGCCGCCCAGGATTCCCTCGGTGCCGACCTCGCGGGCGACTCGGGTCACCTCGCCGGCGAACACCGACAGGGTGTCCACCATGGTGTTGATCGCGGCCGCCAGGGCCGCGACCTCGCCCTTGGCCTCCACGGTGATCTTCCGGGAGAGGTCGCCGCGTGCGACGGCGGTCGCCACCTCGGACATCGAGCGGACCTGGCCGGTGAGGTTGGAGGCCATCACGTTGACGTTGTCGGTGAGGTCCTTCCATGTGCCCGAGACGCCCCGGACGGTGGCCTGCCCGCCCAGGTTCCCGGCCGTGCCGACCTCCCGGGCCACCCTGGTCACCTCGTCCGCGAACGCCGACAGCTGGTCCACCATCGTGTTGATGGTCTCCTTCAGCTCCAGGATCTCCCCGCGGGCGTCCACCCGGATCTTCTGGGTGAGGTCGCCCTCGGCGACGGCCGTGGTCACCTCCGCGATCGCCCGGACCTGGGCGGTGAGGTTGTCCGCCATCACGTTGACGGACTCGGTGAGCGCGCGCCAGGTCCCGGAGACGTCCCGGACGTCCGCCTGCCCGCCGAGGCGGCCCTCCGTGCCGACCTCCCGGGCCACCCTGGTCACCTCGCCGGCGAACGCCGACAGCTGGTCCACCATCGTGTTGATGGTGGTCTTGAGCTCCAGGATCTCGCCGCGCGCGTCCACGTCGATCTTGCGGGTGAGGTCGCCCTCGGCGACGGCGGTCGCGACCTGGGCGATGTTGCGCACCTGAGCTGTGAGGTTGCCAGCCATGAAGTTCACCGAGTCGGTCAGGTCACGCCACGTTCCGGCGACGCCCTCGACCCGGGCCTGCCCGCCGAGACGGCCCTCCGTGCCGACCTCCCGGGCCACCCTGGTCACCTCGCCGGCGAACGCCGACAGCTGGTCGACCATCGTGTTGACGGTGTTCTTCAGCTCCAGGATCTCCCCGCGCGCGTCCACCTCGATCTTCTGGGTGAGGTCGCCCCGGGCCACTGCCGTGGTCACCTGGGCGATGTTGCGCACCTGCCAGGTCAGGTTGCCCGCCATCGCGTTCACCGAGTCGGTCAGCTCCTGCCAGGTGCCTGACGCCCCCGGCACCTGGGCCTGGCCACCGAGGCGGCCGTCGGTGCCGACCTCGCGCGCCACCCGCGTCACCTCGGAGGTCACCCGGGCGAGCTGGTCGGCCATGCCGTTGAAGACCTCGGTGATCTCCCCGAGCACACCCGGCCGCCCCGGCGTCAGCCGGGTGCGGAAGTCGCCGTCGCGGACGGCCGTCAGCCCCGCGAGCAACTGTCGCAGCGCCTGCTCCGGCGGCTGCGCAGCGGGTATCGGCCGCTCGTCCATCCGTCCCACCGCCTGGATCCGCGAACGCGCCCGAGGACAGCGTCGGTGCCCTCAGGCCCGGACGGCGGATGCCGCCCTGCTCCTACTGTGCCACCGGACGTCGAAAGGCGACACGCAGGTCAGGTGTCCGTCGACGGCTCGGCGGCGGCAGCCCGAAACCGCACGCTCGAACTGCGTTCCGCTCGAGGCTTCACTGCGGCTGCCTCGACTCGTCGGGTTCGTCGTCCTGCCAGCCGGGCGCGTCCTCGTTCTCCAGTTGCTCGCGCAGCCGGGTCAGGGTGCCGTCGAGCAGCCGGGAGACGTGCATCTGGGAGACGCCGATCCGGTCGGCGATCTGGGACTGGGTCCAGCCGTCCCAGAAGCGGAGCTTGAGCATGGTCTGTTCGCGTTCTGGCAGCTCGGCGAGCAGCGGGCGGACGGCGGTGCGGAAGTCTGCGAGTTCGATGCCCGGGTCGCAACTGCCGAGGCGGTCGAGCATCGCGCTGCCGGTCTCGTCGGTGTCCTGGTTGCGCAGCGCGTCCAGGGAGTCGGGGTGGTAGACCCGCCCGGCCACCAGTCCCTCGGTCGCCTCCTCGACCGTCAGGTGCAGGTCCTCAGCGATCTCCTCCGGATGCGGGAGGCGCCCGAGTTCCTGCTCCAGCCGGTCGGAGCCGCGCGCGACGGTCAGGTACAGCTCCTGCATGCCGCGCGGGACGTGCACGGGCCAGGAGGTGTCGCGGAAGAAGCGCTTGATCTCGCCGGCGATGGTGGGGATCGCATAGGTGACGAACTCGGCGCCGCGGCCGGGATCGTAGCCGTCGACGGCCTTGATCAGGCCGACCGTGCCGACCTGGAGGATGTCGTCCATGTCCTCGGGACGGTGACGGAAGCGGGCAGCGATGAACCGCACCAGCGGCATGTTGAGTTCGATGATGGTGCCCCGGACGTAGCTGTATGCGCCGCTTTCCCGGGCCAGTGCGGCCAGGCGCCGGAACAGCGCGTCGCTGAGTTCGCGGGCCTCGGCCTTCCCCATCACGCGCAGCTCGGCCTCGGTGGGCCGGGGCGGCAGATCGGGGACAGGACACGGGGCCTCCGCGGGCTCCTGACGGGCGTGAACGGGCTTCAGGGAGGTGGACACTGGGTTCTCCTGGGAATCGGGTGAGCGCCCGGTGACGCCGACGGGCCTTGGACCCGCCCGGCGGGGCTTCTTTCCCCCAGGACCTGTGCCCGGCTTCTTCAAGCGAGGTCCCGGTGACACCTGGATCGGTGTCGGCGAACGGCCGGTCGTCCTCGGCCATTGCGTCACTGTCCTACCCGATATACGACTTCCAATTCATGTTTCGGATGGTTTATTGCTGTTTGCC
This sequence comes from Kitasatospora sp. NPDC058162, assembly GCF_042884005.1. Lineage (NCBI taxonomy): Bacteria > Bacillati > Actinomycetota > Actinomycetes > Kitasatosporales > Streptomycetaceae > Kitasatospora > Kitasatospora sp. NPDC058162. The sequence goes on from NZ_JBHVUS010000018.1 coordinate 91,667, forward strand.
CGGGTAGACACCTGGCGTTGAGCCGGCAGGCCTTTCGGAGACGAACCAGCGCGAGCCGGCGCACGCGCTCGGTCGCCGAGCGTGTCCACTGCTCCTGATGAGGGCGTAGCCATGACGATTCCGACACCGCCGGATCCGGACACCGAACCGATCCCGCACCCGGCCCCGATACCCCGGCCGGGCGAGGACCCCGACCCGCCGTCGCCGCCCATCCCGCCGTTCCCCCGACCGGAGCCTTATCCGGATCCCGATCCGGCACCGCCTCCGGCACCGCACCCCGGCCAGTAGGGCCGACCGACGCCGTCAGAGCAGGCGGCAGACGTGGTGGTCGAGCGGGGAGGGCACCTCCAGCCAGACCTGCTTTCCACCGTCCTCGGGCTTGCACCCCCAGGCCCCGGCCAGTCGGTCGACGACCCGCAGCCCGTGACCGCCCGGCCGCCCCGGTTCGGCGGCGGGGCGCAGCCGCGGGGGCAACGGACTGCCGTCCGTGACCTCCACCCGCAGCCGGGCGCCGTCCCAGTGCAGCCGCAGTTCGCGAGGGCCTCCGGGAGCGTGCAGGCAGGCGTTGGTCACCAGCTCCGAGACCATCAGCAGGACGTCCTCGGTGACGGCGAGCTGCTCGTCGTCGGCGGCGGGCAGCCACCGCCAGGACAGCAACGCGTCCCTGCTGAACTCACGGCTGCGCTGCACCGCGCCGTCGGTTCCGGTGAACACCATCCGCCTGGTGTGCTCACGGCTCGGAAACGGGCTCTGTCCGGGGCGGTCCATCACGCCCCCTTCACACCGGATCGGTCGGAGGGACGACGCCGGGCCCCTTCAGCGGGCCCGGCATCCTGAGCGCCGACCCGATGTCCGGGTGGATCCGCAGCACGCTGTCGGCTCCCGTGACGGCGAACAGCCGCGCCACCGCCGGCCGAAGGCCCGCGAGTTCCAGGCGCTGCCCGGCCTTCTCCCCCTCGATGCGGGCACGCAACAGGAGATTGAGCCCGGTCGAATCACAGAACCGCAGGTCCACCAGGTCGACCACGACCCGGTCGATGCCGTCGTCCACCGGGCGGGCGAGCACGGCACGCAGTTCGCCCGCCGTGTCGTGGTCCAGTTCCCCCGCCACGCTGACGACCAGGACCGCCCCCCGGCGGTCCACCGTCACCCGCAGCTCGCCCCCGTCTCCCTCGGCCGCGGTGGAATCCTCGGCTGGCCGTGGCATGGCACGCTCCCTGACCGGTCGGGACGGCGATGCACCGTCCCGCCCATCATGCCGCGCTCCACGGCCGGCCGCGCGAACGACCGGAGCCCGCGGGGTCGTGCCAGGTGAGACCCGACGTGCCACCCACTCGTCGTCCATGCCTCGCGTTTGCCCGGCCCTCGCACGGCTACACGTGTGCGGAAGGGGGTGCCCGGTGTGAAACCTGTCCGCACGGGCAGACGCAGCGCAGGGCGCGAACCGCCCACTCGTTATGGAAGGAGCACCCGCGATGGGCACCGAGAACAAGCTCCGCAACGCGGCGGAGAAGGCCCACGGCAAGGCCAAGGAAGCCGTCGGAAAGGCCACCGGCGACCGGGTCATCGAGGCCGAGGGCCGCGGCAAGCAGATCAAGAGCGACCTCAAACAGGCCGTCGAGAAGGTCAAGGACGCGGGGAAGGACTGACCTCGCCACCCGGCGGCCGCCCCGCGCGGCCGCCGGCCCGGACCTGGGTGAGGGGGCACCACGAAGGCGTCTTCCGACCCCGGCCACTTGCTCCCGTCCCCGGAGGTGACCACGATGAGCGACCCGCGAAAGCCCGTACCGAAGGACCCCCCGGTACCGGTCGAAACCCCGGAGTCCCGGATGACCGGCGAGGGCGGACCACCACCCGACGCCGAGGAGGAGAAGGGGCCGCAGGACGGCCCGGAGTACGACGTCACGGAGACGGCAGACCGGCTGGAGCCGCCGGACGCAACACGGCCGGCCCACGAGCCGGAGCCGCACGAACCACCCGACTGAAACCGACCTGGCCGATCATCGGGGATCATTGACGTGCGGCCGGTATTCGGCACGGCATCGCAGCGGGCACCGGCGTAACGGATGCGACCCGGCCGGGCCGATCATCAGAAATCTCGGTTCCGTCGTCCGGCGAACGGGTGGTCCGGTACGGCGATCGCGCATCCAGCGGCGTTGCGCGCGGCACGCGTCCGCCGACCGGGCGGTAGACCTGGGGCGCCCACCACGGCGGCGGGCGCCCCAGGGCCTCTGTCGAAGGTGATGCGATGCGGAAGGCGATCGAACTCCTGCTCTGGTGGGGTCTGTTGCTGCTGCTCAACACCGTACTGATCAGCTCGGTGACACCACTGGAAGTGGCGGTCGGCGGCGGCATCGCGCTCCTCGGCGCCGCGGGCGCCGTCGCGCTCCAGCACGCCTCGGGGGCGAAACCGGGCGGCCCGGCCCACCTGGCGCAGGCCCTCTGGGCCTTCCCGTGGACCCTCCTGGCGGACACCGGGCGGCTGGTGCTCGCGGTGTTGTCCCCCGCGCAGCGGCGGGGCGGGTTCCGCAGGGTCCGGCTGGCGCCCGGAACAGGGCCGGCCTGGGCCGGCGCGCTGCTCTCGGCGACGCCCGGGGCTTTCGTCGTCGCCGTCGAGGGCGACACCCTCACCGTCCACGCTCTCGGCGGTGACGAAGTCTCCCTGCTGGAAAGGGCGTTGACGGGGGAGGCCCGGTGAACGCGTGGCTGCTGACGGCGGCCGTCCTCGCGATCGGCGGCCTCGGCCCCTGCCTGCTCCTCGGGTTGCACGGCGAAGTGCAGCGGCGCCTCGCCGGGTTGAACCTCGCAGCGACGATCACGGCCGTCGTCCTGCTACTGCTCGCTCAGGGGTTCGGCCGCACCTCCTACACCGACCTCGCCCTCGACCTGGCAGTGCTCGCACCGGCCGGGACCCTGGTGTTCACCCGCTTCCTGGCAGGACGTGAGCACTGATGGACCGCCACACCGTAGCCTTGGTCCTGCTCTGCGCGGGCACGGCCGCCCTGTTGCTGTCCGCTGTCGGACTCGCCGTCCTCCCGGGGCCCTACCTGCGCCTGCACGCCCTCTCCCCCGGGGCCACCCTCGGCGCGCCGCTGGTCGCCCTTGCCCTCGCCGTGGACACCGGGCCCGGCCGGGCAGCAGTCAAGCTGCTCGTCATCGGCCTGCTCCTGGCGGCCGGCGGCACCGTCACCACGATGGCCGTGGGCCACGCCACCGCCCGTGCCGAGACCACGCAGGAGGGTGACCGGTGAACAACACCCTGATCGTGACCGCCCTGCTGCTCACCGCCGTCACCGCGACCGCCGCCGCGATCACCCGTGACCCGGTTCGACAGGCCGCCGTCCTCGCCCTGCTCGGGCTGAGCCTCGCGCTGTTGTTCACCGTGCTCCAGGCACCCGACGTCGCCCTCTCCCAGCTCGGCGTCGGCAGCGCGATCACCCCGCTGCTGATCCTGCTCACCGTCCGCCGGGTGCGCCGCCAGGAGCAGGCCGACGAACACCCGGACCGCACCGAGTGAGCCGCGCCGCCCGGCTCCGGCTCTTCCTGACCGCCGCAGCGGTCCTCGCCGGCGCCCTGATCGCCGCCGCGACCGAGCTGCCCGCCTTCGGCGGCTCCGAACACCCCTACGGCGACCGGGCGGTGGCTGCCGGCCTGGCCCAGCGGACGGCCAACATCATCTCCTCCGTCAACTTCGACCAGCGGGCCTTCGACACTCTCGGCGAGGAGTCCATCCTGCTGGGCTCGGTACTCGGCGCGGGCCTGCTGCTGCGCCTCGCCCGGGACGAACGCAAACGCCGCGCCGACGCCGAACCCGTGCTGCCCAGCACCCGGCTGTTCGGCGCCACCCTCCTGCCGGTCACCCTGCTGACCGGCGGCTACCTCGTCGCCCACGGCGCGTTGAGCCCCGGCGGCGGCTTCCAGGGCGGCGTCGCCCTGGCCACCGCACTGCACTTGGCGTACGTCGCGGCCGACTATCTGGTGCTCAAACGGATCCGCCCGCTCGCGGCACTGGACGTCGCGGACGCCCTGGCCGCCGGGGCCTTCGCCGCGCTCGGCCTGATCGGCCTCGCCCAGGGCGCCGGCTACCTCGCCAACACCCTGCCGCTCGGCACCTTCAACCAGCTCTCCTCCAGCGGGCTGGTCGCGGTGGTCAACACCGCCGTCGGGGTGGAGGTCGGCTCCGGCGTGATCGTGCTGCTGGCGCACTTCCTGGACCAGGCGGTCGAGGTCGTCCCCCGGAGGAGAGGCCGATGAGCGAGCGAACGATGAAGAGGGGCACAGTGCGCGAAGCGACCACCCGACGAAGCATGGTGGGCGCATGAACGTCCTGCCGTACCTGGTGGCCGGCTGGATCCTGCTGGCCGGACTGTACGGGCTGGTCACCAGCCGCAACCTGGTGCAGGCGGTCGGCTGCCTGGCCGTCGCCCAGTCCTCCACCTACGTGCTGCTGCTCGCCGTCGGCTACCGTCGCGGCGCAACCGCGCCCGTCTTCTCCGACCTGCCGACCGACGCCCCGGTGGTCGACCCGGTGGTTCAGGCCCTCGCGCTGACCGACGTCGTCGTCGGTGCCACGGTCACCGCCCTGCTGCTGTCCCTGGTGATCCAACTGCGCAAGCGGCACGGCACGGTGGACCCGGAGGAACTGACCGGGCTGCGGGGGTGAGCCCGAGGTGCACACCGCCGATCCACTGAACACCGTCGACCTGCTGCCGCTGGCCGTCGCGATCCCGCTGCTCGGCGCGGCCGTGTTGGCCGTCGTCGGCCGGTGGCTGCCGCGCCCGGGACGGGACGTGCTCGCCACCCTCTGGGCCGCCGCCGACGTGGTGTGCCTGGCCCTGCTGTGGATCCGGACCGCGCCCGACGGCCGCGCGGTGTCCTGGCTCGGCGGCTGGAGCCCGCACGGCGGCCACAGCGTGGGCATCGTGCTGGTCGCCGACCGTCTCGGCAGCGGACTCGCCCTGCTCGCGGCCGTGCTCGTCCTCGCGGTGGTCTGCTACGCCTGGCGGTACTTCGACGAGCCCTCCGGTGAGCACGGCGGAACGTTCCCTGCCCTCCTCCTGCTCTTCGAGGCCGGGATGTGCGGCTTCGCCCTCACCGGCGACCTCTTCGACGCGTTCGTCTTCTTCGAGCTGATGGGCGCCGTCGCCTACGCCCTGACCGGCTACCGGATCGAGGACCCGCGCCCGCTGCACGGCGCGCTGGCCTTCGGACTGGTCAACTCGGCCGCCGCGTACCTCTCCCTGCTCGGCATCGGCCTGCTCTACGCCCGCACCGGGGAGCTCGGCCTGGCACAGATCGGTGCCGCGCTGGACGAACGCGCCGCGGCCGGGCACTCCCGGGACGCCCTGACCGTCGTCGCGTTCGTGCTGGTCCTGGCCGGCCCGCTGGTGAAGGCCGCCACCGCCCCGTTCCACTTCTGGCTGCCGGACGCCCACGCAGTGGCACCGAGCCCGGTGTGCATGCTGCTGTCCGGGGTGATGGTCGAGCTCGGCGTCTACGGCGTCGCGCGGATCCACCAGGTGGTGTTCGCCGGCCCGGGTGGACTCCCGGACGCCGTCGTGCGGGACACGCTGCTGGCCGCGGGCGTCCTCACCGCGCTGGTCGGCGCCGTGATGTGCTGGCAGCAGCGCCACTTGAAGCGGATGCTCGCCTTCTCCACCGTCGGACACATCGGCCTCTTCCTGATCGGCGCCGCGCTGCTCGACCCGGCCGGTGTGGCGGGCTCGGCGGTGTACGTGGCCGGCCACGCGGGAGCCAAGGCCGCGCTGTTCGGCCTCACCGGCGTCGTGCTCGACCGGTACGGTTCGGTGGACGAGCACGGACTGCACGGCCGGGCCCGCGAACTCCGCTTCACCGGGCTGCTGTTCATGCTCGGCGGACTGGCCCTCGCCGGGCTGCCGCCGTTCGGCACCGGACTCGGCAAAGCCGTCGCCGAGGAGGCCGCCGGACGCTGGGGCGGCTGGCTGCCCGTGGTGTTCGTGCTGGTCTCCGCGCTCACCGGCGGCGCTGTCCTGCGCGCCGGACTGCGGATCTTCGGTGGGTTCGGTCCGCCGCCCGCCGAACACCCCGAGGCGGCCGCCACCACCGGCGAGGGCGAGGAGCCCGAGATCCGCGAACCAGGCCGACGCCTGCCCCCGCCCATGCTGGCGGTCCCCGCGCTGCTGCTGGCCGGCTGCCTGGCAGTCGGCGTCCTGCCCGGCGTCGGACAGGCGCTCGCGGCGGGTGCCGTCGCGTTCACCGACCGGTCCGGCTACCTCGCCGACGCACTCGGGCAACCGGTGGCCCACGCCACGGTCGTGCCCGACGCCTGGTGGACCGCCCCCGGAATCGGACTGGACCTGCTCTCCGCGCTGCTGGCTGTCGGCCTCGGCGCCGCAGCCGTCCGGCGCGACCCGCGGCGCGGCGCCGGCGGGCTCTACCGGGCGGCCGTCCTGCCGCTGCGCCGACTCCACTCCGGGCTGCTCGGCGACTACGTGGCCTGGCTCGCCGTCGGGCTGGCCGTCCTGCTGGTCACCCTCGTGGCTCAGCTGTGACCCGGCCCGTACCCGCCCGCCCCGCTCTGCCGTCCGGGAGCCTGCCGAACAGCGCGTGGCAGTGCACCACCGCGCGCCGCCGTCAGAGCGTGCGCAGGGCCCGCTCGCACTCCTGGCACCGCCGGTCGGCAAGCGCGGGCGGGTACCAGGACTCGCCGGGGCGAGCCGGCCGGTAGTGCGTGTGCTCCATCGGGACGGTCTCCAGCCCGCACAGCGTGTACGGCTGCGGGTCCTCCGGAACATCGGGATCAACCCCTGCGGCGTGGACCGCGATCACGGCGGGTTCGACGCCCTCCGCACCGATGGCCCCGTCGGGCTCCAGCTCGAAGAGCACGATGATCGATCCCATGCACTGAGCCTCGAACATCCCTTTCGGATCCACATCCGGGGGTGGGCCGTTCGAGGCGAACGTCCGTTGGCCGTCCTCCACACCCCGGTCCACCGGCGAGCCGAACGCAAGTCGCGGGCACACGTGCCCCCTCCGCCGACACCGACCCTGCCCAGCATGCACATCGCCGTCCAGGTCAACACCGCGTGAGGCGATGAGACTGCGGCGCGCGGCGAGCCGGGACCGTGTCGGCGTCGAGGCGGTCGACCTCGATCCTGCGGGCACCAGCGTCAACGTGTCCGCGGGCAGGTCCCCCGGCGTCCGTCTGCCAGCTGAAGACCCAGGCATCCGTACAACTCCCCTACTGCCGAGAAGCGTTGACCAGTACCGCGAAGGCGGACCGGTTGACCCGGCTCGGTTCCAGGCGGCCGCGCTCGTCGGCACCGTGGCACCGCGGGCCGCCGACGCGTGGGGCGTCGGTGAGCACCCGTCAGGAAGGCGACGCGGGAACCGGCGTCGAGCGGATCGCGCCAACTGAGGGCTGCTGGCATGCTCGGCTGATCGCACCTCGTGCACGAAGGGAGTCCGCTGATGCTTGTGCCGTCCGGGCCGGTTGTAGTGAGGGGCTGGGTGATCGGGTCCGTCGGCGAGGCGGGTGGCCCGCTGCGGTTGCTCGTGGTGCTCGGCGACGGACGGCGGCTGGTGACCGGGGTACTGTCCGAACAGGAGCAGGCAGAACTCGGGTCCCAGGTCGCCGGGCGGCTGCGGGAGCCCCACCCGCGCCGGTCGATGGTGTGCTGGTTGCACCCGGCGCTCCCCATCTCCGTCGAGTTGGAGGCAGGACGGGTGAGCCGAATCGCCCTGCCCGCCGCGGACGGCTGAGAGGCCTGCCGCTCACGGCGTGGCTGCGGTGGTTCCGAAGCCCCGAGATGCCGGGTCCGAGCTGGAAACGACGATCACGCCCTTGCCGGCGACGCGCCGTCTCCCGGTCTGATGATCGGCATGGAGCCTGACCCGGCCGTGGCGGTGAGCCCGAGCCGCCGCGGGACCAACGCGGGCGCATCGGACGGCGGGCTCGACGCCGTCGGACTCATTCACCCGCCCGCCGTCCTCTCTCTGGGCAGCGGCACCGGCAATCCGCCGGTCGGCCGCTCCGCCTGGCGGCGAGCGGTGGCGAATCGTCGTAGGTTGCGGGCATGACCAGTGATGAGACAGCCATTCCGGCCGTGGGGGTCCGCCCACTGGACGAGGTGTTCGACGCGATCGAGACCGCTAATCGACGCCCGCAACCGTGGACCGGGTTCGATCACGGGGTCCTGGGCGCCTACCGGTGGGCCGCCGGAGCCCAAGTAGCGGCGCCGGTCACCGCCGCAGCCGCGATCAGGGCTGCCGGACCGTGCCGGGCCCAACTGCTGGCCGAGTTGGTGGCCAGGGTCCGAAGCTGCTGCCGAGGTCAATCCTGAACGACCTGGTAGATGCCGTAGATGACACCGGGCACGTGGCCGCAGAGTTGGAGCAGGAAAGCCCACAGCACTTTCATGCTCGGGCCGTCCTTGATGAGCACCGCCAGCCACGGCAGAACCAGGCACAGCAGCACGAGCAGAACCTTCGCCATGATCTTTCCTCGATTCCCGGTCGCCGCCCCGCCATCATGGAGATGACAGGTCGATCAGCCGGCGGGTCCGGCGTCGACCGGGCGCGCCGACCGCCTGTGCGGACTGGCACCGGTAGCGGCTGCCCGCCCTGCGCAGCGGCAAACTACGGCGGCAGGAGGCCGTGCCGTGAGCTGTGTTCCTGACGCCAATGGCGATGCCATCGTCCCGGGCCAGGTAGGCGTCGTCGTCCGTGGAGTGCTGTAGCTGCTGTTGATCGGCATCGCGGCGTTCGTAGTCGGCCTGAGTCGCCTCGCGTTCGACACCTCCCCCAAGCAACCTGGGCCGGTCGGCCCGACTGCCAGCCCGGCTGGACCGGGGTCATCCGAAGAGGGAGCCGTCTGCCGCATCCAAGAGGCAGGCGAACGAGTCGCGTCCCAGCTTCGGGGTAGACGATGCCGCACACCACGGAGGAGGAACCATGCCTGCGGGTTCGAGCAAGAAGCGTGAACGACAGTACGAGCACATCAAGGACAGCGCGTTGGAGCGCGGGGAGAGCCAGAAGCGAGCCAAGGAGATCGCGGCCCGGACCGTGAACAAGGAACGGGCCCGGCACGGCGAGTCAAAGACTGCCAGCCGCTCCTCCACCCACGACATCTCCTCCTCCCGGCGCGGCGGACAGCGATCGCACTCCGGCTCCCAGGGACCGACGAAGGAGCAGTTGTACAACGAGGCCAAGCAACGCCACATCCACGGGCGTTCGAAGATGAACAAGAAGGAACTGGCCACAGCCCTGGGCCACTGACCGGCCCGCGGCTCCAGCACGGTGCAATCAGCCGCCACCCTCGGGGGTACGCGCTGGTACACGAATCCGCAGTCCGTCATGACGGGAAGGACAGATGCAATGAGAACGAACGACACTGGCACCCGCGACGAGAACGACGCGGCCCAGCATCACGACGCCACGGTACGGGAACGGTCCGCAGCGGAGCGCACCATCACGGCGCCCACGCCGAAGGACGTCCGGGCCAAAGCCGACGACGTCAAGCAGGACGAGGGCGGCGAGGGAGCCGAGTCGACGCCTCGCCGACCATGAATCCGTTGCGCTATATGCCCAGTGCCGCGCTGAGCTCCGACAGGTGCCGCTCGATCGCTGGCATCGCTCGCGGTGCCAGTACTGCGACAGCCGTCGCGGTGGCGACACCGGTCCAGGCGACCGGGCCGAGCGGGGCGCAACCGAAGAACTGGCTGACCAGGGTGTCTCGATCAGGGCGATCAGCACGGCGGCCTAGCCGAGGGCGGTCAGCAGCACCAGCGGACTGTGGCTTCGCCCGGTCACGGTCTGAACCAGCTGAGCGCCGACCACGCCGCACAGGGCCATCGTGCTGGTCCACCGCGCGGAGCCCGGGGTGGCCGTGCCGATCAGCCATGCGGTGGCCGCGCCGAGCGCGGTGACGATGCCCCGGTGCCTGATCTGCCGGGTCAGCGGATCGCCGATCGCCGCGAGGCCCACGGGGGCGCTGTCGGCCAGGGCGGGCTCGCCGTCCGGGCGCTCGTCGGCGCTCTTGTCCCGGGGCGTCACCGAGACCGCCATCGCCGGGGACATGTCGGTGAGCAGGTTGACCAGCAGGATCTGGCGGGTGGACAGCGGCGAGGAACCGGACAGCAGCGGGCGCCGGTGAGCATGACCGGCCGCACGCCCGCCGCGCGCAGCTCAGCGACCAGCGGCGCGGAGCTGCGGCGCGGGGTGTCGGCCAGGGCGACGAAGCCGAGCAGTTCCAGGTTCGCCAATGGTCGACCGAGGGCATCGTCGGGCTCGTCGCGGGTCCTCAGCCGATCGCAGGCGACGGCCAGCACGCGCAGGCCCTCGGCGGCCAGAGTCTGCGCGGTGGTGTCGCCGTCGTGGTCGCGGCAGCCCGGCAGAACGACCTCCGGCGCACCCTTCACCATCAGGAATCGCCCGCCGTCCTCGTCCGTGCCCACGGCGGCGGCGTATCCCCGGCTGGCCTCGAAGGGCTGCACCTCCGCGACGGTCCACGGTGACCCCGGTGGAATCGCGGTGAGGATCGCCTCGTCGGTTGAGTGGGCGTGGATGCCTGCCACCTCGTCGTGGGTTCGGCAGGTCAGTGCGGCGGCGTGGAGCAGCGCTGCTGCTTCGGTGGCGTCGGCCGGGTGTGCGGCGCCGTCCGAGGTGGCGACCCGGACCACGGGGAGCCGGTTCTCGGTCAGCGTGCCGGTCTTCCAGCTGTCCACCCCAACTGCCTCGCCCGAGGCCATCACGGCAGCCTGCGCTGACCGTAGGTTTCCTACCTGCCCCCGGCCCCCTTCCCGTGGCCTGCCGATCGGTGCCGGGAACGGCGACCGGCCGGTCAACTCGTCAGCAGCATTTGAGCAAATCGAGAAGTCACGATAGGGAATACCGCCCTCCCCCTGTGGATTGGTGTCTGGGTACGGTCGTGCGAAGGGGGCGTGGGTGGCCGATCTGAAGGTGTTCCGGCGGGGTGCCGATGGCCGGGATGTCGAGCTGCGGGGTTCGATGGTGGCGCGGGAGCGGGAACTGCAGCGGCGGGTCGAGGGGGCGCTGGAGCCGATGCTGGGGGTGCGGTTCCTGGCGTCGGAGTACGCGACGGGGCCGTGGCACCAGGGTCGGATCGACACGCTGGGGCTGGACGAGAACGGCGTGCCGGTGGTCATCGAGTTCAAGCGCGGGCGCGATGCCGGGGTGATCACCCAGGCCGGATCGTACCTGGTGTGGCTGCTGGCGCACCGGCACGAGTTCGAGGCCCTGGTGCGCAGACAACTGGGCGCCGACGTAGCGGAGATGGTCGACTGGCGGCGGCCTCGGGTCATCTGCGTAGCAGGCGAGTTCTCGCGCCATGACCGGGCTGCTGCTTCGCTCTACCAGCGGGATCACCGCGTGGACCTGGTGCGCTACCGGGTGTTCGGTCCGGACCTGCTGACGCTGCAGCTGGTCGAGACCGTTCCGGGCTTCTCCGATTCTGGTGCCTCGCCGGTGCCGGCTGCTCCGGCCGGCGAGGCGAGCAACGAGCCGGAGGCGGGCGCGGTGTCGGCGGGGGTCGCCCAGGTGGAGGTGCCGGGGTGCCTGCGGGAGCTGTACGGCGAGTTGGACGAGGTGCTGACCGCGGCGGGCGAGCTGGAGGTGGTGGTGCTCAAGCACTACATCGCCTACCGGCGGATGCTGAACGTGGCATCGGTGATCTTCCGGCCCTCCGTCTCGCACCGCGCGCTCCTGGTGTACCTGCGGCTGGACCCGGACACGGTGGAGCTGGAGGAGGGCTTCACCCGCGACGTACGGGGCATCGGGCACCTGGGGACGGGTGACCTGGAGGTGCGGATCGTCTCTTCCGCGGACGTGGAGAAGGCCCTGCCGTTGATCCGGCGGGTGGTCGAGGCGTCCTGAGGGACGCCGGAAGGGCGGCTGGAGTCTGGTGCTCCGGCCGCCCTTTTCGCGTCTTCGGCCGCTCGCCCCGGTGGCGGTTCTCATGCTCACGCCTCCGGTCCCGCGAGGACGAAGTCGTCCTGGGCCAGCTCGGCGCTCAGCCGCTGTTCGGCGACGTCGGCGTAGTGCGGACTGAGCTCGGCGCCGACGAAGCGTCGGCCTTCGCGCAAGGCCGCGACTCCAGTGGAGCCGCTGCCGGTGAAGGGGTCGAGGACGGTTCCACCCTCGGGGCAGATCTGGACGAGCTGCTGCATGATCTCCAGCGGCTTCTGGGTGATGTGGACCCGGTCCTTTCGGGGCTGGGAGGCGGTGAAGTGGCCGGGCAGGTAGAGGTCCCGGCTGTTGTCGAGGGTGCCCTTGACGCCCCAGATGATGAACTCCGCGCTCTGCTTGAAGCCGCCCTTGCGAGGCCGGCTGGCGGGCTTGATCCACGGGATGGTGCCCTGCCAGGTCCAGCCCGCCATCTGCAGCGCGTCGCTCGTGGTGGGCTCCTGCCGCCAGTCGGAGAAGACCATCGCGACCGCGTGCTCGGTGCTCGCCCGGTACGCCTCGGTGAGCAGTTCGGTGAGCCACGAGCGGTACGAGCGCTGGTCGCGGTTCTCGCCGGGGAAGGTCTTCAGGTCGTGGGCGGAGCCGGTCTGCACGTACTTGGCGCGGGCGTCGCGGCTGGTGCGCTCGGAGCTGGTCCGGCCGCCCGAGTTGTACGGCGGGTCGGTGATGACGGCGTTGATGGACTCGTCCGGGAGGGTCTTCAGCACGGTGAGGGCGTCGCCTCGGTGCAGCTGGTAGCTCATGGGGTGTTCCTTCGGGGCATGGTGCTTGGGCCTGCTCTGGGCGGCGCCCGGCGGCGGCCGCCGGGAGCGGGGATGCCGGGGAAGGTAGCCGCGATCGGCGGCCGTACCTAATGAGCGGCGGCGGGGTTCCGGGCCCGGCTGGGGGTTGTTTGGTGCGGCCGACTTTCGCGTCTACTGTCTCGCCATGCCGACCGGGCAGCAGGCCAAACGGCCCTGGCCCGGCGCGTGTTGGTTCGTGCTGCCCCGTGCAGGCGCGATCACGTGCGGGCAGCGTCCCCTTCCCCCTGTCTCCTGAGGAGCGCCGTCGTGTTCCGGCTGAGATTACGAGCGCGGCTGGCTGCCGCGCGTGACCCGAGACCGGCGTCCTGGAGCTACCAACTCCCGTGACCCGGTCCCGCTCTGAGCAAGGGCGGTTTCACCACCGGCGCGGTGCCGGCGACTTCTTCGCACGAGAGGCCGGCACCGCGTTCTCCTACGAATCCCCGAGGAGCCGCTGCGATGCAGCATGCCCTGGCACACCCGTGCCCTCATCCTCTTGCGCCACCTGGTCGGCCGCTGTCCGGTGACCGGGGGCGGTCGTGAAGAAGTCGGTCGGCGCGCTCGTCGGCGTCGTCGCCTGCGGTCCGCTGGTGCTGGCCCTGCCCGTGGCGATCGTCGGCGCGGGCAGCGCCTCGGCCGCCGCGTCCAGTTCCTGTCCGTCCGGGGGAAGTCCACAGGGTGTGGATTCCTCGGCGGTGGCGGCGCAGGTCGAGGCGATCCTCAAGGGCTCCAGTCCGCTGTCGGCTCCGGCCGTGGCAGGGCTGAGCAAGCCGTCCGAGCAGATCCCCAACGCCCGGACGATCCAGGCCACCGGTGTCGCGATGCACATCCCCGTGCGCGGGCAGGTCGTCGCTCTGGCAACGGCGCTGCAGGAGAGCGAACTTCGCAACGTCAACGGCGGCGACCGGGACTCGCTGGGGCTGTTCCAGCAGCGGCCGTCGCAGGGCTGGGGCACGGCGGAGCAGATCATGCAGCCGGTGTACGCCTCGACGAAGTTCTACGAGGCACTGCAGAAGGTCAGCGGCTGGGAGTCGATGACCGTCACCCAGGCCGCCCAAGCGGTGCAGCGCTCCGGCTTCCCCGACGCCTACGCCAAGTGGCAGCCCCTGGCGGAGGCGCTCCAGAAGGCCCTCGCCCCGCTGCTCGCCCCCGCTCCCGGCGCCTCACCCACGGCGAACCCGACGCCGGCACCGACGCCAACGGCCGGCACGAGCGCCAGTCCGACAGCGGGTGGCGGCTGCGGATCGCCCACGGTGGGCGGCGACGGCAGCGACTTCGGCACCATCCCCGCGGGCTCACTGCCCAACGGCTACACGATCCCGGCCGATGCGCCGCAGCCGGTGCAGACCGCGATCCGCTGGGCGCTCGGCCAGTTGGGCACCGCCTACCAGTGGGGCGGCACGTGCGCGTCCTCGCACGGCGCGGACCCGATGGGCAGGTGTGACTGCTCCTCGCTGATGCAGATGGCCTACCGCTCGGCTGGTGTCTCGCTGGAGCGGACCACGTACGACCAGGTCAAGCAGGGCACTGCCGTCTCGGCGGACGCGCTCAAGCCGGGCGACCTGCTGTTCACCCGCGGCAGCGCCGCCGTGCCGGAGCACGTGGGCATGTTCATCGGCAGCGGGCTGATCGTGCACGCGCCGAAGACCGGTGACGTGGTCAAGATCTCGACCCTCGCCTCGTGGCGGCCGGAGATCCTCGCCGCCCGCCGAGTCGCCTGACCGGCTTCTCCTCCCTCTCCTCTTCTCCCCCCTTTTCTTTGGGCTGCCTTCGCGCGCCCTGAACCGCTTTGGAGCTTCCCTTGTATCTCGCGGACGCAGTCGTACAGCTCGCCTACGACCCCGGCATCACCCCCAACGAGGGTGGCCTGCCCGGACTTTCGGTCCTCAAGCAGGTGATGGGCAGCCTGAACTTGTTCGGCATCATCGCGGTCGTCGGAGCCCTGGCCGTCAGCGCCGGGGTGTGGGCCTGGGGCCACCACTCCGGCGGCCACCAGGCCGAGGCCAACGGCAAGAAGGGCGTCCTCGTCAGCGCCGGCGCCGCCCTGCTGCTGGGCGCCGCGAACGGCGTCGTCTCGTTCTTCTCGACGCTCGGAAGCCAGGTCAAGTAATGCAGAAACGTTCATTCATCCCGGGACTTCGCCCAGGTGGCTCCGGCGGCGCGCTGGTGCGCCGCCGGGCGCTGCTGGGCTCGCTCGTCCTGGCGATGCTCGTCGCCGCTGCCGGCGTGCTGGCCTACGTCACCCGGGACGGGCGCGAGGCCGCCAACCCGCCTGCTGCGGCTTCGGGTTCGGCCGCGCCCTCCGCACCGGCGAGTTCGCCGTCGCCGGGCGGGCATGCGAAGTCGCTGCCGGGTCCGCCCTCGACGCACGATCCGATCGCGTTCGCGAAGGCGGCGGCGGTGGCGCTGTGGTCGTACGACACCCGCTCCTCCTCGCAGCCGGAGCTGGTGGCCTCCCTCCACCGGTGGCTGACCGGCGAAGGGCAGTACCTCGACGCCGACTCGGTCGACCGTCTGGTGCCCTCCCCGGTGCTGTGGGGACGGATGGCCGACTCCGGACAGTTCGCCACCGCGACCGCGGACGAGGCGCACTTCCCGGACAGGTTCACCAAGGCGCTGCAGGCCGATCCGGGAGCGATCACACAGGCGTACGTCTACGCCGTGACCGTCTCCGGGAAGCAGTCGATCGCCTGGAACGGCGCCCCGGCCGGTGGCGCCGAGGACCGTTCGGCCACCCTCGCCGTCCAGTGCCGTCCTGACCGCCCGTGTGCCCTGGCCGGTGTGCTGCCGGCCGTGGCGCCCTGACCTGGGGAGTCCTCGTGGATATCTGCAACCTCCCGATGGTCGCCCAGGTCTGCAACGTCGTCGACGGCATCAACTTCGTCAGCGACCCGGGCAAGAGCATCACGGACGGCATCGGCGCGTGGATCGCCAAGAGCATGGGCGAGCTTGCGGCCAGCGCCGTCGACCTGTGCGCGAAGGCGGTCGACGAGACCACGGCCATCGACCTGTCCGCGCCGTGGTTCAGGGACAACTACCAGCTGATCCTGCCGATCGGGCTGATCCTGACCGTGGGCACCTTCTGCGCCCAGCTGATCCTGGCCGCCTGGCGGCGGGACGAACGGGCGCTCGCCAAGGCCGCCTGGGGCACGATGACCGGCGTGCTGTTCGCCTTCGGCGCGATCAGCTTCACGGCAGTCGCGGTCACCGTGGTCGACGCCCTGTCGGCCGGGCTGTTCCAAGCCGCGCACACCAGCGTCGCCGACGCCGTCAGGCGCATGATCAAGGTCAGCCAGTTCGGCCCCATGTTCGCCCTCGGCTGGGCGATCCCCGCCCTGGTCGCGGTCGGCAGCGCGATCGGGGCGTTCCTCTACTGGTGCGTGATGGTCGCCCGCAAGGTCGGCGTGCTGATCCTGGTGGTGCTCGCCGCCTTCGCCGGTGCCGGCGGCGGCTGGGAGGTCGCCCAGCGGTGGCGGCGCGGTTGGATCGAGGCCACCGCCACCCTGATCGTCTCCAAGCTGCTGATGACCGTGGTGTTCCTCGTCGGCGTCTCCGCGCTGGGCAAGACGGACGCCAAGGACGGCATGGCCGCCCTGTCCGACGCCATGGCCGGTGTCGTGATCATGGTCATGGTGCTGCTGTGCCCGTACGCCGTCTACAAGTTCGTCCACTGGGCGACGGACGGCAGCGGCCACGACGACACGCACCGCACCGGCATGGCCAGCATGGCGGTCGCGGCCGGGGCGGCGAAGACCGCCGGTTCCCTGGCCATGCAGATGAGCACCGGTGTCCCGGCGCCGCAGGGCCCGGCCCAGGTCCCGGGTGCGGGAGGTAGCGGTGCCGCCTCCGGCATCGACCCGACCGGTCGGATCAGCAAGGAGGGGATCGACGCCGGCCCCGCGCAGCAGCCGACGAAGTTCCGCTTCGGCGAGGACCCGAGCGCGGGCGGCGACCGCGGGCGCGCCCTGGTCACCCGGCCCGGCATCCCGGCCCTGATCACCCGGGCCTCCCCCGGCAGCGGTGGCCAGTCGGCGTCCGGCGGCGGCCAGGACGGCGTCGCGGCCCAGCCCTCCGCGCCGCCCGTGCCAGGCGTGTCGACGGCCCCGGCCGCGCCCGCGCCCTCGGCGCCCGGTCCGGCCCCGGCGGGCCCCGGTGTCCCGGTACCGCCCGCACCGGCGAGCGCAGGACCGGCCCCGGGCGGAGCACCGGCTCCGGAACCGGCACGGTTCGTCTACCCGAACAGTCCCACCCCGCCCGGTTCCTGACCGGCACCCCCAACGCCCGGGGCGGGCGGCAGCCCGCCGCCCGCCCCGGGCCCCGACCACCAGGGAAGGAGCCCCTGCGATGACGTCCAGAAGAGTGCCGCGCCCCCGACCGCCGCCCGCACGCTCTCCCCCTCTGGAACACCGATGTCCTCCTCGACGCCCGACGCCACCCCTGCGTCCGTCAAGTTCCCCCACCGCAGCCGCCGAGGCGTGCTGCTCGGCCTGAGCGCCCCGCAGCTCATCACTACCTCGGCCACCGGCCTGCTGCTGCTCGGCGTGCTCGTCACCCGGGGCGTCACCGGCGCCCTGCAGTTCATCCCCCTGTGGGTGGGTGTCGCCGCCCTGGTGTTCGTCCGTTACCGGGGCCGCACCCTCGCCGACTGGGCGCCCGTCGCCGCCCGCTACGGCCTGCGGCGCCTGCGCGGCCAGCTCATCTGGCTCACCCGGCCCTCCTCCCGCCCGGTGCGTGAGGGCCTGCTTCACCTGCCCGGCAGCGCGGCCAGCCTGCGCGTGGTCACCGCGCCCGATGGCCGCTACGGCGCCGTCCACGACCCGCACGCCGGCACCCTCACCGCCATCGTCAAGGTCTCCTCCCGCGCCTACGCCCTGCTCGACCCCGGCACCCAGAACGCCAACGTCAACGGCTGGGGGCGTTCCCTGGCCGCGCTCGCCCGAACCGGTCAGGTCGCCCGTATCCAGGTGATCGAGCGGACCGTCCCGGACACCGGTGACGCGTTGCGCCGGTACTGGGAGGAGCACGGCCGTCCCGACGCGCCGCTGGCCGGTGAGCTGTACGGGGAGTTGGTCCGCGGCGCCGGTCCGGCCGCCGCACCGCACGAGGCGTACGTCGCCATCGCCCTGGACTTCAAGAGCGCGCGGCGGCTGATCTCCCAGGCCGGAGGCGGCCTGACCGGTGGTTTCGCGGTCCTGGCCCAGCTCACCTCCGCGTTCGAGCAGTCCGCGCGCACCGCTGGCCTCACCCCGGCCGGCTGGCTGTCCGCTGGCGAGATCGCCGCCGTGGCCCGTACCGCCTACGACCCCAAGTCCCGTGCCGCGCTGGACCGCTGGTCCGAGGACGGACGCCCGTCTGCCGACCCGGCCGCCGCCGGCCCGGTCGTGGTGGTGGAGAAGGCCGACCACATCTCGACCGACTCCGCCCATCACACCACCTACTGGGTCGAGAACTGGCCGAGGACGCAGGTCAACCCCGGCTTCCTGCACCAGGTCATGTTCGCCTCCGGCGTGCGGCGCACCGTCTCCCTGGCCTACGAGCCGCAGGACCTCGACTCGGCACTGCGCGACGTACGCCGCAAGAAGGCCAGCGTGATCGCGGACTCGGCCGAGCGGGCCCGCAAGGGCCAGGTCTCCAGCGAGGCCGACTCCGTGGAGTACCAGGACATCCAGGACCGCGAGCGGCAGCTGATCGCCGGCCACGCCGACGTCGCCCTCACCGGGCTGCTGACCGTCTCCGCCGACACCGAGGACGAACTGCGCTCCGCCTGCGCCGTGGTGGAGACCGCCGCCGTGGGCGCCCAGCTCGACCTGCGCCCGCTCACCTGGCAGCAGGCCGAGGCGTTCACCGCCTCCGCGCTGCCGTTCGCCCTCGCCGCCTGATGCCGGCCCTCCCGCCTTCCGAAAGAGCACCCCCCGATGCCGGCCACCCCCGCCACCACGCAGGACTTTGTCCCCTACGCGACCGCGGCGATCGACTTCCACCGCGCGCTCAACATCCCCACCGGCCCACTGGTCGCCTCCCGCGCCGAACTCGACTCGCTCCACGAGCACCTGGTCGCCCTGCACGGCCTCCTCGACGCCCACGCCCAGCGCACCGCGCGACTGCTGCCGGCCGAGGGCGACCACCTCAAGGCCGCCCGCACCCGCCTGTGGCAGGCCGCCGACCACCTCCACGCCGCCTACCACGCCTCGCCCCGGCCCGGCAGCGGCGAGGTCCCCGGCCCCGAAGCCTGCCGCGCCCGCCTGCCCGAGGGCGCGCCGGAGCTGAGCGTCTGCCGCCGCCACCAGGAGACCGCGCAGCTGGTGCGCCGCCGCACCACCCCTGCCGACCTGCACGCCCCGTTCACCGGCCTCGTCCGCCGCTGACCTTCACCCCGGATTCGAGACCATGCCCAGGAACCGCGCCACCGCCAGCCCCCTGTTCGTCCCGAGCAAGATCACCCGAGCCCAACAGCGTGACGCCCGTGCCGAGTTCGCCCAGGCCCGCACCAAGGCCCGCCTCGTGCAGCCCGCCGCCGAGCGTCCCCGGAACAGCGGCACCGATGCGGATCTCCAGCCCGTCTATCCGGTGTCAGGCCGGCCTGGTCCCGCCTCCGCCCGCGGCGGCAGGCTCCGACTGCCCAAGCACCGCCTGACCACCGCCACCGCCTCGGGTGCCTACCCGTTCCTCGCGGAGGCCGGCCTCGGCGCCGAGGGCATCTTCATCGGCCGCGACCTCCACGCCGAAGGGTCGTTCTGCTACGACCCGTTCGCCCTCTACAACTCCGCTCGAATAGAGGGGTTCACGAACCCGAACGCGATCCTGTGCGGCGTCATCGGCATGGGCAAGAGCGCCCTCGCCAAGTCCATCGCCACCCGCGCCATCGCCCACGGCTACAAGATCTACGTCCCCTCCGATCCGAAGGGCGAGTGGACCGGCCTGGCCCAGGCCCTCGGCGGGCAGACCATCGCCCTCGGACCCGGCCTCCCTGGGCGCCTCAACCCGCTGGACGCACCGCAGCGACCCGCCGAGGTGACCGAGGAGGACTGGCGCACCGAGGTCCGCAAGCGCCGACTCCTGCTGCTGGCCAGCCTCGCGGCCACCGTCCTCAAGCGCGACCTGCTGCCGATGGAGCACACCGGCCTCGACGTCGCCCTCGACCTGGTCGTCGCCGACGCCGACGCTGCCGGCACGGTGCCGCTGCTCGGCGACATCGCCCACGTCCTCGGCCGCCCCGAGCGCCTCGACGCCGCCCTCGGCGGCCAGGCCGGAAGCCTCGGCCACGCCACCGACGACCTCGCCCACGCCCTGCGCCGCCTGGTCCACGGCGACCTCAGCGGGATGTTCGACGCGCCGTCCACCGTCACGTTCGACCCGGACGCACCGATGCTCTCCATCGACCTGTCCCGCCTCGGCAGCGGCGACGACACCGCCCTCGTCCTCGCCATGACCTGCGCGAGCGCGTGGATGGAGGCCGCCCTCGCCGACCCGGGCGCTGGCAGGCGGTGGGTGATCTACGACGAGGCATGGCGGATCATGCGGCACGTCGGTCTGCTGGAGCGGATGCAGCAGCAGTGGAAGCTCAGCCGCGGGCTGGGCATCGCCAACCTGCTGATCCTGCACCGGCTTTCGGACTTGCTCTCCGCTGGCGACGCCGGCTCGCGCGGTCGCGTCCTGGCCGAGGGCCTCCTGGCCGACTGCTCGACCCGGATCATCTACCGCCAGGAACCAGACCAGATTCCCGCCGCCATGGCCCTGCTCGGCCTCACCGGCGTCGAGGCCCAGGCCATCGCCGCCCTCACCCGCGGCCGGGGCCTGTGGAAGGTCGCCTCGCTCTCCTTCATCGTTCAGCACCTCCTCCACAGCCGCGAACGAGCGCTGTACGACACCGACTTCCGCATGGCCGCCTGACCGGCCGCCCCTTCGAGAATCCTGAACTTTCTTGCCTACCAACGATGTTGAATCACACCTCGACCACGCCCGTCTCACGACGGCCGACTTCACGGTGTTCGAGCAACTGCTCGCAGCGCGCCGCGACCGCCTCCCCTACCCGCCGGCCGACTGGCACCTCGTGCTCACCTCCACCAGCATCGGCACCCAGTGGCAGTCCGCCTACGCCCTGTTCCGGTCCTGCGATGCCCTCACCACCACGGAATCCGGGAACGAGACGTACGTGCGGGTGTACTTCGACGAGGACGGCCGGGCCCTGCCCGACCAACCGCACCTCCCCAGGGCGCTCCCGCCGTTCGCCGCCGAGCTGGCGGAGCACCTGCCCGGCTGGTCCGTCCAGCCCTGTCCCCTCAACCCGGGCCGGGACCTCGTCGAACTCCAGGACCGGCTCTGGGGTGGAGGCCCACCGCCATGGAACAGCGTCTTCGCCCCGCACAGCGCCCTCGCCCTCGTGGGTCCCGGCGGGGAGCGGCTCCTGGCCGTACGGCCGCGTCCCGGCCACGAGCTCGTGGTCCGTGCGGCCCGGCCCGACGACGCTCCCGGCTACCACCTCGACGACGTGAAGCCCCCGGTCCGGCTCGTGTTCCCGACTGATGCGGCGCCCGCCATGGTGGCGGCCGAGGTCAGGGACCGCTTCGCGCCCGGCTATCGGGAAGCCGTCTGGCGCGCGCGGACCAACTCCTCCACCTTCGCCGCCGAGGCCCTGCAGCGCCTGAGCACCGCGTACATCCCCGAACCCGGCTCGCCCTGGGGCCACCTCGGGGAGATCGGCGCCTTCGAGTCCGAGGCCGACCGCAACCGCGCCGCCTGGCGCTACATCACCACCCTCGCCGAGCAGGGCCCGCACCTGGCGGCCGGCATCCGGGCAGCCATCCACCTTGAGGACCGCCTGGACCCCGGCGTCGCTCCCGACCTGGGGCGGCTCGGCGCCGCCGAGTACGCACTCGCCCGGCTCCAAGAGGGCCGGGACGCCTGGCAAGGCGCCACGGCCGCCATCGTCGGCACGAGCCCCGAGGCCGAGCGGCTCCGGGCCCGCGCCGAGGACCTGCGCAACCAGGAGGCGTGGGACTGCGCCGTGCCGCTCACGGCCAGCCCACTCCCCGCGCTCGCCGCGCACGTCGCACCGAGGGTCGCCCTGCCCGTGCCGGGCCGCGAGCAGCAGGTCAAGGCCGCGCTCGCCCGCACCGGCCGTCTCCGAAGCCACGGTCCGGCGGAGCCTGCACCGCCCGGCCGGCCGACGCCATCGGCTCCCCACCGGACACGGTGACCGCATATCACCGCTTCACGGCCGGACCAAGCCCCCGGTCCCCGGCATCATCAGCGTCCCACCCACAGCCCCCCGGGGCGCGCACCCCGCAGGAGCACGCCGTGCGACCCGACTATCTGAGCGTCCTGTTCAGCGACAACGGCTTCGGCGTCACCGCCCACGTCTACGGCCCGGACACCACGCCCGACCGCGGCACCACCGGCCCGGACCGGCGCTACACCCACGTCATCCGTCCCCTTGCGCAGCGGGGCCTTGAGACCGGAGTCGACTTCGGGGCGGACGACTACGTCGCCGTCGCGCGGCTGCCCGACGAAACCGTCCTGTCGATCTCCCCACCACCGGAAAGCTCTCGCCCCGAGATCCCCGGCTTCCCGGACGCATGGCTCGTGACCCGGGACCACCCGGACAACCCCCAGCTGTTCGAAGTCCTCTACGACAGCAGGCCGGACGGGCCCGACGCCCCCGACGGAGGCAACGTGCCCGAGTTGCTCGCCTCCGTCGACAAGCACCTCGACGGCCTCGGCGTGCCGTCCCGCGAGCAGGTCCAGGCCGCTCGGGCAGGTGCCGAGTCCGCTCTCCACCGGGCCGGGTTCATCCCCGTCGTGCGGATTCACGAGACCCAGCACCGGCTTCCCGCCGCCATGGTCGATCCCGGCGAGCGCCGCGTCGCCGTCACCCGGGCCGTCGACTACCTGCGCGCCGAGGGCTACCGCTTCACCTGCCCGGCGGACCTGATCGACCACCGCCTCCCGCCGGCGCTGCCCCCGTCCCGCTCGCTGGCCCAGGTCAGTGAGGCCGTCTCGGCGGCCGGGCACACCCGGGAGGTGGTCGACGCACTGAGCGAACTGACTGCTCCCGGCGACGGCGTCCTCGACCAGACCGTCGCTGTCCTGCGTGAGAGCGCCTCCTGGTGGGAGGGGCTGGGCGGTGCTTCCGATCCGCACTACGCGGCCCGCCTGCGCTACATCGCGGATATGGCGGACGGCTACGTGCGGGAGATCCGGGCGATGCGCGGCGACCTCGCCGACCGGCACACCACTCACCCCGACCGCACTCGGCCCGCTGCCCCGGTCGCGGCCGATGGCCTCGACACCCGGGTTCTCGCCGCGCTCGCCACCTCTCCCATCTCCACGCGCACCCTCACCGGTCACCCGGCCGAGGCCGTCCTCGCCGCCCCGGCCGCCGCCCGTGCCGCCGGGCCCCGCCGCTGAACCCCCGCCCGGGAAGGAGGGCCGCCGTGCCCCGCCGAAACAGACCGCGCCCCGCCTACCGGTCCACCGTCCGAACCAGCGAAGCGGAGCCCCACCGTGCCTGCCGCCGAACCCACCCAGCTGCCCGACGTCGCCATCGGGCACCACCCGAGCCATGGCATCGTCGCCTCCCTGCCCACCCAGTCGCCCGCCGCCGAGTGGATGCTGCAGCGCCTCGACTTCCAGCGCCTGCCCGGCAACCCGAAGCTCTTCACGCTCACCGACCAGCACCGCGAAGCCCCCGAGCGCGCCGCCTGGGCCGCCAAGCTCCTCACCGGCGCCGGCTACCACGTCGACACCGACATGGCCCTGGCCCCGGTGAACACCGGCACGCAGGAACAGACACAGGCGCGAACGGCCGCAGCCGAGCCGACGCCCAGCCACCAGCCGGACGCCGGCCCGGACGTCGCTTTCGCCGAGCACCCGAGCCTGGGCATCGTCGCCGCCGTCAACGACGACCTGCCCTTCAACCCGGGCATCTTCCTGGAGACCGACGGCTGGCGCCGCCACCGGGACCTGGACGTCTACTTCCCCCCGGCCGGAACCCGAGCAGAGTCCCTCGACGTCGTGGCGCACACCGTCAAGGGACTGCGGCGCGGCAACTTCCAGGTCGCCCTGGAGCCCCGGCTCGCCGAGGACGTCGCCGCTCACCGCGCAGAAGTCCGGCAGGCATTCACCACGCGTAAGTTCCGCGTCGACGAGGCCGCGCTCAAGGGTCCCACCCCCCAGCCCGCTCCTGCCGCCGCACTCGGCGCCGGCAGGCCGCCCGTGGCCGTCGACCCGCGCATCGCGTTCGCCCGCGCGCGCTGACCGACCCCGCTTCACCTGTACCACTTCTAGGAAGCCTCAGTGTCCGCTGCCGCCACCCCGTCCGACGACACCCCATTCCTCCGCCGTCCCGACCCCTTCCTCGCGCTCCCGCGCCTCCCCCAGGGCCTGGACGTGTCCTTCGCCGTCCACCCCGAGCTGGGCGTTGTCGCCCGCACCTGCCCGCCGTTTCCGGCCGGCACGTTCGCGGCCATCACCGTTCCCCTGGCGAAGCGAGGGGTCGACTTCACCATCGACTTCGAAACAGGCCAACACATCGAGGCACGGCTCCCGGACGGTAGCTTCCTCGTCGCCGGCCCCACCTTCGACGACGCCGACCAGGAATTCGAGACGGCGGGGCCGCAGAACGGCTGGTTCGTGGGCCGGCTCGACCCTCGCGCCGGCAAGGTCGAGGTCGAGCCCTTGTACGACAGCCAGTTCGGGGAACTCGACCGGCGACACGGAACCGATGTCGCGTCGATGCACGCCGCTCTCAAAGCGCACCTCGACCGCTGCGGTGTTCCAACCGAGCAGGACGTACAGGATCGGCGGAATCGAGCCAAGTCGCTGCTTCACGGAGCCGGGTTCGTCGCTGTCACCACCGGCGATCAGCAGACCTACCATCGGCTTCCCTTCGCAATGACCGAGCCGACAGAGCGCCGGGCGGCAGTGACCCGGGCGATCGGCTATCTGCTGGCCGAGGGCTTCGCGTACGACTGCCCGGTCGACCTGGTCGACCAATCTGCCGCTTCCGCCGCGCGCGTCAGCGCCGCCCTCGCCACCTCTCCGACTGCCGCGCACACCCGTACCGGGCAGCAGGCACAGACGCCGCCACCACCCGTGCCGCCGAACTCCGGCCTCCAGGGCCGGCGCCACTGACTTCAACTGACGCAAACCGGGCCGTCACCGGCCCGTACGCAGCGCTGATGACCACTCCCCCGATCACCAAGGAACAGAACGACATGGCTGTGAAGAAGGTCTGGCAGATCACCCACTCGTGCGGGCACGAGACCGAACGCGACCTCGGTGACCGTCCGGCCGACCGCCGGGCCAGCTTCGCCCAGTGGCTGGCCAAGCAGGAGTGCACCGACTGCTGGCGCGCGGCGAAGGCCGGTGACGAGGCCGAGAAGGCGGCGTGGCTGGCGGCCAAGCGAACCGCCGAGCACGCCGAATCGGAAGCCTGGTCCGAGCAGTTCCGGATGCCGCCGCTGGAGGGCACCGAGAAGGGCATCGCCTGGGGCGTGCGCTGCCGCCACCAGATCCTCGCCGCCGCCTACACCGCCCTGGTCCTCGACTCCGGCACGCCCGAGTCCGAGTGGGAGCGGATCGAGGACCAGGCACGCACGATCACCCGTGCCGGCTGGTGGATAGACCAGCGCGCCAGCGAACCCGGCGACCTTGCCGAGCTGCTGGAAGCGGCCGTGGACACCGACCGACCGACCGAGAACCCCTTCGTCTGACCCGCCGAAGCCCTACCCCAGGCGCAGGGCACCAGCCCCAACTTCCTTCCCCTGAACAGCGATTCACGAGGCTCTTCCATGCCCACCTCCCCCCTGCAGTGCACCGTCCGGCGCACCGAGAGCACCTCCGACCTGCTCGCCACGCTGTACGACGACGATCCTGGTTTCGAGTCCTACCTGCTGGCGTCCTCGTCGCCCGGTCCACCCGCCGAGGAGGACATCGTCCTGTCGGATCTGGCGGCGCTGCTGGACGAGCCGGTGGCGCTGCGCAAGCCCCGCACCGGCCACACCCCCTCCCCGCGCCTGACCTGGCACTGCTCGATACGCAGCAGCGGCGCGCTCAGCGACGACCGGTGGTTCGAGCTGACGTGGAAGGTGCTCGACGCCACCGGCATCGAGCCGGACAGCGACCCCGACGCGTGCCAGTGGGTGGCCCTGCGCAACGCCGAGGACCGGCTCGACCTCGTCGCCACCGTGATCCGCCGGGACGGCCGCTGGGCGCGGCTGCACAACGACCAGCGGTTCGCCCGGTGGGCCTGCGAGGACTTCGCCCGTGAACACGGGCTCACCTCCCAGCGCTGACGCGCGCGGGAAGGCCCGACCGGGCTGCCCTCTACCACTGCCGTCCGGCCGGGCCAAACCGCCGGATCACCGAATTCTGTCCCCGTCAGCCCGCCCGCCGCCCGAGAGGGGACGCCGTGATCGCCCACCTGCAGCGCGCCGCCACCACGGCCGCGCTGATCCCCGCCCTCTACGGCCTGGACGAGCCCCACGGCCGGCTGCGTCCAAGGCTGATCGGCGCCGACTACCGCGGCGCCGACAAGCAGCTGCCCCTGTTCGGCGACCCGCAGGAGGTCCTCGGCGGAGGGGTGCTGGACGCCCCCGCCCTGCGGATCGGCGCCCGGGCGCCCGAGCAGCCGGTGTGGATGTGCTCGGTGCGCTCCGACCCCCGCCACCCGGACCTGAGCGACGCCCAGTGGGCCGACGTCGCCCGGCGCCTGGTCACCGCGACCGGGCTCGCCCCCGCCGGCGACCGGAACGGCTGCCGGTGGGCCGCTATCCGCAACGACGACCGGTCGGTGCACGTCGTCGCCACCGTCGTACGCGAGGACGGATACATCCACAGCACCTACCGGGACCCCTTCCACGTGCAGGCCGAGTGCACCCGCATCGCCGCCGAACTCGGTCACCTCACCCGCAGCGTCACCACCGCCAAGGACCACCGGATGCCCGTCATCACCATCAGCGCCGAGCCCAGCGGCAGCGTCGTCGCCACCGGCACCAGCGACGACCTGTCGGCCACCCTGCTCCGCCACGCCGGGTTCAAGCAGATCGACGACTGGCACGGCCGCCGGCACCGCCTGCCCACCACCACGCCACGCCCCGACGCGGCCGCAAGCGCCACCCACGCCGCCGCGATGCTGCGCGCCGCCCGCTACAACGTCGACCTCGACCCCCGGCTCGACACCGAGCCGCTCAACACCGCAGGCCAGCAGATCCTCCATCTCACCGATGAGCTGCGCGGCAGCACCGGCTTCGCCGAACTCGCAGGGGTGCTCGACGAGTTGCTCGACCCGGATGACGGGATGCTCGTCCGCCTCCAGGAGGCACTGGAGATCGCTTCCGAGCAGATCACCGATCTCGACCCCGACCGGTTCGAACTCTCCGACAAGTTCGGCTTCGCATCCGACCAACTCGTCACTGTCCAGGCCGAACTGGGCGAGGCCGTCGACGAGGTCCAGCGCGCCGTGTCCAGCACGGCGGGCACCGCCGAGGTCCGAGCCGTCGACGACCTGCGCACCAGCG
Organism: Kitasatospora sp. NPDC058162; assembly: GCF_042884005.1. NCBI lineage: Bacteria > Bacillati > Actinomycetota > Actinomycetes > Kitasatosporales > Streptomycetaceae > Kitasatospora > Kitasatospora sp. NPDC058162. The sequence continues at coordinate 118,932 of NZ_JBHVUS010000018.1, forward strand.
CCGCCCTCGCCCGTAGCACCACCGCCCCCGCCCCGGGCGTGCCCGCCGTCTCCACTCGGCTGCCGCCCGTGCCGGCCGCTGCGGCGGGCCCCGTCGGCCGCGCCCGCTGAAACGTTCCTTCCGGTTACCCTCCCCCTGGAGTCGTGGTGCCCGAGTACTACTCGTCGATCGGAGAAGCGGTCGGCGCCACCATGCAGCACAACATCCGCCTGGCCCACGGCGACCGGTCGCCCGAAGCCGACCAGCCGCTCCAGGTCCGTTACATCCCGCCACCCGCCGCCGACCCCTACTCGCTTCCGGGCATGGTCGTGCGACTGGAGAAGAACGCGGACCCCGGGGACGTGGCGGCGATCCTCGAAGAGACGACCAGCGCCCTGGTCGGCCCGCTGACGCAGCTGACCGAGCTGGTCGCGGCCGGGGCCGACTGGGCCCGCGCCAGGGTGGACTTCGACCTTCCCGGCTACAACCTGTCGTACGACATGTGGACACGTCTGGCCACCGCGCACCAGGCACTCCTCACCGCCCGGGAGGACCTGGAGGCCGCCACCGAGGGCATCGCCGCCTGCCCCGCCGAACCCAGCCCCTCGCATCACCCGGGCCTGATGCCCGTCCTGCGGACCCGCGAACTCCTGCACGACGTCATGGGCGCCGCACCCGAGCCCGGCCCGGGCGCACCGGGCACCCGCCAGGCCGCAGCCCTCGCCACCTCCCCTCACACCATCGCCCGCCGGGCCGCCCCCGCGCACCCTCCAGCCACCGCGCCGGCCACGGTCTCCACCGCCCGCCCCCGGCCCACCCGCTGAGCGAACCGAAGGAAGACCACGTATATGCGCACGCTCGCCGACGCGTTCGGCACCGACGTCGAGATCGTCCGCCGCTCGGACGAGGTGGTCCGGGCCTACTGCCGCACCGGCGCCTCGGAGGAGATCCACGACGTCCTGCGCCAGTGCGGCTTCACCGCCTCCGACCCGCACGGTTCCTGCTGCTACCACCTGCCCGCGGACACTCCCGGCGCCGACCAGCCTGCTGCGGCCTCCACGGCAGCCGCCATGCTGGACGATGCCGGGTACCGGGTCGGAATCGACCATCACCTGGTCGTCGGGTACGTCGGCCAGAACTGCGTCGTCCCAGTCCGAGGAGCAGCGGCTCGCTGCCACCCGCCGTACCTCCGCCGCTGCCAAGGCCGCCCCCGCCCAGGCCGGCACTCCCGCGGTGGTGCCGGTCCGGCCTGGCGCCCGCGCCCGCTGAAACGTTCCGCCTGTCCCGTCTCCTGGGGAGAAGCACCGTGATCCGTACGAGAGCCGAGCGCGCCCCGCCCGCCGCCCGCTCGCACCTTCCTGGACGCTCTCTTGCCTACCCCGCGCACCGGCGCGCCGTCGACCACCTCCGGCTCGGACGCGCTCCTCTATCTCCTGTTCGCCGTCGTCGGCGCCGCCCTCGCCTTCGGCTCCCTCGCCTGGCTGAGCGGCAACCTCACCAACTACCTTGTCGGGTACGGTGATTGGGCGCCGTTCCATGCCACCGAGGCCCTCCTTCATCCCGAGCGGCTGTGGCCCCACCTCGGCCCGGCCGCCGTCCTGGTCGGCGCCCGCATCGTCCCCGGTGTCCTGACCCTCGCCGCCACCGTCACCGTCCTGGTGCTGTGGCTGCGGCACCGCTCCGGTGCCAGGAGCGGCCTGGCCCGCAAGGCGGACATCGCGCCGCTCCTGGACACGGAGATCACCAAGAAGGCCCGCAGCCTTCGCCCGAGCCTGAACGACCGGGAGTGTAAAAGAGGTCGCGCCGAACGACCGGGGCATCCTGATCGGCACGCTCTCCCCGGGCAGCGCCGAGGTCCGCGCGAGCTGGGAGGACGTGATGGTCGCCATCATGGCGCCCCGCTCCGGCAAGACGAGCGGGATCGCGATCCCCGCGATCCTCGCCGCCCCCGGACCGGTGTTGCTGACCAGCAACAAGGCGGCGAACGACGCCTTCACCGCCTGTGCCGATGCCCGCGCGAAGGTCGGTACGGTCTGGACGCTCGACCCGCAGCAGATCGCGCACCACCCGCGCGAGATGTGGTGGGACATCCTCGCGGACGCCCGCGACCTCGCCGGCGCCAAGCGCCTGGCCGGGCACTTCGTCACCGCCTCCGTCGACGAGTCCAGCGGCTCCGACTTCTGGTCGACCGCGGCGAGCAACACGTTGGGCTCGCTGTTCCTGGCCGCCGCGAGCCACCGCCGCCCGATCACCGACGTGCTGGCCTGGCTCGCCTCGCCCTCCGACCGCACCCCCGTCGACCTGTTGACCGATGCCGGCCACGACGCGGTCGCCGCCCAGCTCCAGGGCACCGTCACCGGTGCCACTGAGACCAGGGATGGGATTTATGAGACGGCGAGGCAGTACGCGAGCTGCCTGCTGGACCCGGAGATCGCCGCGTGGGTCACCCCCACCAAGGGCCTGTCGGAGTTCAAGCCGTTCGACTTCGCCTCCAGCCGGGACACCTTGTTCTTGCTCAGCAAGGACGGCGGCGGCTCCGCCAGCGCGATCATCGCGGCGGCGGCCGACGCGGTGATGCGCGCGGCCGTCATCGTCGCCGAACGCAGCGGCGGACGGCTCGACCCGCCCGCGCTGTGCGTCCTCGACGAGGCCGCGAACGTGTGCAAGATCAACGACCTGCCGGACCTCTACTCCCACTTGGGCAGCCGGGGTGTCATCCCGATCACCATCCTGCAGTCCTACCGTCAGGGCCAGCGCTGCTGGGGTGAGGCCAGCATGGACGCCCTGTGGTCCGCGGCCACCGTCAAGGTCATCGGCAGCGGCATCGACGACGCCGACTTCGCGGACCGGCTCTCCCGGCAGATCGGCGAGCACGACGTGCAGACCGTCTCCGTGTCCGACTCCGGCAGCGGCAAGTCGACTTCGGTGTCGATGCGCACCGAGCGCATCCTGCCCCCGGACGAGATCCGCGCGCTCCCCAAGGGCAAGATCCTGCTCTTCGCGACCGGCATGAAGGTGGCGATGCTCGACCTCAAGCCCTGGTACAAGGAGCGCTCCGCCAAGGAGATCGGCCCGGCCTCCTCCCGCGCTACCAAGGCCATCACCGAACGCGCCCTCGCCAAGGGCAGCGCCGGCCGCGACGACCTCACTCTCTCGGCCTGACCCACCCCCACCCCGGCGGCGCCGACCGGGAACCCGCCTCTTCTTCGGCCGGTGCCGTCGCCCCCCGGCTGGCTCTCTTCCCGTGCCCGCCGCAGCCGCTGAACCCCGCTCACGTACCCGGAAGGTCTTCATGTCCGACTCCAACTCTCCTACTGCCCGCGACCGTTCGACTCCACTGGCGGGGGCGCCAGTCGTTCGCCGGGGCGGCCAGTGGTGGCTGATCACCTCAGCTGGCTCCCTGCTCGCCACCGATCCGACGTTCACCGGTGAGCTGGACCGCTTCGCCGCCGCAAAGTCCGCCGCCGACCGCGCGGTCGCCCAGCTCCGCGCCGACCGCGGCGCCCGTCGTCGCCGGAGCCGGTGATGGACCCGCTGCTCCAGGGCGAGCAGGCTGTACTCGGAGCGGTCCTGCTCGACCCCAGCCAACTCGGCAACCTCGACTGGCTGGAACCGCGCGACTTCTACCGGCCCGCGCACCAGGCCCTGTTCGCCGCGCTGCGCAAGCTCCGCACGGACGGCCACCCGGCGCTCACCACAGAGGGCCCGGTGCCATTGGCCTGGCTGAACGACACCCTCGCCGAGGCGGGCAAGCATGTCCGCGGGCTCACCGCCTCCTATCCGCATACCCTGATCGCCGCATGCCCGCGCCCCGCCAACGCCCCGGTCTACGGCCGGATAGTGCTCGAAGGCTCCATCCACCGCACCGTCACCGAGCACGCCATCCGCTTGCTCTCCGTCGCCCAGGCAGACGCTGCGGAGCACGAGGTCGACGACACCCTCACCCAGGCCGACGTGCTCGCGGGCGTCCTGGACGAACTCGCGACGCGATGGGGAACCCAACCCCGAGCCACCGCCCCGAGGACACCCTCTCTCCCTGCCACTGCCGAACCTCCCGCAGCGGCCCAGGCGGACGACGAGCAGTTCATGCTGTCCCTGCTCGTCCACCAAAACGGCGCGATCAAGGAGGTCTTCGACTGGCTGCGCCCCCAGGACTTCGCCCATCCTGGCCACGGCCAGCTCTACCGCTGCCTCGGTGCGCTCCACCACCGGGGCGAGCCGATCGACCCGGTCACCACGCTGTGGGAGGTCCAGCGACGCGGTCTGCTCTCCGAAGGCACGATCACTGAGGAGCAGCTGCGGCCGGTGCTGCGCGACGGGGCAACGGGTTCGGCCGAGTGGCTGGGCGATCAGCTCCTGCGTTCCTCCCTCACCCGCGCCGCCGCCGGCGCCGCGCTGCAGATCACCGCCCACGCCGACGACCGGCGCCTCGCCCCCGGACAGCTGATCGGCCACGCGCTCCACGCCCTCGGTCCGCTCGACGAGGTGCGGGCCCGCTGGCGCACGGCGACGTCCCCATCCGATCCGCGGCAACGACCCGATGTCGGCGAAGCAGCACGCGTCCAGGCGGCGCTCGCCCGCAGCCCCGCACCGCCTCCCGCCCGCAACACCCCGGCACCGGACCGTGTCCGCCCCTTCGGCCCGGCACCGAGCCGGGGCCATGACCGCGTCACCCCGCACCAGCCCTCCCGGAGCCTCCTGTGAACAATCCCGACGTCGAGGCCCTCTCCCTCCACGAGCATGCGACCGCCCTGGAGCAGCAGAGGGACCTGCTGCCCGCTGCCGGCTTCCCCGTCCAGGTGTCGGACCCTGTCGCCCTGAGCCGACAGATCACCCAACTCGGCTCCTTCATCACGGCCTTGGGCACCGAGTTCACCACCCGCATCACCGATCAGTCCGCGCCCGACCATGCGCTCGGTGCCGCCGGGGCGTATGCCGAAGCGATCGGGCATCTCGGTCAGGCCGCCTGCGACCTCGGGGAGGCCGCCGAGCAGCTCACCTACCTGCGGCGCACGGACGACAAGCGCCACGATCCGAAGGCCCGGGAGCTTCGCCACAACGCCAGGCAGGTCATCGGCTTCGCCTCGGAGGGCGCCCGCGGCGAGCTCCAGCAGGCCGCCAGGACCCTGCGGCAGGCGGCCTCGGTCATCGCGCCGGACGACAACCGGGTGCAGGCCGCCCGCAGCCGCTCGGCCACCGCCGTGGCGACAGGGCCCGCACCGAACCCGGCGACACCCCCTACGCCGCCGCCTCTCACCCCCGCCCGCCCCTCCTCCGGGAACCACCTGTGAACGCCATCCTCGACGAGTCGCTCGCCCTGCACGCCCGGGCGAACTCCCTGCGGCAGCAGGAAGCACGACTTCCCGCCACCGGGCCGGCCAGGATTCCCGACGCCGTGCAGGTCGGCCGGCAGATTGCCCAACTCGGTACCCGCATAAGGGAGATGGGAGACGAGTTCTCCGCTCGGGCCGCCGAGCAGCCCGCGCCCGGCCACGCGATCCGCGCCGCCATGGCGTACGCCGAGGCCATCAGCAATCTCGGTGAAGCCTCCGGTGCTCTCGGAGAGGTGGCCCAGCAGCTCGGCTTCCTCGGCGAAACCGCCGAGATCCGCCACCTTCCATGGGCTCGGGAGGCCCGCAAGGACGCGGTCCGGGTCATCGAGTACGCCGTCGAGACCGCCCGCGACGAACTCCGTCACGGCGCCCAGGCCCTGGACCAGGCCGCCCGGCACCTCTCGCCGCCGTCCGACGACCTTCGCCGCCATGCCGCGCTGAGCCGCTCCGCCACCGCAGTTCCGCCTTCTCCAGTACACCCGACCGACCCTGCGCCGGCACCGGCGGCGCCTGCCGCTCACTCCGTACGGAGCCAGCGTTGACGCCCGTGCTCCCGGCCGCCGGCCCCGGGCCGCTGGTCGGCAGCCTGTGCAGCGGGTACGGCGGCCTCGACCTGGGGGTCCTGGCCGCCTTCGGCGGACGGGTCGCCTGGCACGCCGAGGTTGACCCGGGCGCCTCGAAGATCCTGGCCCGGCATTGGCCGGACGTGCCGAACCTGGGCGACGTCACCACGGTCAACTGGGCTGACGTTCCGCGGGTGTGCGTCCTCACGGCGGGCTTCCCCTGTCAAAGACGTCTCGGTCGCCGGCCGTCGCGCCGGCCTCAACGCCGAAACCCGATCGGGTCTCTGGCTGCACGTGGCCCGTGCGGTCGAGGCCCTGCGTCCGCACCTCCTGGTGGTCGAAAATGTACGAGGACTGCTCACCTCCCCCGCCGTCGCCGCCTCCGCTGGCGACGTGGAACCCTGCCCGTGGTGTCTGGGAGACGACCCAGCTCAGCCTGATCTGCGGGCACTTGGCGCCGTACTCGGCACCCTGGCCGAGCTCCGGTACGACACGAAGTGGATCGTGCTTCGCGCAGCCGACGTCGGCGCACCCCACCACCGGGCCAGGGTCTTCCTCACCGCCTGGCCCGCCTACGACAACCTGCCTGCTGCCGACTCCCCGGACGTCGGACACCAACGGTCCGGGCCTGCACGGCGAGGGCGGCTTGGACCTACGAACGGCGGTGACCCTGCTGCCGACGCCGAAGGCCAGCGATGGAACGAAGGGCTCGCCGAACCAGCGGCACGGCAGCGGGGACCTGACTCTGCCCTCGGCAGCGGCCTCGCTCCGCCCCTCCTCACCCCGGCACCCGGCCTCGCGCTCCCGCAGGCGGCCGGCCCCGCCCGTGACGGAAGCGGTGGCACTACCGCTGTGGACGGAAGCCGGACCGCAGGACGACTCGACCCCGAACGGTGGGGACCGTACGCCGGCGCCGTCGCCCGATGGGAGACGCTCACCCGCCCGGCGCCGCCGCCCACCGACGAAGGCGGGCGGCTGCGCGCGGAGTTCGTCGAGTGGATGCAGGGGCTTCCGCCCGGCTGGGTGACTGCCACCCGCGGACTCGGCCGTCCAGCCCAGCTCACCGCCCTCGGCAACGGTGTCGTCCCACAACAGGCCGCCAAGGCAATGGAGTTGCTGGCACCGCCCTTCTCCCGCTGCCCGCGCTGCCGTAACGGGTGAGGGGCTTCTACCTCCTTTTCCCGGCCGTACCAAATCCCGGAATCCGCGGACTCTTCTCCCCGCAGCCGCACCGAATCGAGGGGGCTGTCATGCCCGCGCATGCCCCGGTCCGGCGCGCCCGCGCGCCGCCGGCCGTACGACCGAAGGACCTTCTCCCTTGAGCACCACCACCGCCTGCAGCCGGGCCCAGGACAGCGCCTACCGCGCTGTCCTGGGCTCGCCGTACGTCGTCCGCCTGCTGGGCGGCACCTTGATCGGCCGTCTGCCCACCGGCATGGCGCCGATCGCGATCCTGCTGCTGGTGCGCGCCGAGCACGGCCCGCTCGCCCTGGCCGGAGCGCTCGGCGCCCTGTACGGTCTCGCCTCCGCGCTCGGGCAGCCGCTGCTCGGGCGCCTGGTCGACCGCCACGGCCAGACCAAGGTCCTCGTCGCCGCCACGGCCACGGCGAGCACGGCGTTCCTGCTGCTGCCGTGCACCGGCCCGGTGCGCCACCCGGTGCTCGCCGCGCTCACCGTGCTGGTGGCGGGGCTGGCGACGCCGCCGCTGGAGGCAGGTCTTCGGGCGCTGTGGCCGGTGCTGCTGCCCGACGCCGGGCGCCAGCGCACCGCGCTCTCGCTGGACAGCAGCACCCAGGGCCTGGTGTTCGTCGCGGGTCCGCTGCTTGCCACCGGCTTCGCGGCCGGTGCCGGAGCGACCACCGCGCTGGTGGCGACTGCGGCGCTCGGCCTGCTCGGCACCGGCCTGGTCGTCACCGCCCGTCCCTCCCGCGCCTGGACGCCGGCGGAGTTCACCGATGTGGTGCACTGGACGGGTCCGCTGCGGGTGCCGGGTCTTCGGGTGCTGTTCACCGCGCTGATCGGCACCGGCGTCGCGCTCGGCGCGGTCAACGTCCTGGCGCTGTCCGCCGCCGAGCGCCACCACGCAGGGTGGCTGGCCGGGGTGATGCCGGCCGCGCTGTCCATCGGCAGCATGCTCGGCGGCCTCGCCTACGGCCGCCACGCCTGGCCCGGTACCCCCTCCCGGCACCTGGTCGCCGCCTCGATCGGCTTCGCGGCTGGCTGGCTGCCGCTGCTGCCCGACCCCGCGCCCGCCGTCGCCGTCTTGGGCGCCGTGTTGCCCGGCACTTTCCTCGCGCCGCTGCTGACCGCCGCGTTCCTCACCGTCGACCGCCTCGCCCCGCACGGCGAGAGCACGGAGGCGTTCGCCTGGCTGATCGCCTGCATCGGCGTCGGCCAGGCCGCCGGCACCGCCCTGGCCTCCCTCGCGGACACGGCCGGCCCGCTGCTCGTCGCCGCCGTCCCGCTCGCTGGGGCCGCCTTCGCGCTGTGGCTGCTGCGCCGCTTCAACGACCGCTTCTCCTCCTGACCTCCGCGCTCACCCCGAAGGACACTGCCGTGAACACCACCCTCTTCGCTGTCGCAACTCCCGCCACCCGCATGCACGTGGTCTGGGACTGGAACGGAACGGTCAAGGACGACCTCGATGACCACGTCTTCGCGTTGAACGAGACCCTGCCCGCCCTCGGCGGCGCCCCGGTCGACCGGGAGACCTACCGGGCCAAGCACACTGTGCCGATCCCCCGCTTCTACGCCCGCCTGCTCGGCCGCGAGATCACCGATCAGGAGTGGGTCTCCAGCGACAGCGCCTTCCTGGAGCACCTGCGCGCCCAGCCGGTGCGCGTGCGCGAGGGTGCCGCCGAGCTGATGGCTGCCCTGAGTGAGGCCGGCCACACCCAGTCGCTCCTGTCGCTGTGCCCGCACGACACCCTCGTGCGCGAGGTCGAACAGGCCGACATCGGCCACTTCTTCATCCGGATCGACGGCCGCACCGGGCCCTCCGGCGGCACCAAGGCCGCACCTCTCACCGCCCACCTCGAAGCCCTCGGCCTCACCGAGCAGGCGCACCGGGTGCTGCTGGTCGGCGACGCCGTCGACGATGCCGACGCTGCCCACGCCAACGGCGCCCACGCGGTGCTGCACACCGGCGGGCTGCACCACCCCGCCAAGCTCGCCGCCACCGGCCACCCGCTCACCGAAACCCTCGCCGACGCCGTCGCCCTCGGCCTGCGCCTCGTCCAGGACCACGGCACTCAACTGGCCCGCGCCTAGCACCGATCGGCGGCCGGACCAAGCCGCCGTTCCTGCAGACCATCTCCCTCAACGACTGCTTCACCGGAGCCCTGCCGTGACCCGAAGAAGACCTTCCGGCCCCGACCTTCCCGTCCCTCCGAACCTCCTGGATGTGCCATGTCCGAGTCCGATCCGCTGCCGGGCGCCTCCGAGCCCGAGCCGATCCGCATCCCCGACGAGGACCTCGACGACCTCGTCAGCGCCCTGAACCGCACCATGGCCGAGGTCCGCCAGCACGGCGTCATCCTCGATCGCCTCAGCTCCGAACCCGACGACGAGACGGGGTCCGGCTCCATCGAGCCGGACCCCGGCAGCGAGGACGCGCCCGAGGCCGCTCTGCCGCTGTTCATCCTCGCGATGGGCGGCGCACAGTACGCCGCCGAGCTGGCCGAGCTCTCGTTCTGGGTCACCCACATCCTGCTGCCCGTCTACGGCCGGGAGATCGGCTCCACCCGCCCCTGGTGCGCGAAGTGGCACGAGCACCCCGAAGCCGTCGCCCGCCTCCACGCGCTGTGGCTGGCCTGGCAGCAGCTCACCGCCGCCGAGGCCGGCCAGGGCGGCCCTTCGACGTGGCATCGCGACCACCTCGACCACGCCATCGCTCAACTCCGCTCCCCGGACGGCCCGTTCGCCGCGTGCACCACGAGCCCCTCCCGGCCGGCCCACCGCGTCCTGTCGACCCCCGACCAGCTGGGACTCGCCGCATGAAGGACACCGACTTCCGGCTCGACGACCTCGAACCCGCCGACGAGCACACCGCCGAACTGTACGACTCCACTTGGGTCAGCGACTTCAAGACGATCTCCCAGCACGATGTGGGCGACCGCAGTTTCATCGTCGCCTTCGATGCCTCGGCCACCTGGGGCCACCCCAACATGCCCAACATCGCCTCCTTCGATCTCGTGCGCGACAGCAGCCAGGCGACCTTCAGCATGCACAGGTCCAAGCACGCCACCTTCGCATTCGCGCAGAACTGGCTCGTCAACCGCGGCTGCCCTCCGGACGCGCTCACGCCGACCATCGACGTCCCGAAGCCCGCCGACGAGCTGACCGTCCAGGTCGAGGACCGCATCCGGCGCTCGGGCGAGGGCCTTGCGGTCGTCGACTACCAGGTCATCGACGGGTCCGACGTCGAGGGCTGGAGCATCGCCGTCGACCGCCAGGACAAGGAGCTGCCCGTCCGGCTGTTCCTGGAAACGCTCCAGCCCGACCAGTACACCTACACGGTGCGCGAGGGGGCGTTCGCCGACCTCGCCGCCGCCGAGAGCTGGCTGGAGCAGCGCTCCACTCCGCTGCCCGACGCGCCGGAGTACCGCCTCGATGTGGCGGCCCTGCGTACCCGCGCCGCCCTCGCCCGCAGCACCACCTCCCCGGCCGCCGTCACCGCCGCCGACGTTCTGGCCGCCGCCCCCGCAGCCGCAGCCGTCGCCCGGCCCGATCGGGGGCGGTCGCTGTGAGCCGCGCCAAGTTCGCCTTCTCCGCCCATCCCGATGCCATCGCCGACCTTCGTCAACTCCCTGACGCCGTCCGCGACCAGGCCCTGCTGCACCTGCAGGACCTCGTCCGCGGCGAGCGCGTCGCCACGCGACTGGAGGGGCGGCTTGAGGGCTGCCACAAGATCTACCTCGGCGTCCGCAACGAATGGGCAAGCCACCGCCTGGTCGTGCAGTTCCGTGACGCCCCCACCGGCTCTGAGCACCGGCGCGAGGTTCACCTCGTCGCTGCGGGCCCCCGTGCCGACTACGCGGTCTACCGCACCGCCCAGAACCGCCTGGGCCGCACCGGCCTCAACCTCCCACAAGGCCTCAGCCCGGCCGAGGAAGCCCGCGTGCGAGCTGCCCGCGCCCGATCCATGCGCCCGGCACCGGTAGCCGCCGGGCCCGCCTACACCACCGCGTCCCCCGGCTTCACCACCGGCACGGCCGCCCGAAAGGCCCGATGATGACCGCCCACACCCCCACCCACGCTGATCTCGCCGTGTGGCTCGCCGAAGCCGCCGAGGCCGTCTCCGGCATCGTCACCGCCCGGCACACCACCCCGCCGTCGCACTCCCACCTCCACCCCGTCCTGGGGCCGCTCACCACCGGGCCGAAGGTGATCACCACGCTCGCCGCCCGGCTGGAGGACCTGCTGGACACGCGGCTGCCGACCACCCCCGCCGCCCTGTTCACCCTGGCCTCCTACGCCTCCGCCCTGGGCTGGCTGACCGAGTCGCTCGCCGACCTCACCCAGGCCGTCGACCTCCTGATCGTCGAGGCCGGCCTGCCAGCCGCCACGGCCATCGCCCCCGGCGAGGCTGCCGGCCTCGACCTGTCCGCCTACGCCCCCCAGGACCGGCAGGCCATCGCCTCCCTCGCCGCCGAGGCAGCCCTCCCAGTCGGCCTCTACCTGCAGATCCTGGGCCAGGCCGTGCTCGCCTCCACGGAGTTCACGGAGGCGTGCACGGAGATCATCGGTGCCCTGACCGAGGACGCCCACCGTCTCCTGGACGAGTCGGTCAGCTTCGTACGCCTCGACGGCGAGGGCCCCGACAGCCTGCCCACCCTGGTCCGCTCCCTCCTCGCCCGGATGGAAAAGGCCCGGTGAACCCGCACAACCGGCTCACCCACCCAGGCGCCCACCTCGTCTACGAGCGGCTCGGCGTCGACGACCCGTTCAGCCTGCTGGGCGCCCGGTATCGACACGACGTTCCTCGCGCACAGCTCGCCCGGCTCGCGGCCAACGCGGCCTGCGACCTCGACGACCTCCACCAGGAACTCATCGACCAGGCACAGGCGGTGATGGCCCGGCTGGAACCGTTCACTCGGGGTGAAGGTCCGGCTCTGCGCGAGGCCGGCACCACCATGCTGTCCGTCGCCGGCCGACTCGACCAGCTCTGCGCCCGCAAGGACGCCGCCTACGAGCGTCTCACCGGCGTCCTCGACGCCTGCGAGCGCATCGGCGGCATCGAGCCGCAGGCACCGGCCATCATCCAGGAGCACCAACTGGCCGACGCACACTCCCGTAGCCACGCGGCGCCCAGCCATCATCGTCCCCTGCCCGCCCGGGCCGTTTGGGACGACGAACAGGGCTTCGCCCGCACGGCGCTGCGGGCCATGGAGCACGGGGACCTGTGGCTGCGCGAGGGCGCTGGCGGCGACAAGTACGTGATCTGGGGTTCCGGGCTCGGCGCCCCCCTTGAGGTCGAGACCGTCGAGCGGCTGATCGGCGCCGGCCTCGTGTCCGCCGACACCAGCACCTCCACCTCGCGGATGGGGCACATGCTCTCCCTCACTCCGGAGGGCGTAGCGGCCAACGCCGCCGCCCGCACCGAGCGGCTTCGCCAGGTCGCCGCCCTCTACCGCGGCATCACCCCCACCACGGCCGGCCCCGCCCAGGCAGCGCCCTCGGCAGCAGCGGCCCGGCCCTCCCCCTCATCCCGCACCCGTTGAACAAGGAACTGCCCGCCGTGTCCTCCCAGCTGACCACCCCGATGAGCGCCGCCGACGCGCAGCGCGCCGAGAGCGTGCTGCGCTGGCTCGCCCCGAAGTGGACCACCCACATCGTCCACGCGATTGCCAAGTACGGCCCGGAGATGCGGGTGGCCGATGTCGCCCAGCAGTTCCCGGCGCTGTCCCAGCAGTACGTCGGCAAGCGTCTTGCCGCGATGTCCACCGCTGGCCTGGTGATGCGCGACGGCGAGTTCGACCGCACGGCGCCCTACCGGCTCTCCGCCTCCGTCCGCACGCTCGGCCGCCTCTACCGCACGCTCGCCCAGTGGTCCGGCGACCACATCGAGCGCACCCCACAGGGGAGGTACGACCGGATCGAGGAAGCCCTGCACCGCCTGCAGCTGGCGGACACCACCGAGACGATCCGCCTGCTCTCGGAGCACGGGAGCCTGCGCCTGGCCCACCTGGCCGAACGCCTCGACGCCCCCGCGCAGTTCGCCGCAACCCGGCTGAGCCGCATGCAGGCGGACGGCCTCGTCGCCCGCACCGGCTACCAGCACGGCGCCCCCTACATCCTCACCGACGCCGGACGGGGCCTGGGCCCCGTCTACGCCGCCCTCCAGCAGTGGGACCACCGGCACACCACCGCCGCGCCCCCGGCCCTGCGGGCCGCCGACCAGGCTCTGGGCGCCTCCGCGCAGTCCGCGCGCACCGCTGCTGCGCTGCGCCGAAGCGCCGCCCCGTCCGCCCTGTTCAGCCACGCCCCGGTGCCGCAGCCGCGGGTGCCCGCCGCCGCCACAGCGGCCTCCCGCCCCTTCCTCGGGCGGTGACCATCGTGAGCACCCGGCGCAGAACGGCTCCCCGCCCTCAGCACTCCGAGGCCGCGCACCGCCTCGCCGCCCGTGGCGGTGTGCGGGCCCGCTCCCCGCCACGTTCAGGAGCCCCCGTGTACCCCGCCTCCCCTCGGCTCGTTCAGCCGCTGCGTCTCGCCGGCCCCGGTGACCAGCGGCTCATCACCGGACCGCTGGCCGAATCGCCCGGCTGGAGCCGCGCCCGATCGCCAGACGGCGGCGTGCGCTTCACCAGCTCCTGCCGAACCGCCGTCATCACCGGCTCCGGCCCGCCCGGCAGCCCGGTGACCTGGAACGTCCACGGCTACACCTCCACCGGCGCGGAGCCGCTGTGGCGTGCGGTGTTCAGCTCCGGCACGCCCGCCGAGATCACCGCCGCCTTCACCACCGTCCTCGTCGACGGCCTGCGCAGCGGACACCGCGACTACCTGCACGGCGGGCCGCACCACCTGCCCCGCACGCCTGCGTCCGTCCTCGCCGACTGCGGCTGGCAACCCGCCCAGGGCCCGAAGGGCTTCCACGACCAGGTCGCGCCGGACGGGAGCGCCGTCTACCGGCACCGCGTCGGCCACCAGCCGGCCGACGCCGAGGTCGCCGGCCTGTCCCCGCCGACCTGGAGCATGCTCGCCGGAACCCCTCAACACCCTTTCTGGCGTGCGGACTTCACCATCGGCGTGCCGTTCTACCCGCTCGTGCGAGCCGCCCTCGCCTTCAGCTCCCCCGAGCCCGTGGAACGCCTGCCCGCCAGTCCCGCCCGCCTTCCCCCGGCCCCGGCCCGCCGGCCACACGCCTGCCCGCCGCCGGGCCCCGCCGTCCCGGCCGCCGCGATGCCGACGACCGGCGGGGCCCGCCGGCGCTGACCCCCGAGAAGGATCTCCATGCCGTACACCCCCGAAAAGGCCCGGGAGTACCGCGTCCAGCCGCGTTACCTCGCGGGGACGAAGGCCGACGTCACCGAGGCCATCACCCCGTTGATCAAGGCCGGGTGGGCCGCCACCAACGACGACCTGGGCAACGCCTACGTCACCGCGCCGGACCTGACGGCCCGCCTGGCGTTCCTACCCGAGGGCCGGGACTCCACGCTCTGGAAGATCAGCGCCGGCCCGGAGCCGACCGTCCCCAGGTGGCTGGTCACCTTCGACGACCGCGTGCCCACCGAGGTCGTCCAGGACTTCACCACCGCCCTCGCCGACGCCTACACCCACGGCCCCCACGCCTACCTCGGCGCCGGCCAGCCTGCCCCACGCCGGGCGGCCGGACGGTGGGTGGACCCCCTCGTCCTCCAGAGCCCCGATCAGCTCGTCACCCGCTCGACGCGCCCCGGCCTCCTGTCACACGCCGAGGAGATGGACGACACCAGCGCACGGTGGCTCTTCGAATCGGGACCGCCGCAGCGCCGCTGGTACGCCACCGCCTCCTCGCACGTGCCCGCGCCGCTGCTGGAGACGCTCACCGCCGCCGCCTTCGACCCGTCCCCGGTGCACCGGCACCTGCGGCGCGACGAGCTTGCGCGTCTGCCCGCGAGCGCCGTCGCGACGCCCACCGCGCCGAGCCCGCTGGAGGTCGCGCGCGTCCGCGCCGCGACCGCCCGCTCCGCCGCCCTGCCCCGCGCCCCCGCCGCGCTCGCCTACACCACCTCGACCCCGCCGCCGGCGCCCCCGCGGGTCGCCCTCGCCGGCCCCGCCCGCTGACACCCACAAGACCTTGGAGAACGCCGTGTCCGACGCCACCGCCCTCGACCACGCGGACGCGATGATCGAGAAAGCCTGGGGACGCCCGATCGCCAAGCTGGAGAAGGCCGCGCCCCGCCTGACCGTCGAGGACCCGATGCTGCGCTCGGCAATGCACCACCGGGCGCACCTCATCGTCGTCTCCAGCTCCGTTGGGTGCGGCTCTTCTGGAGTGACCGTTGGGCGGCCAACCCGAAGGCGTCGCGGCAGCAGAGGCCGAGGGCGCCGGTCGCGGCATCGCATGCGGTGGTGCCAGCACGCGTCGAAGTCGCCGTTGTCGAGCGACCCGGAGTTTGGGGATGGCTCCGGTGAGGCTCCATGGGCCCGCCTCTGTCCATACGATCCTTGACTGTCCCGGCAGGCGTGCTCGATCGCGCTGGTCACGACAGGCCGACCTCCGGAGGGCTTGGGTCGCGGTGGTGCCGTTGATCCCCGTGCTGCACAATGGCCGCTGTCACACTTGGAGTTGGCGGCGCTCTGGAGGGGTTGTGCAGGCGGGAGAGCACATCTCCGGGAGGTACCGGCTGGATGCCCGTCTTGGACATGGCGGCATGGGCGAGGTGTGGCGAGGGTTTGACGTCGAGCTCGGCCGTGCGGTCGCGGTGAAGGTGCTGCTGGAATTCGACGCCTCGGACGAGCAGCTGCGACGGTTTCGGCGCGAGGCGTCGATCGGCGCGAGGCTGCAACACCCGGGGATCACCGTGGTGCACGATGTCGGGCAGCACGAAGGCCGGATGTTCATCGTCATGGAGCTGCTGGAGGGTACGGATCTGGCGGGCGTCCTGGCCCGCTCGCCGAGCGGCCTGCCGGTGGCCGAAGCCGTTGGCCTCGCTCTGCAGGCCGCGGAGGCGCTGGCCGCTGCGCACACCCGGCAGGTGGTGCACCGGGATCTCAAGCCGGGCAATCTCTTCCTGCTGGCCGATGGCCGGTTGAAGATCTGCGACTTCGGGATCGCCCGTACCATGGGAGACACGGAAGGGCTGACGACCACGGGCAGACCATTCGGCACTCCGGCCTATATGGCGCCCGAGCAGTGGCGCGGCGAGCGAGTCGACGCGCAGTGCGATATGTACGCGCTGGGGTGCGTGCTGTATGCGCTGCTAACCGGTGCCCCGCCGTTCCCGGTCACCGAGCAGGCATGGGCGCTGATGCGCAAACACCTGGATGTGGTGCCGGAGGGCGTGCGCTCGGTGCGGGCCGAAGTCCCGGGCGAGGTCGAGGAGCTGGTCGCTTCGCTGCTGGCCAAGGACCCGGCTGCGCGGCCGGACGCACCGACCACGGCGGAGCACCTACGCACAATGCTGCACAGCGCTCTGGTGCGTGACAGCACCCTCATGTTGGAAAGTACCCCGAAGCTGGACACGGCCCCCACCCAGACCGCACCGCCGCCGAGCCTTGCCCTACTCAAACCCGACACCGTGCCGGGCACCCTCGCCCCACCTCGCGGACCGCGCCGCCGCAACGTCATCCTCGGCGGCCTCGCCGCACTGGCCGCTGCCACGGGCGCATCCTTGATCGGGCTGCGACTCGCAGACGGCACCAGTCCGGCACCTCACCCGAGCGTCAGTGCGGGGCCGTCCCCGAGCAACAGTTCGGGGCCGTCCCCGAGCGTCAGTCCGGACCAGCGCCTGTGGTTCACCCTGGCCGGCCACACCGACATGGTGGACTCGGTGGTGTTCAGCCCCGATGGCGAGACCCTCGCCAGCGCCAGTTTCGACGACACAGTTCGGTTGTGGGACCTCGCCACCCGGACCAGCATCGCCACTCTCACCGGCCACACCGATGTCGTGTACTCGGTGGCGTTCAGCCCTGACGGCAAGACCCTCGCCAGCGCCAGCAACGACAAGACCGTTCGGCTGTGGGACCTCGCCACCCGCACGAGTACCGCCACTTTGACCGGCCACACCGATGCCGTGAGCACGGTAGCGTTCAGCCCCGACGGCAAGACCCTCGCCAGCGCCAGCAACGACAAGACCGTTCGGCTGTGGGACCTCGCCACCCGCACGAGTACCGCCACATTGACCGGCCACACCGATGCCGTGAGCACGGTAGCGTTCAGCCCCGACGGCAAGACCCTCGCCAGCGCCAGTTTCGACCACACCGTTCGGCTGTGGGACCTCGCCACCCGGACCAGCACCGCCACTCTCACCGGCCACAGCTATCAGTTGTATTCGGTCGCGTTCAGCCCCGACGGCAAGACGCTCGCCAGCGGCGGACTAGACGACACCGTTCGGCTGTGGGACCTCGCCACCCGGACCAGCGCCGCTACTCTCACCGCCCACGCCGATGTCGTGAACGCGGTGGCGTTCAGCCCCGACGGCAAGTCCCTCGCATGTGCCGGCGGCAACAAGACCATTCAGCTGTGGGACCTCGCCACCCGCACGAGTACCGCTACTCTCACCGGCCACACCGGTGCCGTGGGCTCGGTGGCGTTCAGCCTCGATGGCAAGACCTTCGCCAGCGCCAGCAACGACAAGACCATCCGATTGTGGAAGCTTTCTTGAATCCGACGTATCGTCTGCACCTAGTGGCTGTCACTCCAGAAGAGCCGCACCCAACTCCGTTGCCGTGCATCAGGATCGGCTGCACGCCCTCACCCGGCCCGGCCACGTCCCCGCCTTCTACGACCTCGACCGGATCACCGCCTCGGCGAGCGCCCTGCGCACGGCCTACGCGGAGAGCAACACCGCCCTCCAAATGATCCGCCACGTCGTCGACGCCCGCGAACTCGCCCTCACGGCCGAAGGCGGCCCCGACGCCGAGCGCGTGCGGGCCGCCACCACCCGGACCTCGCAGGCAGCCCGCCCCCTCGGGCTTTCGAGCGCCCGGCCAACCCCGCCGGCCGCCACCATGTCGGCCCAGCACGTGGCGAACCGGCGCTAGCCGCAGCTCAGTTCACCTCGGAGTCGTCGTGGGCGCCAGGGTCGGTGACGCCCACCACCCGGGCCAGCTCCTCCACGGTCAGCCCCATCCGCCGACCGTCCGCCAGCCGCGCCTCCACCGCCTTGTCCTGCTCCCGCTCGGTCCGGCTCACGGTGCGCACGGCCCACTGGCCCTCGTCAATCACCACGACGTCGCCCATCGTCCACGCCCGACCCGCGCTGCGGATCTTGCGCTCCAGCGCCGCCATGTCCCGGCCTCTGCTCGCCGCCATCGCCTTCATCCCCCTTCGACCCGTACGGCCCGGCGCCGTAACCCTGGTTCAGCACCCCGGGGCCCTGATCCATTCCCTTCCAGTTCGCCCACGGCAGACCGCTGCACCCGGGGAAATGACTACGAACTTCGGGACGCCGCATGTTCAAGTACTCATGTCGCCGAGACCGCAGGTCAACGAAGGGACCCGGCCCCGTGAACACCCCCAGCAGCCTCCTGCCCGCCCCCGTCCGCCCTACCGCCGAAGACCGCTCCTGGCTCTCGTCCGACCACAGCGCGGAGCCGGTCCTCGCCCTGCTCGGCGATCTCGGCTGGCCGATGGTCGACACCCCCGAGGGCAACGTGCACTGCACCAGCCCGGACGGGCGCGTCTACATCGGCTGGCTGCCCGAAGACCCCAGCGCCTGGAAGCGCGGCATCGTCTGGCGCATCCAGGTCCAGCCCACCGGCGCCGCCGCGTGGACCCAGGAGTTCGGCGTCCACACCCCCGCCGAGGCCGTCGCCGGATTCCTCGCCGCGCTCATCGCCGCCCCCACCCGCTGACCAAGCCAACTCCCCTGATCGGAGCACTTGTTGCCCACACCCCGACTCGACCACGTCATCGCTCACGGCACACCACGCACCCCGCTCGGCCTTGCCGTGCAGGACAGCCACTTCGTCTGTGCTGACGGCTTCTGCCTCTCGGTGCTGGCCCCCGACCCCGCCGACGCCTTCCTGCTGCCCGCCCTGACCCTGGAGGTCGGCTTCCCTACCCTCCGTCCAGAACCGTGGGCCCGCTGGCGCGAACACCTCGAACCCGGCACGGAGGAGGACGACCCCACCGAGTCCGTGTACCTGCACGTCCCCGTCGCCCTGGTGCGGGACCTGATCGAGGCCCACGGCGGCGAAGCCCCCTTCCTGCCGCGCCAGCGCACCTGACCGGGCACCGCCGTCACCGGCTTCAAGGAACAGACTTGACGACCACCGCTTTCCTCACCCGCGCCCCCGGCCCCGTCATCGCCGCGCTCGGCCTCACCAACGCCTGCTTCGTCCCGCCTGCCTCCACCACGTTCGTCCTCAGCCTCGCCCTCAGCGTGAGCGGCCTGCTGCTCGTCCTCGACGACGTCCACGAGAGCGACCTGCGCCGGGACACCCGCGTCCTCGCCGTGCTCGCCAGAACCCCCGGCGGCGCCCGGGTCCGCCGGATCGGCTGCGCCCTCGGCCTGCGCGACCGCACCGTCGCCCGGTCCCTCGGCCGCCTGACCGACGACGGCCTGGTCGTCCCCGACGCCGGACCGTACGACCCGACCTGCGGATGCGGCGTCTACGGCCTGCCCGAGGTCGAGGGCCCGCACGGCACCGTCGTCCTCGACCGGGACTACCCGTGGGAGAGCTGCGACCCCTGGCCCGCCGACGAGCCCGTCCTCGTTCTCCCCCTGCGCCGGACACCACGCTCACCTGCATGAGGTTTCCGGCTCGACCCACAAGACCCGCTCCGCCCCGATCCCCGAACGGCCACCACGCCGAGGAGTCAACCGTGCCCCAGTACCTGACCGTCGCCCACCTGATCGCCCAGCTCCAGAGCGTCGACCCGAACCTGCGCATCCGCATCGCCGTCAACCCGGACTGGGCCTTCGCCCACTACATCGGCACGGACGTCGTCGTCCACGACGGCATCGCCTACCTCGCCGAAGACGGCCAGGACAGCTACCTGCCCGCCGCCGTCCGCGACGAACTCGCCTGGGCCTGAACCACCAACCGCCCCGAGGAGGCCCGCATCCCCACCACCCACCGCCTCACCCACCCACAGCCACTCGACCGCTTCGCACTGCACCCCATGCCGCCGTGGGCGAGCGGAGCGCTCGTCCGCCGCGTCCCCACCAACCCCGGCCAGCCGATCGAGGTTCTCTGGATCCCGGCCACCGCGCCCAGACTCCCCTTCGGCCGCATCCTGCTGCGGTGGGAGAAGGCCCCCGAGGCCGGCTGGGACGTCACCGCCCGCCTCGGCCTCGCCACCACCGACGTCCACCTCGCCACCTGGCCCGCTGCCCCCGACGACTGGCCCCACCTGGTGCGCCCCACCCTGTACGAGGTCACCGGCCTGTGCTCAGCCCTCACCGTCGCCACCGCCGCCCTCGAACTCGCCAACCGCCTCGCCGACTCCTGAACGCCACCGCACAAGGCCGCCCCGCGCCGACAAGGCCAGGGCGGCCTCGCCGTACGCCCCTCCCCGCGACGGCACGTACGCTCATCACCGAAGCACCGAGGAAGGACACGCACATGGCCGACGACCAGCAGCTATGGGGCTACGCCGAGGTCGCCGCGCACCTGGGCACCAGCGTCGGCGCCGCCCGCAACCGCCGAAACCGCGGCACCCTACCCCCTCCCGACGACACCAGCATCGCGGACCGCCCCCGCTGGAAGCCCGCCACCTTCCAGAGCTGGAAGCCCCTCGGCCAGGGCCACCGCAGCGACCTGCACGGCAACCAGACCGAATGACCGGCTGGAGCCCGTCCCAGTACGGGCACAGAGAGGACCACCTGCCAATGCCCAACCATCCAGTACGCCGTCCTGTCGCGCTGATCGCCTGGTGCTCCACCGCCGCGATCGGCGCCGCCACCGCGACCGGCGCCGCTGCGACCAGCACCTACGCGGTCTGCGCCGTAGGTCTGTTCGCCCTCGGCGGCGGAGCGCTGGCCGCCTATCGCACCGTCCGCGCCGCCGAGAACCGGACCGACCTCGTAGTCCTCGAACACCTACGGCTCGACCCCCGCCTCACCGCCGAGGCGCTGGCCACCGTCCTCGGCCTGCGCCCGGCCGCCGTCCAGCTCAGCCTCCACCGGCTGGCCTCGGCCCGCCAACTCCCCTCATCAACAACCCCTCCCAGCCCAGGAAGCTGACCAGCAGTGAGAAGGACCGCCACTGATTCCGGTGGCGGTCCTTCTCACTGCGCAGCCTAGGAGTCCAGGTAGACGCCAGCGAAGGTCCCGTCGAAGCCGAGGGCCACCCGCGCAGCGGCGGTCGAAGGGTGGTGGGTCCAGGTCGGGTTGGCGATCAGGGCGTCGAAGTCCTTGCGGGTGATCTCCGACTCCAGCCACTCGTTTCCGCAGCGGCACCTCACCCAGACGTTACGGCGGTGGTTGAGCAGCAGCCAGTCCCGGCGGGCCTGGCAGGCGGAGCACGTTACCGGCATCCCGCGCAGCGCCAGTTCGGCCGGGTGAAGTATGCCTCGGACGGCCTCCGGGCCGCTGGGGGTCTGGGTCTCGTACTCCAGTTGTAGGAGCGGGTCGGAGGCGGCCGGGACCGGGGTGGTGATCGGGGCCGGGGCGGTGGTGGTGTGCTCGGTGGTTCTGGTCACGGGCTCTCCGTTCGCGGTGCTCGGGTACTTGCGTAACACCTGGTGGAACCGGGTGTCGAGGGGTTTCGGCAGGATCACGCGGTGGGCCGGCTACAGGGGCCGGCGGGTTGTCGGTTCAGCGGCGTGGTGCCGGGCGGCGCGGGTCGGTCGCGGGCTGTGCCGGTGCCGGCTGGGTGGCGCGTTCCTGCGTCGGCCCGGTCCTGGCCCGGGTGCCGGGCGCCGTACGGGTGCGGGGGTGTTCGGGGTTGGCGGGAAGGTCGGCGAGGCGGCGGATGCGCCAGACGAGGACGTCGGTGGTGTCGCGGGCGGTTTCCAGCTCCCGCCGGTCGACGGCCTTCTCAAGGAGGGCCTTGGGGTCGTGGCCGGCCGTCTCGGCTTCCGCGAGGACGGCGGCCAGGGCGTCGTGTTCGCGGGCTGGGCCCCTCGGGTTCTCGGCAGAGCCGAGGACGGTGCGGATGGTGGCGTCGTGGCGGAGGCGCTCGCTCTCCGGGAGGGCGCGGCCGATCTCGCGCATCGTTCGCATGGGGGTGGCTGCGGCCTGCCGGTAGGCGGCGCGCAGGTGGTCGGTGGCCTGGCGGGAGGCGGCGGCCTGCTGGGCGTGGCCCCGGGCGGAGTGCCAGCGGGCGGCGGCCAGGGTGACCAGGACGAGGGTGGACAGGACCATAGCAGTGGCGCCGCCGTCCTCTCCACGTCCGAGCGCGTTGCCGGCATGGACGATTCCGCGGGCGGCCGAGCGCAGCGCACGGATGTCGGCGTTCTCGGCGCGGACGTGGCTGCGGGTGGCGCGTTCGAAAGCTCGGGCAGCGTCTCGCAGTTCGGCGCGGGTGGCGGCCGGGGAGGTCTGGGCGAGGGCGTCGAGGATCTCACCGGCGCCGACCAGCTGGGCGGCGGCTTCGTCGCCGTCCTGGTCGAGAACGTCGACAGCGCGCTCCGCGGGGCCGGCGGCGTCCCGGCGGCGGCGCGCGGGAGCGGAACGGCCGGTGCGGGACGGGAGGTTGTCCAGCTCCGGGATGGCGGGTGCGGTGTCGAGGCGGAGGCGGATTCGGGGCAGGGAGAGGTCGGGGGCGAGCTTGGACCCGGGAAACCAGATGGGCTCGCCGACGCGGTTTCGGTCGCCGGGCAGGGCGACGTTGTAGCCGATGAGGTCACCGGACGGCAGATGGCGGAGCTTCACCCGCAGGCCAGCCTCGCGCAGCCGGGTGAGGAACTCCTCCTCGTTGTCGGCTCCGGCCAGAGCCTGGCGGACGGCTTCGCGCAGGGTTTCGCGCGGGGGCTCGGTGCGGCCCGTGCGTTCGGCCTTGAAGTGCTCCTGGCTGGTGGGGTTTTGGGCGGCGGTGCCGTCGCCGGGGTTGAGCTGGCGCAGGCCGTACTCCTTCTCGATGAGGCGGGCTTCGGCCTGGGCTTTGCGCTTGTCGTAGCTGAGGGCGGCCAGGCGGCCGTCCTGGCGGACGAGGGTGGCGGCGATGTGGATGTGGTCGTCGGCGTGGCGGACGGCGACCCAGCGGCAGGCGGTGGTGTCGCCTTCGGGGGCGATGCCGGTGGCGTGGACGATGCGCCGGGCGATGGTGGCCCACTCGGCGTCGTCGAGGTGCCGGTCGCCGGGGGCGGTGCGCAGTGAGCAGTGCCAGATCCTGGTGGCCGGTGCCTGCTGGCCGAGGGCTTTGACCGGTTGGTCGAGCTGGTTGGCGAGCTTGGCGACCTGGTGCGGCTCCGGGTTGGGGCCCGGGTCGGGGGCGAAGTTGTTCCAGGAGGCGACGAGGTGCTGGTCGGTGTGCTCTTCGTGCTTGCCGGGGCCGAAGAGGTAGTCGATGAGGGGGAAGGCGCGGTCGGTGCCGGTGCGAATCTTGGGGATCACCGGCGGATGAGCCAGTCGACGGCGTCGTCGACCGCGTCGATGGCGGCTTGGACGCGGGCCAGGAGCTGGCGAAGCTCGGTGCCTGGCTGGCCGCCGGCGTTCACGTAGTGGGCGAGCTGGTTGAGGTTGTTGCCCACGGCGCCGAGCTGGCGGTTGGACTCCATGAGTTCCTGGATGCCGCGCCGGTAGTCGGCGACGGCGGCGCTGGGGTCGGTGCTGGTGGCGGCGGCCACGGCGGCGGCAGCGGTGTAGCCGCCGGGGGCGAGTTCGGCTCGGGCGGCGGCGCGCTGGAGGAGGGCCCACTCGGGGTCGCTGAATCGGGGGCAGATGCGGTTGGTGCGCGGCACGCTCTGGCGAAGGCGTCGGTGCGGGGCGGGGCGGGCGGCGGTCGGCTGCTGCTCGTCCTCCTCCTTGGTCGGCACCCCTGGGCCGAGTCCCCGGTCGTCGGCAGGCCCCCCTGGGTCTGCCGACGACCGGGGTGCCTGCGCCCCCTTCGGGGCGGGGGCGGGGTAAGGACTCCTTACCCCACAACTTGCTCCGCCAGGAGCCTCGTTGGGGTCACGCTTCGGTCCCTGCGTGGTGCCGTCCTGGGCGGAGTCGGTCATCGGCTGGCCTCGCTGTCGCGCTGGTGGATGTCGAGGAGGAGGTCCTCGATGAAGTCGAGGGCGAGGACGGGGTGGTGGAGGGTCCAGGGGCGGGAGTGTCGGCCGCGTTGGACGCTTCGGGTGCCGTCCGGGCCGGTTTCGACGTGGTGGAGGTGGCCGCGCTGGGTGAGGACGGCGAGCCAGGAGTCGGCCTCGGCCCAGGTGGCGGGGGTGGTGCGCATGGTGGGCTGCTCCCGTTCGGCGGTGGTTCGGGCGGGTGAGCGCCGGGGTGACCCGGTCGGTCACCCCGGCGCTCGGGTGTCGGTCAGTTCCGGTCGGCGGTGACCGGCTCGGGCTGGGGCCGGAGCTGGGCCATCAGCTCGGTCAGCGTGGCGCTGGACAGGGGGATCTTCTGACCGCGGATCGCCTCGGCGACCACCTTGCGGGTCAGCTTGTCCTCCTTGCTGACCGCCTGCCGGGCGATCTTCAGCAGGTCCTCGGTGTCCAGGTCAGGGCGGGGGTCACTGTCCCGGTCAGTGACCGGCCGGACCGTGTTCGGGTGACCGCCCATATCAGAGGGCTTGGTCAGGCTGACCGCGTCGGCCGGGGTCAGCTGTGCCTTCGGCGTCGGGGCGGTGACCGGGCGGCTGACCGACTGACCGGGAGCGGAGCGACCGGCACGGTCCTGGCTGGCGGTCAGCGCCGCCAGCCGCTCGGTCAGCGTGACCTCCTCGGTGGTGACCGGGGCGGGGTCAGGGGTGACCTGACCGCGGTCGGCCGGGGCCGGGCGGTCAGCGTGACCGTCCCGGTCAGCGGGATTGACCGGTCCGCGGGCGATGAGGATGTAGAGGTGGACGGCTCCGGCCAGGGCGAGCGGGGCGATGGTGGACAGCACCGCGACCACCGTGTCGCCCAGCCGCAGCCCACCAGCTGCGGAGTGGAGATCGTTGAGCCGGACGGCGTGCAGCGCGTTGGCCCACAGGCTCGTCCCGGTGGCCGCGCCGAAGAGCGTCCACACGTAGGCGCGGGCCCGCGCGGTGCAGTGCGCAGGACCAGCAGGGCGCGCACTCCGTAGGCGATGAAGCCGTCGACGATGATCGGGAAGAGGTAGGTGAGCAGGCCCCTCACGTGGATGGCGATGGCCATCTGCTGCAGCGCGTCGTACGAGAGCGCGCAGCCCGCGCCGCCGAGGGCGATGACGACGGCCCGGTCCCAGCCGGTGACGTGCGCGGAGTTCGGCGTGGTCGCGGTGGTGGTGCTCATGCGGCCGTCCCGAAGTCGTCGCGGACCAGCTGCTCGGTGCCGGCGGCGCCGTGGGCGGCCGAGGCGGTGCGGGCGGCCTTTTCAGCGATCTGCCGGTGGCGGATCGCGCGGCGGGTCTCGCGGTAGAGCTTGAGGGCGTGCTCGGGGGTGATCTTGAGGAGCCAGGCGAGGCGCTCGACCGGCACGTCCTGCCGGTATCCGGCGAGGACGACGGCGCGGCGCTCGGCCTTGGTGAGGTGGATGTCGCGTCCGGCGAGGGTGGCGTTGACGCGGCTGTAGTCGAGGCGGTCGTTGATCTTGGCGTGCAGGGGTTCGCGTTCCTCCTCGGTGAGGCCGCCCCGGATGCCGTTGGTGTCGCCGGTTTCGAGGGCGGCGTCCAGGCAGGCGCGGTCACCGAGGCAGGTGCGCAGGTCCTTGATCGGCAGGTTGCTGGTGATCAAGGTCGGGAGCAGGTTGTTGTAGCGGCGGTTGATCAGCCGGTACGTCTGCTCTTCGACGAACTCGCTCGACTTGGCGGCGCCGAGGTCGTCGAGGATCAGCAGCGGCACCCGGCTGTAAGCCGCGAGCGTCCGCTCGGCGTCGGTGTCCGGGCCGGGGCGGAGTTCGGCGTAGAGGTCGGCGGCGGTGGTGGCGCGCCAGCGCACGCCGATGCCGGCCTGGACAAGGGCGCGTACGGCACCGTACGCCTCGTGGGTCTTACCGGCGCCGACGACTCCGGCCATCAGCAGGCTGGGGCCGGTGGTGACCTGGCGGCGGGCTCCGATGCTGGGCGCGGCGGCCTGGGCGGCGACCTGCCGTACCCAGGCCAGGACCTGCGGGTTCGTGGCGACCGCGTCGCGGTAGCGCGGTGGCAGCCCGGCGGACAGGGCCTCCTCCAGCGAGTACTGCTCCGGCTCGTCCGGGAGGGCGTGGACCGTGTGCTGGTCGATGCCCCGGGCGGCGAGGATGCGGGCTATCCGGTCGAGCACCGAGGGGGCGTCGGCGAGGGTCTGCGGGTCGCGGTGGGTGCGCATCACAGCTCCTCGGCGTAGGCGGCGACGGCGTCGACCGGGTTGGTCCACGCCTGGTGAGCGGGCACGTTAGGCCGGATTCCCGGCCGGGCCAAACCGGCGCCTCGTGCGTTCATGGCGTCGTTGACCAGGCTCGGCAGCCGGGAGGGGTGGCCCTGGATCTCGGCGAAGCGCCGCAGCCCGGCGCGGACGTGTTCGGCGGCGATGCCCTCGTCCAGCAGGGTCTTGACGACCTTGCCGAGGTGGCCGAGCACGCTGCCCGGCGGACGCTCCGCGCAGGCGGCGACGTACTCGCCGATCAGCTGGCCGCCGGAGACCGTGCCCGCGTCGGGCGCCTGGCGCCCCGTAAGGAAAGAAGATCCAGGATCCAAGATCCTAGATCCAGGCGCCGAGGGCTCCGGGAGGCTTCGACGAACCTTCGGGGAGGTTTCGCCGTAGGACGTCTGACCTGCGGTTTTCCGGGGAGCCGGAACCGGCTTGCGGTTGGCGTCGACCGCCCGGTCCGCCGCCTCGGCGGCGGGGGGAGCCGTCTGCGTGGCGGGCACCGGGAAGGGCTCGTTCGGCTGCGGGATCGCTACAGGAGTGTTCGCCGAGGATTCGGCGAACACTCGGGGAGCGCTCGTGGCGTCCGCGGCTTCGGTCCCCGAGGTGTCGGCGAGGGCGGCCCGCTGGATGCAGGGGCCCTTGCAGACGCCGCACCGCTCCGGCTCGCAGTGCGGGCACGCGGGCAACCGGGACAGGCTCGGCTTGTCGATCTTCTGGTGGTTACGCCAGGTCGGGTAGTGGAAGTACCGACGGCCGTCGCAGCCGCTGTAGCGGCAGATCGCGCCGACCGAGGCGAGCTGCTGGAGGTGTTCCTCGACCTCCGCGCGGTTGATCTCGTCACGCATCGGCCAGATGAGGCCGTAGACGATCGCGGCGTTGTCACGGTGGCGTCCGTGGTCGTCGGCGTGGTTGGTCATGCCGAGGAAGGTCACCATCGCCGGGATGGACACCTCGGCCAGCGTCTCGGAGACCCAGGCCTCCGGCTTGACCGATCGAATGCGCGCCATGTCAGCGGCCCCGGACCGCGGTAACGGCAAGCTGCCCGGTGGCGAGGTCGAGGGTGTGCGGGCGCGTCCAGTCCGCGTCCGGCCATGTCCGCAGCACCCAACGGGCGGCGGTCTTGGTTGTGTTGCGGCTCAACCCGAGCTGCTCGCCGTACTCGCCGACGGCCACCGTGTAGGGGTGGGGCCACTGGCGGCTGGGGTCGGTGAGGCTGACGCGGATGGTGACCGCGCCGGGGATCATGTCCGCGAGTTGGACCCCGAGCCGCTGCTGGCTCGGGCTGGTCGCCGCGTAACCGGCTTCCCCCGAAAGGCTGGGCATGCGATACTCCGTGGTTCGTAGGAGCGCGCGCGGCGGCCTCTCGTGCAAAAGAAGTCCCGCCGCTCGCGAGGTAGTGAATCGGCGCCCTTCGGGGCGCCGGCCCGGCGCCCAGGAGCTGGTAACTCCCGGGCGCCGGTCGCTTTTCCGGCCGTGTCCTACGGCATCAACTCCCCCTCTCCGCCCGCCGGTGTTCGCGGCGGGACGAGCACCATAGGGCGACCAGCCGCCACACATCCAGGCCTTAACTCCCCGACAGGGGAAAACCTTTGTGTACGCGCTGGCGCGGCCCACACCACGCGGATCGCCCGGCCCCCTCCGGGCCGAGCAGTGCGAACTCAGCCCGTCCAGACGTCGACCCCACTGCCTATGCAGCAGACCCAAGGCCGGACCTCGCATGCTCCAAGAATCCCGGACCGCATACGCACCGAAGAGACTTTATGATTAACGTCAGAATTTGGTCAAGAAATTCGAGCTATCTACGCGAGTAGTAGCCCCAATTTCCCGCCCAGCGGGAAACGATCTTGGCCGATAAATACATAGGCCCCAATTCGCGCTTCGAGCTCTCACCAGGAAGCAGACCCAGAGAAGTCGAGCAAACCCGGCACGACTAACCCTGAAAGCATCCTGGAGACCTTGCAGCCCAGACTCACGAAAGAACCGATAACCCTCTTCCACCACCAGAGGGCCGCATCAGGTGATTGCAACTTGCAGACATCCACCTGCGTGCCGGGAAAACAATTGGCGGCCGACAGATCTTCCTGTAGGCCGCCAACTAGAAAATAGTGCTGCGGGTTTTCGCCTCATACTGCCATCTGGCCGGCAGCAACCAAACTCATGGCACGTGCGGCATCACAGGTACGCCGGATCACTTCTCGCAGGTCGCCCGTCATTTCCTCAGCAGGCATTCCCAGGCCGATTGACCCCATCACGGTCGACCCCCACATGACAGGCGCCGCGATGGCGTCCCATCCGACCAGCGCCTCCTGGCGACCGATCGCGAAGCCGCGCCGGCGGATGTCGGCAAGAGAGGCGAGCAGGACAGCCTCGTCACGGATCGCACCCGGCGTCTGGGGCTGGGGCAGGTCTTCGGCGAACACCGCCTCCTGCATGTGGGTCGGCAGGTGGGCCAGGATCACGCGCCCCGCCGCGCCGACGCGCAGCGAGCGCGGCATGGAGCCGATCGACGTCAGAGCCCCGAGGCTCTCCGGGTCACGGTCGCCAAGGGTGTAGTCGGTACACAGACGGCGCAGCCCCCCGAAGCCGGTGACCGTAAACAGCATGACGACTCCGCCGGTATTTCGCTGGAGGTCGTCCAGCATCCGCTGGACGTCAGCTGCCGCAGGGACTGACGTCATCGCCTGCAGCGCCATCTCGATCACGGCCGGGCCCGGCCGGTAGCGGCCGCGGCTGACCTGGTCGACCGTACGAGCCTCCACGCCAGCCTGGAGGATGCGGTGGACCGTGGAGTCCGGGATACCGGTGGACCTGGTGAGGTCGAGCACGCCCTGGACGCCGCTGCCCTGGGAGACCGCCCGGAGAACGGTCAGGACGCGGGCATGGGTGCTGGCCGCCGGAGCTGCCTGTTGGGTGGGCACCAAGGGTGCTGGCGTTGCGGGAAATGGCAAGGGAACCTCACAGGTGTGCAGTGCCGGGAACCGGCAGGCTGCGCCCGCCCCCTGGTCGGTATGGGTGGGCAAGGCCGATGGCCTCATCTGGGCCGCACGGTCCCGTAGCGGGTCCAGTACAAGGTGATCGCAGCTGGAGCCGTGGGCGCGCCGGGCGTGCGAGCAACGGGGATACACCGGGCCTGGGCGTCCCCTCCTGCGCCCAGGCCCGGCGCGGGGTTAGTGACCCATGCCGGCGCCACCGTCTACAGGGATGATCGCCCCGGTCAGGTAGGCGGCGGAGCCACTCGCCAGGAAGGACACTGCGGCAGCGATCTCCTCCGGCTGGGCCATGCGGCCGAGCGGCACCCGCTGGAGCAGGGCCTCACGCTGGGCCTCGGAGAGGACGGCGGTCATGTCCGTTTCGGTCAGGCCGGGGGCGACGACGTTGCTGGTGATGCCGCGCGGGCCCAGTTCGCGGGCCAGGGACCGGGCGAAGCCCACGAGGCCGGCCTTGGAGGCGGCGTAGTTCGCCTGCCCGCTCTCGCCGGTCATCGCGACGGCGGAGGAGATGAAGATCAGTCGGCCGTGCTTCGCGCGGAGCATTCCGCGGGAGGCCCGCTTGGCGGCCCGATAGGCGCCGACGAGATTCGTCTGGAGGGTGGCGTCGAAGTCGTCCTCGGACATGCGCAGCAGCAGCGTGTCCCGGGTGATGCCGGCGTTGACGACAAGGATCTCGACCGGTCCCTGGGCGGCCTCGACCGCGGTGAACGCAGCGTCGACGGACTCGGTGGACGTCACGTTGCACTCGACGCCGAGGATCCCCTCCGGCGCGAGCCCGCTGCGGGAGGCGACTGCCACGGTGGCACCGTCCGCGGCAAGCCGCTGCGCCACTGCGAGGCCGATGCCTCGGCTACCTCCGACAACCAGAGCCGAGCGGGACATGGGGACTCTCCTTCGCGGTGCGGGTCGCCGAGCGGCCCGTCTGCGGCCCGGCGACTTCCACGATGCCAGGCCCCCACTGGAACTCTCACTTCCAGAAGTGCCAGTTCCGGAACTCCGAGTTCGCGAACTCAGAGTTCTAGACTACGCGCGTAGATCACTCAGGGTGATTTCGCGGATATTTTCCGCAACGACCGGAGTTTCGCCACCGCGGAAGCGGCAGATAGCTATTGACAGCTCGTCACAGAGAGGCCTCGAACGCTTGGTCAAATGATGATTCATCATTCCAGAACAGAGATTTGTTGACGATCCAACGACAACGTCACGAATCCGCCGATGTGGCTTTCCCCACACGCCTATCGGCGCCGACCCGCCAGTCGGAGATGCCTAGAATCGGATGCCATGAGCACTGACTTCGAGCGCCTTGCGGCTCGCGATCTGACGCTCGCCAGCATGGTCCAGTGCTGGCGCCAGCGGACAGATCCCAACTCCATCCCCGGCCTGGTCACGAGCCCCACCCGCCGAACGCGGGAACTCTCCAAAACTGAGGTAGCCCGACTGGCCGGCATCAGCGTCAAGTGGTACTCGAAGCTGGAAGCCGGAGAATCCGCCCAATTCTCTGATGCAATTCTCGAACGCCTGGCATTCACATTCCGACTCAATGATGCGGAACGCCTCGCCCTGTACCACCACGCCACCGGGCGCGCCCCCGCCCCACGAGACACGGAGCCCGACGCAATGGCGGCCATGGATGCAGACATGCAGCGCCTTCTGGACAAGATGCTCCCGCACCCCGCGTACATCTCGGACGTCGCCTGGAACGTGGTCGCGCACAACAACCCTTCCCGGGAGATGTACCCCTGGGTCTACGAGCGCAACATCATGAGGTGGGCCTTCCTCTACCCCGGTGCCCGCGAGCAGCTGGTCAACTGGAAGGAATCCTGGGCCGTACCCTTCCTCGCCCAGATCCGCACCGCCGCCGCCCAGTACCCCGACAACGAGCAGTTGAAGAAGCTGGTCGCGGACATCCTGGAGGGCTGCCCCGAAGCCCAGGAGCTGTGGGACCGGCACGATTTCTACGAGCACCCGGACGGCGACATCAGGCACATGCGAATCCCGCACGGCGGCGCCGGCGCGGTCCCCGTCCGCATCATGGCCCTGTCCCCGCTGAGGAACAGGCAGCTGCGGTTCATCGTCGCCTTCCACGGTGTCTGACTGCCTGCCCACGCGGTGCCGTCACTCACGGAAGTGCGGCACCGCACGAGACCGCAAGGGTGTAGCCGATGATTGCGCCTGTGCCCAGCCCGACTCTGTCCGGCCCCGGGGTCACCGCGGGATGGACTCTTCGACAGCAGAGAGTGCGACGTCCCACGGGTACGTGTCCGGCCTCCCCTGTCCGGGAACGTTCGGGACGAATCCTCCTTCGCCGAGCAGCACTCGAACGCCGGCTTCGCGCAGCGTGGTGACGCTGCGGGGGAACTGAGGGTGCCCGGTGAGCGCCGTGTTGGTGCACGGCATCACGGTCAGCGGGATGCCCTTGCCGATCGCCTCGGCCGCGAACCCTATGATCCAGGAGGTCGTGATCCCTAGCGCCAGGCTGTTGATGCTGTTCATCGTGGCAGGAGCGAGAAGGACGGCGTCGGCGGCCGGGAGCAGGTCCGGGTCGCCTGGCCGACGGTAGGCGGACTTCACCGGGTACCCGGTCAGGCTCTCCAACTGCGGCAGTTCCTCCTGGAGCCAGCTCGCCGCTGTCGGCGTGAGCCCGAGCGCCACGTCCCACCCCCTGTCCTGAGCCTGGCGCACGACGTGCGCGACGTCCAGGACGGGCGGGGCGGCGGAGCCGAAGAGGTACAGGACCGGGCGCGTGACAGGCATGAGGGTCATCGAACCCTGTGGGAACGGGCTTCGGCAACCCGCCGGAATCGGCTGAGGTCCCCGGCTACTTGGCGCTACCGTCGGATCACCGGGCCCGACTCGCAAGGGACGCACCATGACCGACTTCACGCCCGACACCATCGGCAAGCGGATCAAGCAGACCCGCAAGCTCCGGCACATGACCCAGACCGAACTCGCCCTGAAAGCGGCGATCTCGGCATCCCACATGGCTCAGATCGAGCAGGGCAAGCGACAGGCCAGCCCGGCAGTCGTCGCGTCCATCGCCCGAGCGTTGTCCGTGCCCGTCGCCGATCTCGAAGGACGCCCGTACATCGAGGAGTTGCGGCGCGACCAGCTCGACGGGCTGATCCAGCCCATCCGCGAGTCGCTGGACATCTTCGACCTGGGCGCCGACCCGGACGTCGCCCCGCGCCCTATCGAGGACCTCGTCGCGCACACCGACCGGGTGTGCCGGCTGATCCGCGCGTCGGACCTGCGCAGCGCGGCCGCAGAGCTGCCCGGTTTGATCACCGAGACCACGACCGCGGCGCACAGCACCGGTGACCGGCGTGCCTGGCAGGCCCTCGCCATGCAGTACCGCTCCGGCTACGACCTCGCCAGCAAGCTCGGGTTCCAGGACCTCGCGTCGATCTCCCTCGATCGCATGGGCTGGGCGGCGGAGCGGGCCTCCGACGCCGTGACCGGAGCGATCAGGCAGTACAACCGGGCACTGGCCTACCTGCGAGCCGGCCAGTACCGGACCGGCATCCGCATCGCGGAACTCGCCCGGCAGACCGCTGCGCAGGCCGATCCGGGCATCGAGCGGCAGGCCGTGACCGGTCAGGTGCACCTCGGCATCGCGGTGCTCGCCGCCCGCAACGGGGACACCGAGGCGATCACCGGCAACCTCGCCGAAGCCGAGTCCATCTCGGTGCGAACCGGCGAGGTCCCGGAGCTCCTCTGGCTGGCCTTCGGCCCCACCAATGTCGCCGCCCACCGCGCGAGTTGCCTGATCGACCAGACGCTCTACCACGAGGCCCTGAAAGTCGCGCGGGCCATCGAGATCCCCGACTCCTGGCCCGCCAGCCGTGCCGCGCACCATCACGCGGAGATCGCCCGAGCTCTGCTCTGGACCGGCAAGGGCGACGCCGCCTTCCGCCGTCTCCTCGACGCACGCCGCCTGGCCCCGCAGCAGTCCCGGCACAGCTCCACCGTCCGCGAAACGGTGGCCGGCCTGCTCCGGGCGCAGCGTCGGCTCCCCGAGTCGATGTCGAACTACGCCTCGTGGATCGGAATGTGACCGTGGACTAACACACGGTTGTGTGAGTTCCCGACTTCCGGCGGCTCGACCTTGTTCATGACGGATTCACCGACATGACAGGAGTTACCGCATGCCCCGCTCGTTCGGCCCCGCCAGTACGTGGGCCCCTCCCGGCGACACGGTCGTCGCCGTCGAGGGCGGCACTTTCTGGGATGCGGTCGCCGTCGGCCAGAAGCTCGGTCTGGAAGCCCTCTCGATCCTCGAAGGCGTCACCGCGCGCCGCCCCGGGCCGGTGATCTGGGACAGCCGCCGTGAGCCCCGGATCTACTTCCTGGTGCCCCCGCGAAGCGGCATCGAGGCCGACTTGCCCACTGGTCGTCTGTTGAGCTTCGGCGACTACGTCGCGGTTCCGGGCGTCCTGGTCATCGAACCGCCCGGTCCCCACTGGCTCGTACCGCCGGATCCCGGCCATCCGGACCGGCTCGTCGATCCGGTGCTCCTCGCCTCCGCCCTCAGGCGCGCGGTCGAATCCCGTTGGGTCACCGTCCGTGTGAGCAGCGGTCAGCAGGTCCAGGTGCTGGCCGGTGAGGCCCAGGTGGAGGGCAAGGCGTGCCTCAGGTGCAACACCACCGATGGGCCGCTGCGTCCGGCGGGTAGGGGCAGCGTCGTGGACGAGGCCGGTGCCGAGCGCGACTTCGACCCCGTGTTCTGCGTGACCCACTTGGCGGGCGGGCCGGCGTCGAAGGAGGGGGTCGAGTGATCCCGCGTCTCACCACCGCGGCCGAGCGGCAGCGCGCGGTCGGGCACTGGCTCGCCTGTGCGGCCCCGGTGCCTCGCCTCGCCTTCAACGACTGGAAGAAGGACGGCCTGGCGCTGCTGCCCACCGGCGTGCTGTTCGCCGTCGTGCCCGTTCCGGCCGCCGAGGTCCACGCGGCTGCTCGTACCGACCAGCGTCGGCAGGTGGACCGCTACCTCAGCCGCGTACTGGGCGGCCCGGTGTTCTGCTACGACTCGTACGACGCCTACTACGCGCTGGTCCCGGCCGGCACGGCGCGGCACTGGAACCTCTCGGACGTGCCCTGCCTGGGCCGGGGACAGACCGTCGCCGTGCCGCGGCCGGGCCTGACCCGCGAGGACGGCGCCCGCGCCTTCTGGTCCGTCCAGATGGACTCCCCCGCCCTGCTGTGCCAGCCCAACCTCGTCGCCCACCTCATCCTGGCCGGCCGACGCCGGAGAGCGACCTGTGGCTGAGCCCCTGATCGACATCGACGTGGCCGGGGTTCTGCGCGCGGTGGGCCAGGCGGACGCCCTCGCGGAACGAGCCCTGGCCGGCGAGGAACTCACCGGACCCCAATTGGACCTCCTCTACGCGTTGTACGAGGAGCTGACCGCCCATCTCGCGCTCCTGCTCGCCGCGACCGAGGAGAAGTACCGGCACTCGGCACCCCTGACCCCGATGCAGGTCCTCGTCCGCGACGCCCTGCGACTCGGCGGCAACCTGGTCGCACGGCCGCTGCGCCTCGGCGTGCTCGACATCGTCGCCATGGCGCCGATCTGCCGCCTGCTGCTTGTGCTGCACCAGGGCAAGGACGCCTTCGCCCAGTACGCCGGAGGCCACCCGCTGGTCTGGGCGGAGCCGGAGACCGTGGAAGGCCAGGCCGGCGTCTCCGTGCCGGCAGGTGAACCGTGATCACGGGACAGGGCCCGGGGGGAACAGTGACCGACGGCAACACCACATTCGGCAGGTTCGTCTCGCTGCGTCGTTCGGTGCTCGGCTGGACACAGCTCCGCCTGGCGGCGGAGCTCGACCGCAGCGAGGACTGGATGTCGCAGGTCGAGCGGGACGTCCAGCAGGTCCACGACCTGCAGCTCTTACGACGGATGGCCTCGGCCCTGGGCGTCGGGATCGACCAGCTCCTGGCGCTGCCACAACCGGCCGCGAAGCGGCCGAGATCACCGCGACGGCGTGCCAGCTCGGCTACGCTGGCGACGACTTCCGGTGCCGAGGAGGAGGACGATGTGCGTCGCCGCCCGTTCCTGACCCTGGCGGTGGCCGCCCTCGCCGCCCCGGTCGCCGGCCTGCAAGTCGCTCATGCCGAGGCGCCGTCACCGCTGTCCGGCCTGGAGGACCTGCTGGTGTACGGGCCGGGCAGGATCCCGGCTCCTCTCAGCGAGCCGACCCTGAGGTCCGTCGACGCTTCGCTCACCTCCTCCCGCCAGGAGTTCAGGTCGGCCCGGTACGACGTCCTCGCACAGGCGCTGCCCGGCCGGATCGTGGCCGCCGACATGGTCGGTACGGCGGAGGAACGAGCCCGGAACGTCGCCCGCTTCTACAACGTCGCCGCCAGGTTGAGCATCAAGATCGGTGACAACAACCTGGTGGCGGTGACGTCGGACCGCGCCCTGACCGCCGCACGACTGGGCGGCGACCCGCTGATCACCGCCGAGGCCCAGCGGATGGTCTCCAGTTCCTGGCGCCGTCAGGGCAGCCTGGCCCGCGCGACCGACATCGTAGTGCTCGCCGCCGAGGATCTCCTCACCGACGCCTCTGTGGGCGAGGCCGCCCGCCTGGCCGCACGCGGTGACCTGTACGCCACCGCCGCCTACACCGCGGCCAAGTCCGGCGACCGGTCGTACGCTCACGCCCTCATCAGGGAGGCCAACGACAGCGCCACCGCGGCCGGCCGGACGTCCGGCCGCGCGGACGGTGTCCAGGGCGTCGCGCTGCACGAGCTGTCGGTGCACTACGAACTCGGCGACGCCGGCCGGGCAATCGAGCTCGCCAGGACGATCGACCCGGCCACGCTGCCGACCGCCGAACGGCAGGCCAGGTTCTTCACGGACGTGGCCCGCGCCTTCGACCAGTGGGGCAAGTACGAGCAGTGCTACCGGGCCCTGCTCGCCGCCGAGGAGACGGCCCCGCAGGAGGTCCGCCGGGGTGCCGTCCGTGACCTCGCCGTCGGTCTGCTGCGGTACGACCGCCGGCTTCCCGGAGTGCGCGACTTCGCCACTCGGGCAGGTGTGCAGCTGATCTGACCCGTAGTCGGACTACGGGCCGTAGTCCGACTACGGATCGCGGCAGCGATCCGGCAGTTCACTGGGACAGTCAACCCGTCCCAGGCTGCGGAGGCTCCCGCCATGCCGACGCCCAGCTCCTCCTCCTTCTCCACCGGCCCCCGGCACGCCGCGCCGTCGAACCGCGACCGGTTCGGTGTCTTCCTGACGGCCTCCTGGGCCACCCTGCACGTGCCCGTGCTCGTCCTGTTGGGCGTCGCTGTGCAGCACCAGGTCGACGCCCGTCCGGAGGCCGCAGCCACCGCCCCGGACCTGCCCGCCGCCCCGTAGGCGTCGGCGTTCTCATCGGCTCCACCCCCTTCTTCCACTCGCTCGTCCGAGAGGAGAACCGGCTATGCACCGGCTGTCCGTCGCGTCCCCGTTGAACACCGAACTGGACCGCATCGACTACCGCACCACCCCCGAGTACTACATCGACACCGATCAGGTCACCGACCCCGTCGTCGCGCACCTGCTCGGCCGCTGCCCGACCGTCTTCGGGCTCAAGAAGGCCATCGCCGACCTGCTGACCGGGCAGCTGGACATCGAGATGCCCGAGACCAGCGGGATCATCGAGCCCGGTGCCGTCGTCCGAGGCACCGTGACCGTGGCCGCCGGGGCCGTCATCGCCGAGGGTGCGGTCGTCACCGGCCCGGTGCTGGTCTGCCCCGGTGCCGTGATCGACGCCGGCGCCCGGGTCAGGGACCACACCGTCATCGGCCCAGGCTGCCGGATCGGCTGGGGAGCCGAGATCACCCGTTCCCTGCTGGCCGGCGGGGTCTTCATGAAGCACACCAGCTTCGTCGGCGACTCCGTCCTCGGCATCGGCGTCAACATCGGCGCGTTCGTGTCCACGACCGGCCTGCGCGTCACCAGCGGACCGGTCACGGAACCGGCCGTCGACGAGGTCTGCGCGCGCCTCGACGGGCACCGCGTCCCCACCGGCCAGACCAAGTTCGGTGCCGTGATCGGCGACGGCGTGATCGTCCCCGCCGGCACCGTGCTCCAGCCCGCCACGCTCATCGGCGCCCACACCACCCTCTACCCCCGCACCCAGATCGGCGGGTTCTTCCCCGCCGGAAGCCAGGGAAGGTGACCATGACCACCACCACGACCTCCGACCGGCTCACCCTGCGGATCACCGGCGGCCGCCCGCTGCACGGCAGCACCACCGTTCAGGGCAGCAAGAACATCGCCCTGCACCTGTACGCGGCCGCGATCCTCGCCGACCAGCCGTTCACCCTCACCGGCGCCCCCGCGATCCTCGACACCGGAGTGTGCGCGGAGATCCTCCACCGCACCGGCACCCACACCACCGTGACCGACGGCGAGTTCGAGACCCGGCCCGCCGACTCCTACTTCCCGGTCATCCCTGACGACCTCGGCCGTCGCATCCGCACCACTGCGGTCATGGCCGCCGCCCTGCTGGCCCGCTCCGGCGAGGTCACCTTCCCGCTGCCCGGCGGCGACGCCTTCTGCGCCCGATACATCGACCTGCACCTGGCCGCGATGGAGGCCGCTGGCGCCAACGTCGAAGTGAACCGGGGGCGCGTACGTGCCCGATTCCCGGGCTCGAAGCGGTTGCCGTTCATCACCACGGTCAGCACCAGGAAGTGGGGTCCGAGCCTGGGCGCGACGGTCACCGCGATGCTGCTGGCCGCCCGCACCCCCGGCACCTCGTCCATCCTCGGGCCGAGCATAGAGCCCGAGGTCACCGTCACCGCGGAACTGCTCGCCCGCTCCGGCGTCGGCATCACATGGCAGGGCACCGAAGCCCTGCACGTCACCGGCACCGACGGCATCGCCGGCGGCGTCTTCCCGGTCCCGTTCGACCGGTTGGAAGCCGCCACCCTGGCGCTCGCCGCCGCGATCACGGGTGGGGACGTCCACCTCGACGCCTTCCCTCCCAGCGGCTTCCCGGCGGGTCTGGTGTCGGTCTTCGCCGACGCCGGGATCCTCCTGACCGCCGAACGCGCCGGGACGACCGTCACCGTGCCGACGGGACTGCGCGCGGTGGAAGCGACGACCGGCCCCCACCCGGGCTACCCGACCGACGTCCAGCCCCAGCTGACCGCCACCCTCACCCGCGCCGCCGGAACGTCCCGGATCGACGAGAGGATCTACAGCCGACGCGACAGCCACCTCGCCGCGCTGCGGCAGTTCGGCGCCGTCGTCAACGCCGACGGCCCGGTGATCACTGTCGAGGGCCCGTCCAGGCTCCTCGCCGCTGACGTGGCGGGCGAGGACATCCGGGCCGTGACCGCGCTCGTGCTCGCCGCCTTGGCGGCCAAGGGGACCTCTACGATCCGGGGCATGTACCACCTCCGGCGCGGATACGGCGACCTGCCGGCCAAACTCTCCGCGCTCGGAGCCGACCTGACGATCAACCAGGAGCTTCCGTGAGCAACACCCGACCGTGGACGTCGAACACCGTCAGCGAACTGCAGCAGTGCCTCGACCTGCTGGTCGACGACGGCGCCCTGCCCGGCGGCGTCATCGCCTACGGCACACGCGGCGGCAAGCCCGCCTTCGCCGTCTCCGGCATCGTCGCGCCCGAGTGCGGGAGCGAGCGACCCGGCCCGGACACGGTCTACGACGCCGCGTCGCTGACCAAGGTCCTGTCCACCTGGCCGCTGATCGGCCTGGCCGACGGCATCTCCGCGGACACCCCGGTACGCGACCTGCTGCCCGACCTTCCGGACCAGGCGCCCGGCGCACAGGTGACGGTCGGGAAGATCCTCTCGCACACCTCCGGCCTGCGGGCCGACACCCGCCTCGACCAGTACCGCAACCGCACCGAACCCCTGGCCTCGCTGATCTGCGGCGAGCCGCTGATCGCCGAACCCGGCGACGGCCACCGGTACATCAACCGCGGCTTCATCCTCCTCGGCCTCGCGCTCGCCCATATCCACGGCCGCCGCCTGGACGAACTCGCCGCCGACCTCTGGCAGTCCCTCGGCATGACCCGCACCACCTACGGACCCGTCAGCCGCTCCACCGACGTCGCCCCGACCGAGCAACGGCTCAACGGCGGCCCGCGCCTGTGGGGCATCCCCCACGACGACAACGCCGCCCTCCTCGGCGGCGTCGCCGGCCACGCCGGGGTGTTCACCACCCCGGCCGACCTCGCGGCCTTCGCGGACCAGATGCTCGACGCACACGCCCACGGAAGCGGACTGGGCTCCTGGCTCCGAACCAGCATGGAACCGCAGGCCGAGATCGAACCCGGCCTGCACCGAGGCCTGGCCTGGATCCTCGCCGACGGCGGCCGAGTCGCCTACCACCACGGCTTCACCGGCACCAGCCTCTACCTCTCCCCCGACACTGGCCGCTACCTGGCCCTCTGCACCAACGCCGTTTACCACCACCAGGACAACCGCACCCGCCTCGCCCCGCTCCGCACCCTCGCGCTCAAGGCCGTCACCGCCGACTGAGAGGACCACCGCCGTGCCCCAGGACACGCTCGCGTCGCTGACCACCCTCCGGCTCGGCGGACCAGCCGGGACCGTCCTGACCATCTCCGACCCCGCCCACTGGCCCGACGCCACCCGCGTGGTCGGCCACAGCGAGGAGAACGACCCCGTCGTCCTGGGGCACGGCAGCAACGTGATCGCAGCGGACGCCGGCCACCCCGGCACCGTCGTGGTCATGAACACCCGCGGCATCACCGCGAAGAAGCTCGACGACACCACGGTGGCCGTCACCATCCAGGCCGGCCACCCGCTCACCGACCTCGTCCAATGGGCCGCCGCCGAGCGACTGGCCGGCATCGAATGCCTGGCCGGCATCCCCGGCACCGTCGGCGCCGCACCGGTCCAGAACGCCGGCGCCTACGGCCAGCAGATCGCCGACACGCTCCGCAGCGTCTCGGTCTGGGACTGGAATATGGGCTGCCTGAGGACCTTCCCAGTCCAGGCCTGTCGCCTGCGGTACCGCAACAGCCGCTTCAAGGAGAACCCCGGGCGCTGGACCATCCTCACCGCCACCCTCCACCTGATCCACGCCCAGGCCGCGCCGATCACCTACCGCCCGCTCGCGGATGAGCTCGACGTCCCCGTCGGCACCCGACCGAGCGTGCCGGAGGTCACCGCAGCCGTACTCGCCAACCGGCACCGTCGCGGCCTCCTCCTCGACCCGAGCGGCCCGGACGCCCGCCAGGTCGGTTCGGTCTTCCTCAACCCACGAGTCACCGCCACCCAGGCCACACAGTGGTCCGTTCTCGGCTGCCCCGTTCACCGGGACAGCGACGGCCAACTCCGCGCCAGCGCCGGATGGCTCCTGGAGCTCGTCGGCTGCCGCCCCGGCCAGACGATCACCGAAGGCGTGCGCTGCTCAGAACGCCGCACCCTGACAGTCATCGCTCACGGAGAGGCCACAGCAACCGCGTTCGACCAGGCGCTCACCAGCCTCGCCGCCCAGGTATCAACTACCACCGGGTTGGCCCTCCTACCCGAGCCGCCACGCGTCGGCCAGTGGGCCACCGGCCCCTGATCTGCCGCCGGATCTGGCAACCCCCCAAGCGCCGCTGTCCGGAGGGTGCCGGCCGCCGGCGACCGGAGTGCGCCGACCGGGCTGGGAGGGTGCGGGTTTGCTCATCCCCGACTCCATCGACGCCGACCGGTGCGGTGTGCTGGTCGCCATCCAAGGCGGCACCGCCTGATGCGGTCAGTCTCCAGCCCGCAGGCGGGCGAGGATCGCATCGACATCGAGGTGATCGGTCTCCGTTCCTGCGGGCACCAGCGTGAACGAGTCCGCGAGGAAGCCGGTCACGGCGTCCTGCGGCGCGCTGACCACTGCCAGACCGTCCGAACCGTGCAGGGTGATGAGGACTTCACCGGCGCACCCGGGCCTGACCGTGACGTCTCCGTCACCAACCGGGACGTGGCGGCCCTCGTTCAGCAGGTCGCGGCCGA
This sequence comes from Kitasatospora sp. NPDC058162, assembly GCF_042884005.1. Lineage (NCBI taxonomy): Bacteria > Bacillati > Actinomycetota > Actinomycetes > Kitasatosporales > Streptomycetaceae > Kitasatospora > Kitasatospora sp. NPDC058162. The sequence continues at coordinate 160,329 of NZ_JBHVUS010000018.1, forward strand.
AGTACCAGCACAGCCCCGCATCGCTCGCGCGGCCGGAGGGAGCCGACGGGAACACGAGGCAGGCCGCGTAGGGAAGCGTGGCGTCGAAGCGAAGCTCGGCGTCAACCAGGACGTCGGGCAGCAGACTTCCGGGAAACGTGACGGGCAGGGGGCGGACAGCGGACTTCTGCAAATCCGATCACCTTCCTGGCGGGCGCCGACTCGGATAGGCCGGTGCGTGCCAGCAGCGCCTACCCCAGCGTCCACCCGCCAGCCAGCAACCCCAATCTCCGCACAACTTCCCCTCTCTTAAAGCACGTTGGCCAGGTACGAGGAGGACCGGCCCGGCTTGAGATGGCGGCGTCTGCATCAGCGGCCCGATCGTCGGGGCCGCCGACCGCCGGTGTGGGTGGCCGGGGGGCTTTCCGAGCAGGAGCGGGCGGACCTTTGGGCGCTGGTCATCGAGCGGCTTGGGGAGCCGCATGTGATGACCGAGCAACGCAGCCCGGGCGACCTGGTCGCGGGCGCGGTCCGTGCGGAGCGGGTCGGCTTCGACTTCTCGGTGATCTCGGACCACTCCTTCCCCTGGCTGGACGAGCAGGGCCACGCCCCGTACGCCTGGGCGGTGCTCGGCGCCGCCGCGCAGGCCACCTCCCGCATCCCACTGATGACCTACGTGACCTGCCCGACCTTCCGCTACCACCCCGTGGTGGTCGCGCAGAAAGCCGCCACGGTGCAGTTGCTCTCCGAGGGCCGGTTCCGGCTCGGTCTGGGCAGCGGCGAGAACCTCAACGAGCACGTGGTCGGCCGTGGCTGGCCAGCGGTAGCGGTACGCCAGGCGATGCTCGACGAGGCGGTGCAGATCATCCGAGCGCTGTTCGAGGGCGGGTACGTCACGTGCAAGGGGCGGTACTTCGACGTCGAGGGCGCCCGGTTGTGGGACGTTCCGGACCCTCCACCACCGATCGGGATCGCTGTTTCGGGGCCGCGGTTCTGCGCCCTGGCGGGCCGGCTGACCGACCTGGTGATCGCCGTGGAACCCGACCAGGCCCTGGTCGCGGGCTTTGCGGGGCACGGCGGGGCCGGGAAGCCTGCGGTGGGCCAGCTGCCGGTGTGCTGGGATCCCGACCAGGAAACCGCCGTACGACGGGCCTACCAGCAGTTCCGCTGGTTCGGCGGCGGCTGGAAGGTCAACGCCGAACTGCCCGGGACCGCGGGCTTCGCCACCGCGAGCCGCTTCGTCCGCCCCACCGACGTCGCCGAGGCCATCCCCAGCGGTGACCGGGTCGAGGACTTCGTCGAAGCGGTCCGGTCGTTCGCCGGAACCGGCCTTCCTCGACTGGGCCGAACGCACCCTGCTGCCCGCCCTGCGAGCAGCGTTGTGAACCCACCCGCCCCGGCAGGCGGTGTTGCTCCGCCACCGGCCGGCCACCAGGCGGTGACCTGAGGAGCGCCGCCCGGGCCGGACCGTCCGGCGGCGGGCTGCCTCCCGCAGACGTAGGTTGCGGGCATGACCAGTGACGAGACGACGGTCCCGGCCGTAGGGGTGCGCCCGCCGGGCGAGGTGTTCGACGCGATCGAGACGGCGAACCGGCGCCCGCAGCCGTGGACCGGTTTCGAACACGGCGTCCTCGGGGCTACCGGTGGGCCGCCGGGGCACAGGTCGCGGCACCGGTCACGGCCGCCGCTGCGCTCGGCGCCGCGGGGCCGTGCCGGGCGCAGCTGCTGGCGGAGTGCCAGGCCGCTGCGGTCCGCCTGCGCGAAGCCCTGGCTGCGGGCGCGGACGGCACGGGCGTCCTCGGCGCCTACCAGGCGCTGGCGTGGCTGTGCGGCCATCACGACGACCGTCCCTGACCGCTGTCGCTTCGCTTCCGGAAGGGTGCCGACATCGTAGCCAGCTCGAACAGACCACTCCGGTGGAGGAGCCCTCGTTCCCGACCTGCTCCTCCGGTAGGCTTGGGGTCCGACGGCGTGAAGGACACCGGCAGCTCTGGCCACCGGCGAGCGGGAGCGCTCGAGCCACCCGGGAGGCAGCTGAGGGCCGACGCACATAGGTTGCCCGCATGACAACAGACGAGGCGACGATCCCTGCGGTGGGGGCGCGTGGCCTGGACGAGGTATTCGAAGTGACCAAGGCGGCCAACCGGCACCCCTCGCCCCGCACCGATTTCGAGCACGGAGTGCTGGCGTCCTACCGGTGGGCCACCGGTGTCCAGACCGAAGCCCCCGTGACCGAATTCGCGTCGCCCGGGGCTGGGGGGCCTTGCCGTGAGCAGCTCTTCGCCGAATGCCGCAGCGCCGCCGTGAGACTGCGCGCCGCCCTGAACGACGGTGCCGACGCCGGCTACGTCCTCGGCGCCTACCAGGCACTGGCCTGGCTCTGCGGCCACCACGACGACCATCCGTGACCCGGCCGGGTCCCTGTGGCGACGCGCACGCAGGTACGTGGCGCTGCGTCCCACGGACGGCGGACCGGCTTCACCAAACACGGCCGTGGCCCGGGAATCCGCAGGAAGGAGCAGAGGCGTGGGTCAATTCGAGGCGTTCAGCGCCCTGTTGGACTATCCGGTCTATGTCGTCACCGCGGCGGTCGGCGAGGAACGCGCGGGGTGCCTGGTCGGCTTCGCCGGCCAGAACTCGCTGCACCCACCGCGTTTCACCGTGTGGATCTCCAAGGCGAACCGTACCTACGCCGTCGCGTCACGCTCACGGGTGCTGGTGGTCCACTTGCTCCCCGCACACCGCCACGACCTCGCCGAGCTCTTCGGTGCTCGCACCGGTGACCGGATCGACAAGTTCGCGGCCACCGCGTGGGAGCCCGGGCCGGGCGGAGTCCCGGTCCTGACCGGTGCCATGGCCTGGTTCGCCGGCCACGTTCTCGACCGGGCCGACTGGGGCGACCACGTGGGATTCCTCCTCGCCCCGTTCGACACCACGACCACGTCGCACTCCAGCGGTGGGCCGCTGACCTTGCACGACGTTAAGGACATCAACGCCGGACACCCCGCGTAACCGGGCAGACCGCCTGGGGTGAGGTGGGACGGGGCGGGCTGGTGGCAACTCCCCGAACAGCTCTCGGCGGCGGGGAGGACCGGCTCTTCCCCGCCCTGCGGCTCCGTGCACCGGCCGCGAAGCTGCGCCGCTGCTCGCGCCGCGTGCGCCAAGCCGCTTCGGCGGCTCCAACCGGGCCGGTCTGGGGACCTCCGCCCGGCCACCACCGCCGAGCGGGACCATCTGGCCGGGCACGACACCGCCTGGCACGGGTACTCGCCCTGACCGGTGAGCATGGCCGGCACGCCGCCCGTGGGCTGTTTGACACCGGGCACGGCGGCAACCCGCAGGAGTATGACGTACCTAGGAGAAACCGTACCGACCGTCCCGCAGCCCCGTTCGGCCGGTGACCGTGCGGACGGTGCGGACGGCACCGGCCCGTGGTTGTACAGCCGCAGCGGCCCCTCCGGAGCTGACGGACCGACGGGTGCCGTGCTGTTCGGCCGGGACGGCACCCTCCTCCAGGACGTGTCCTGCAACGGCGATCCCGCCCTCGTCCTCCCCATGGCGGGCGTACGGGCCGCCCTGACGGCCCTGCGCGGGGCGGGCCTCGCCCTCGGCGTGCTGACCAACCAGCCGGGCGTCGCCCGTGGCCTGATCGGACGCGCGGAGGTCGAGGCTGTCCAGGCTCGTGCCGAGCTACTTCTCGGCCCCTTCGACGTGTGGGCGGTCTGCCCTCACGGCAGGCACGACGGCTGCTCGTGCCACATGCCCTCGCCCGCTCTGGTCTCCGCCAGCTGCCGGGCCCTCGGCCTGCCGCCCGCCCGGGTGACGGTGATCGGCTCCGGCAACGCCGTGATCGCCGCTGCCCTGGATGCCGGCGCCCGCGCGATCCGCGTCCCCGAGACCTCAGCACGGATCACCGTGCCCTGCCCGCCCTGCACACTGACCGTCTGCCGAGCAGCCGCCAGCCCGGTCCAGGCCGCCGACCTCCTGCTGCACCGCTGAACGCCCCACCGCCCGAGGACGGAGAACGCGCGAGGAGCATCAACCCCCGCATCAGCCTCGGAACTCCGATCCCCAGGACCCCCGCCCCGGAACCCAGGTCCCCCGGCCTCGGAGCGACACCCCACCGACGTCGAGAAGTCCGTGCACCGGTTGCCCTGCCGCTGAGCCCACAGGCCCCGCAGGCCCGGTGGCCCCGCCCGGCCGCCGACCGGGAGCGTCAGCCCGGTCGGCGGCCGCGGCCCGCACCTTGAGCGCCGCGTCGATCCCCCGCAGGAACTGGTCGAGGTCGTCGGGCGTGCGGGAGGTGATGAGACGCCAGCCGTTCGTGTCGTCCGTGACGAGCGCGGCGTCCGTCCAGTCGGCGCCGGCGTTGGCGAGGTCGGTGCGCAGCGACGGGTAGGAGGTGAGCTCCTTTCCGTACACCACGCCGGCCTCGACCAGCACCCACGGACCGTGGCAGATCGCGGCGACCGGGCGGCCGGAAGTGGTGAAGGCGAGGACGAGGTCGACGGCCTTCCGGTGCGTCCGGAGGGCGTCGGCGTTGAGGGTGCCGCCCGGGACGAGGAGCAGGTCGTAGGCGTCCGCGTCCACGTCGTCGAGGGTGTGCGTCGGTTCCACCGTTTCGCCGGGCTTCTCGTCCCCGACGAGGGTACGGATGTCGTCCCGGCTCGGGGCGGCGATGTCGACGTGGACGCCGTCGTCGCGCAGGTGCCGTACCGGGACGAGGAGTTCGTCCTGTTCGACACCGTGGTTGGTCACGATCGCGAGGACCTTGGTGTGGTTGTTCACGGCTGCCTCCTGTGGCCTCTTCCGGGCCCGGACCGTCGTCGCCCGGGCCCCCGGACCGCTGCGGGTACCCGGTATACGTGCCCCCACCCGGGATTCGCCGGGCCAGGTGCGGGTAGCCGCGCGGCAGCGGCGGACCCCGGCGTCCGCCCCGAGGGCCAGGAGGAAGCGGTGAGCGTAAGACGAAGCTCGTGGGCCATAGCGATGCGCGGCAGGCACGGACACGAACGCACGGATCCCGACGGAGCGAGGCCGTTCCCGCCCTCCGTCGTCCGTCCGCACTCCAGGCGGTCCGCCACGGTCGCGGACGCACCGGCGGTCGACCGCCGGAACCCGGACGTTCCGGAGGGGCCGGACCCGGACCCGGAACCGGAGCCGCCGGCCGTCGACGCCGTCGCACCGTGAGGCCGACCCCGCCCACCACCGGAGCCACGGGGGCTCCGCCGTGCCGCCGCGTCTCCCTGTCGTGCCGTCAGTCCTCGCCGGGGTCGCCGTAGCGGGCCCGCCACTCACGCGCCCTGGCGTTGTGCCACTCGACGCCCTGGGCGGCCTGCTGGACCGAGAGACCGCTGAGCTCGGCGACCGTGCTGAGCGGGACGGGTTCGCCGTCGCACTCGGCGAGTGCGCGGCAGATCTTGCCGGCCCACAGCTCCTCCGGCACGAACGGGCGCTTGCGGTACTGCGCGATCAGATCAGCCAGGTGGTTGACGGTGCAGGCGGTCAGCGCCCGTTTGCCGTCCAGGCTCTGGTCGCTGACGTGCAGCGCGGAGGAATCCGGCACGAGCACGCCGAGCAGGTCGCCCTCGTCGACGGCCCGGCCGCAGAGGTCGCAGAGGTCGAGTGTTCCGGGGGTGCCGTCGGACCGGTCGTCCGCCGGGGGGCCGATGTCCTCCATGCGGCGCGCCTACCCGTCGGGTCACAAACCAACCACCTGCCCGAGCAGCGGGGGAGGTCGCACCCGGTGGCGCTGCGGAGCGATCGGAGCGGTCAGTCGGTGAGCACGGCGGCAGGGTCGATCCGCCCCTCCACCAGGGCGCGGGCCGCGTCGGCGACGCCGGTGCCGCTGCGGCGGGCGTGGTCCCGGAGCGCGTCGAAGGCACCGTCCATGTCGAGGCCGCCGACCTCCGCGAGGACGCCCTTGGCACGCTCGACGGCGGTGCGGTCCGCAAGCGAGGCGCTGATCTCCTCGGCGGCGGTCTGCTCCCGCCCGTAGCGGCGCTGAAGCAGCGCGATCACGGCCAGGTCGGCCAGCGGCTTCAGAACGTCCGGGCCGTCCTCGCCGGGCTCGATCCCGGGGTGGACGTCGAAGACGTTGAGCGCGCCGACGACCCTGCCGTCCAGGCGCAGCGGCACCGCGCGCACCGAGCGGAACCCGAGGTCGAGGGCGCGCGGCACGAAGCGGGGCCAGCGGGCCCCGGCCCGGTCGAGGTCCCGGACGACGACCTGTTCGCCGGTGCGGTGGCAGTCCAGGCAGGGCCCCTCGCCGATGGCGATCTGCAGGGCCTCCAGGCGGCGGACCCGGTCGTTGGAGTAGGCGATGTCGCGCAGCTCGCCGCGGCGGTCCGCGACGACGAGACCGGTGCCCGCCGTCCCGCTGAGCGCCGTGCACACTTCGGTGAGCCGGTGCAGGAACTCGACGGTGTCGTAGCCGGGACCGATCAGCGACTCGGTGAGCCCGGCGAACGCCTCGTTCACGCGGGCCTCGCGCGTCATGACCGCCTCCACTTCCCTTCGGGGCCAGGCTACGCCCGCGCCGGGCCGTCGGTCATCCGTCATCGGTCCTCCTCGGTGAACCGCAGCCGTCGCTCCACGACGTCGTGCGCAACCTCGTCGATCTCGCGGTCGTGGGCGAAGGCGTGGGCGCGTAGCCGGTCGAGGGCCTCCTCGGCAGGCGCCCTCAGCTGCACCATGATCATGCCGACCGCCTGGTCCACCTCGACGCCGTTCAGCGGCGGGTCGTCGAGCCACGGCTGGACGGGCACCTCGCCCGGGGGCGTCATGAAGGAGCCGACGATGGCGAGGGTCACGCTGGTGGCGGCGACCTGGATGTCGGCGACCTCACCTGCGGCCGGGAGCCCGGGGGTGGCGCGGTACAGGCTGAGCACGCCGATGCCGGAGGAGCCGAGGTGGAGCGGCGAGGCGTAGACGCTGCGCAGGCCCTGGTGGTCGACGGCGGTCGAGGCGAGGTCCGTCACCAGGACCGGCCAGCGCACCTCCGCCCGTGCGAGCAGGTCGGCGACGGCCACCGGCCGGCGGCTGCGGAAGGCGTCCACGCCGGGGCCCTCGCCAAGGCTGAACTGCCGCTCCTCCAGGTGGCGGGCCCGGCCGTCGCTGGCCCAGACGCCGGCCCGGTGGCCGGTGTCGGCCATGAGGGTGATCGAGGCGGCCTCCACGGACAGGGCGTCGACACATGCCGCGCAGAGGCGTTCGGGCAGAGAGGGGCGGCCCGGGCCGTTGACGGCCTCGGCCATGATCTGCGCGATCCGCGTCAGATCGGCCATTTCCGCGCCTCGTTCTCCTCGCCTGCGGCCGACCCGGGCGCTCCGGCTGCCGTCCCGGTCGTCCTGGTCGTCGGGTTCTCCCGCACCACGGCGGCTCGCGCCGCGGCATGATCACCGCAGTATAGGTGTCCGGGCCGTCACCACGGGACCACCATCCGTTGCGCGTCTACCCGGATCGGTCCGGCGCACACCCGGGAACGGGTTTCGGCTGCCCCGCCCCGGCAAGCCGCCCGGTATGAACGCTCCCCTGAATCCCTCAGCCCTGCTGAACTCCTCATCCCTGCGCGCGGACCGGTGGGCCCGCCGGCTGCGGCGGGCGCTCGACGCGCCGTCGCACTGGGAGGTCCTCGACCGCCCGGCCGGGCCGATCGCCGATGCTGTGGAGGCCCTCCCGCTCGGCCCGTACCGCGACGCGCTGCACGGCGTCTGGCTCGGGCACCCGCCGCACCCGGTGCTGGTCCAGGTGCCGATCGGCCGCTGGACGTCCGCCGCGCTGCTGGACTCCCTCCCGGGTGCCCGGCGCCCGGCCGACGCCATGGTCACCGTCGGGCTGCTGGGCGCCGCCCCGGCCGCGCTGGCCGGCTGGGTGGACTGGGCCCGGCTGGACGCGCCACGCCGCCGCACCGGTCTGGTGCACGCGCTCGCCAACACCGTCGGCGTGCTGCTGTACGCGGGCTCGCTGTCGGCCCGCTGCCGGGGCCGCCGCGCCCGCGGGCGGCTGCTCGGGCTGGCAGGCCTCTGTGCCGTCACGGCCGGCGGCACGCTCGGCGGTCACCTGGCGTACGCGCAGGCCGCCGGACCCGACCGGACCGCCGCCGTGCCCCGGCTGGCGCCCGCGGACTGGGTCGGACTCGGGCCATTGAACGACTTCCCGCCGGGCGAGCCCGTCCGCAGGACGGCGGGCGGGGTGCCCGTGGTCGTGGTCCGGGTGGGCGAGCGCTGCCACGTGCTCGCGGAGCGCTGCTCCCACCTCTCCGGCCCGCTCGCCGAAGGCACGGTGACCGACGGCTGCCTGCGCTGCCCGTGGCACGGCAGCGAGTTCCGCCTCCGGGACGGCCAGGTCGCCGCCGGCCCGGCCACCGCGCCGCAACCGGTGTTCGAGACCCGGATGCTGTCCGGGCACCTGGAGGTGCGGCTGCCGGGAGCCGGCTGACCCGTTGACGGAGCTGACCGCTGACCGGCCGTCACCGTTCCGCACACCGATCAGGCGCAGCCGCCGGGCGATCGAGCAGTCGGATCGAGAGGTCGGAGGATCCATGGCCGACGTC
>NZ_JBHVUS010000019.1:0-164745 GCF_042884005.1 Kitasatospora sp. NPDC058162
CGCCGCGTCGTTCCGCGCCGACCCGGTTAACGGGAACTGCCCGGGGCCCCCGAAGCCCCGGGCCCCGAACCCCTTGCGGGGCGCGGGCCGCGCTGCTGCTGCCGGGGGTTCAGACGGGTGCCCCGCCGGTCCGCTCCGGCAGCACCAGCGGCACCCCCGTGCGCGGATGGGCCAGCACCTCGACGGGGTGGCCGTACACCTCGCTGAGCAGCGGTGCGCGCAGCACCTCGGCCACCGGGCCGTCGGCGACCGTGGTGCCGCCCGTCAGCAGCACCACCCGGTCCGCGTAGGCCGCCGCCAGGGACAGGTCGTGGAGCACCACGACCACGCCGTCCTCGGCGGCCGCGCGCTTCCGCGCGACCCGCAGCACCAGCTCCTGGTGGCGCAGGTCGAGGGCCGCGGTGGGCTCGTCCAGGAGCAGCAGCGGGGTGCGCTGGGCGAGCACCCGGGCCAGCGCGACCCGGGCCCGCTCGCCGCCGGACAGGGCGGTGAAGGGGCGCCCGGCGAAGGCCGTGGACTCGGTGGCGGCCATCGCCTCGGCGACCACCGCCTCGTCCTCGGCGGCGGCCGCCGTCCCGGCCCAGGGCGCGCGGCCCATCCGGACCACCTCGTCGGCCGGGAAGGGGAAGGAGAGTGCGGCGGACTGCGGCAACAGCGCGCGGTGCAGGGCGAGTTCGGCCGTGCCGTAGGCGGACAGCCGGCGGCCGCGCAGGGTGACCCCGCCGCCCTGCGGCGTGACGTCCCCGGCGAGGACGGAGAGCAGGGTGGACTTGCCCGCCCCGTTCGGGCCGAGCAGCGCGACCACCTCGCCGGCGGCGACCCGGACCGAGGCGCCGGTCAGCAGCGGGCGGCCGCCGACGGTCAGCCGGACCGCTTCGGCGGCGAGCAACTCGGAGCCGGGGAGCGGTCGTTCGGGGATCGACCGGGGTCGGTGCAGCCTCGTGCCCAGCCTCATGCCCAGCCTCATGCCCAGCCTCCCTGCTTGGTCCTGGTCCGGCGCAGCAGCCAGAAGAAGAACGGGCTGCCGATCAGCGCGGTGAGCACCCCGAGCGGCAGTTCGGCCGGTTCGGCGAGGGTGCGGGCGGCGAGGTCGGCGGCCACCAGGACCAGCGCCCCGCCGAGTGCCGAGGCGGGCAGCAGGAAGCGGTGACCTGGCCCGGCCAGCATCCGCAGCAGGTGGGGGACGACCAGGCCGACGAAGCCGATGATGCCGCTGACCGCGACGGCCGCGGCGGTGAGCAGCGCGACCACGGTGATCAGGGTGAGCCGCATCCGTTCGACGTCCACCCCGAGGTGGCGGGCAGGGCGTTCGCCGAGCGCCAGCAGGTCGAGCCTGCGGGCGTACAGCGGGGCGACGGCGAGTCCGACGGCGGCGAAGGGCAGGACGGCGAGCACCTTGCCCCAGGTGGCCTGGGCGAGCGAGCCCAGCTGCCAGAAGGTGACCTGGCTGATCGCGGCGGAGTCGGCGGTGAACAGGAAGAGGCCGATCAGCGCCCCGCAGAAGGCGTTCACGGCGACGCCGGTGAGGATCAGGGTGACCACCTCGGTGCGGCCGCCGGCCCGGGCCATCAGGTAGACCGCGAAGACCGTCAACAGCCCACTGGCGAAGGCGAACACGGTGACCGTCCAGCTGCCGAGGGCGTCCAGGCCGAGCACGATGCAGGCCACCGCGCCGACCGCGCCGCCGGAGGAGACGCCGATGACGGCCGGTTCGGCGAGCGGGTTGCCGAACACGCCCTGCATCAGTGCCCCGGCGCAGCCGAGCGAGCCGCCGACCAGCAGGGCGAGCACCACCCGGGGCAGCCGGACGTTCCACAGCACCGATTCGGGCACCCGGTCCAGGGCGTGCCCGCCGAGGCCGAGGCGGTGGGCGGCGGAGGCGAGGACGTCGCCGAGCGGGATGCGGTAGGCGCCGGTGCCGGCCGCGAGCAGGGCGCAGAGCACCAAGGCGGCGGCGAGTGCGGCGGTGATCAGGGTGGTGCGGGACGGAGCGGCGAGAGCCCTCACCCGGCTCTTCTCTCCTGCGGCGGTGGTCACTTGGCGACCGCCGGGTGGAGCTGGGCGGTGATCTCCCGGAGCACCTGGGGGGTGCGGGGGCCGTAGCTGAGCAGCTGGCCGTCCTCGATCGAGACGATCCGGCGGTCCAGTCCGGCCGGGGTCTGGGCGACGCCGGGGAGCCTGAGCAGGCCGTCGACGCCGCCGACCGAGTCGAGCCCCTTGTTCATCACCAGGATCGCGTCGGGCGCGGCCTTGACCAGGGCCTCGCTGGTGAGCGGGGTGAAGTCGCCGGTGAGCCCGGCGGCGGTGCCGGCGTCCTCGCCGCCGACCGCCTCGATCAGCGAGGCCGCGCCGGAGGCCGGTCCGCCGAGCAGGTAGACGGAGGCGCTGCCGCGCAGGTAGAGGAAGGCCACCTTGGGCCGGCCGCCGGTGGCTGGTCCAGCGGCTTTGGCGGCGTTGATCTGCTGCGTGGTCCGCTCCTTCAACTGCGCTCCGGCGTCCGGGACTCCGAGTGCGGCGGCGACGGCGTCGATGCGCGGGCCGACGTCGGCGAGTTGCTTGGCGTCGTCCAGGACGAGCAGCGGGACGCCGGCCGCGCGGATCTGGGCGACCGCCTCGGCGGGGCCGGTGGAGCGGTCGGCGAGGACGACGGTCGGGTGCAGCGACAGCACGCCCTCGGCGGACACGTCATGGGCCTGGGTGATCACCGGCAGGGCGGCGGCCTGCTGGAAGGTGGTGGAGACGTCCCGGGCGACCACCTTGGGGCCGAGCCCGAGGCTGAAGACCAGCTCGGCGAGGCTGCCGTTGAGCGGGATGATCCGCTCCGCGCTGGTGACGGTGACCTGGCGGCCGTCGGCGGAGGCGGTGGTGGCCGGGAGCCGGGGGACGGGCTCGACGGGCAGTGGCTCGACCGCGTCGGGGGAGCGGGCGGTGGTGGCCGTCGCGGGGCCGGTGGGGGAGCCGCAGGCGGTGAGGGGGAGCAACAGGCCGAGGAGCAGCAGCAGGAGGGCTGGCCCGCGGGCCACCTGGGGTCGGATCGTACTGCTGCTCAACGTGCTTCCCTTCGTGGGGTGTTGCCGCCCGCTCCGGTCGGGCGGTGACGGGGCGGCGGGGCTCTTGACTCTCATATTAGGTTAGCCTTACCTAAATCACGCAAGGGGGTCGGCCTCTGCCCGGCCGTCGCCTTGCCGTGCCCTCGTGACCCCCCGCGCCCCTTCGAGGAGTGATCCGCGTGTCCCTGTCCCGCCGGTTCTGCCGGTTTCGCCGCTTGGTCGCCACCCTGGTGGCCGTTCTCGCCGCCCTGTCGGCGGTCGGTCTCGCATCGGCCCCGGCGGTGGCCGCCGAGGGCAAGGTCTCCGGCGGGCGGCTGGACTGGGGGATCAAACAGTCCTTCCTCACTTACGTCACCGGTCCTATCGCCAAGGGCAGTTGGGCGCTCACCGGCGGAGCCGCCACGGTCGGCGGCAGCACCTTCCGGTTCCACTCCGCCAACGGCGTGTACGATCCGGCGACGGGTGCGCTGACCGCGGCCTTCTCCGGCGGCGTCCGCTTCACCGGACACCAGGAGAACGGCGCCAACGCTCTCGGCCTGAGCCTCGGACGGCTCACCTTCCGTGCCGTCCCCGGCGGCGCGGCAGGGCTCTACGCCGACGTCAGCAGCAAGTCCAAGGAGACCGGGCAGGTCAGCACCGCCGGCCAGGCCAAGCTGGCCGACCTCTCGCTGGCCGGCGTCGACCTGCGCGGCGCGGCCGGCACCCTGAACCTCGCCAACGTCCCGGCCACCCTCACCGACGCCGGGGCGAAGGCCTTCGGCAACTTCTACCAGGCCGGGACGGCGCTCGACCCGCTCAGCCTCGCGGTCAACCTGCCCGCTGCACAGCCGACTTCTTCTGCTCCGTCACCCAGTGCCACACCCAGTGCCGTGCCGACCGTTGCGCCCACCGCCCAGGCGCCCGCGAAGACCGGGTTCGGCAACGGCGCCCTCGACTGGGGCGTGCGCCGCACCTTCCGCGACTACGTCACCGGCACGATCGCCCAGGGCCGTTGGGAGCTCGGCGACGGCGCGGCCGACGGCGGCGCCTTCTTCCGCTGGACCCCGGCCAAGGGCAGCTACGACCCCGCGACCGGCGCGCTCACCGCCGGGTTCACCGGCACCGTACGCTTCACCGGCCTGCACAGCGGCGGGAGTTACGGCCTGGACCTCACCCTGGCCAACCCGGGCGTGACCGTCGCCGACGGCCGGGGCCGACTGCTCGCCGACGTCTCCGGACGGACCCCGGACGGCGCCACCCGGCAGCTGACCGGCGTGGAGCTGGCGACCTTCGACGCCGCCGGCCTCCAGCCGGAGGGCGGCCTGCTGAAGGCCGTCGAGCTACCGCTGAAGCTCGCCGACGGCGGCGCCGAGGCCTTCGGCGGCCTCTACCCGGCCGGTACCGAGATGGACCCGTTGAGCTTCGCCGTCGCCCTAGACCCGGCCGCCGCCCTGCCCCCGCTGCCCGACCTCGGCAGCGCCCCGGCGGCCCCGGTCACCTCGGCGGCCCCGGTGACTCCGGCCGCCGCCCCGGTCGCGTCCGCCGGGAGTTCCTCCTCGGGCGGCTTCCCGGTGGCCGCCGTGGCCGGCGGCGCGGTGCTGGTACCCGTGCTCGCCGTGAGCGGCGGGCTGCTGGTACGGCGCCGCCGCGCGGCCGCCGCCCCGGGCCCCGACCACACGGCCTGACCCCTTCCCCCCTCCCGTCATTCCCCCCATCCTCCGAACGGAGCACCACCATGTCCCCCAACCGCAATCGCACCCGGCTCGCCGCCCTCGCTGCCGCCACCGCCGGCCTCGGCCTGACCGCGCTCGGCGCCCCCGCCCTGGCCTTCGCCGGCGGTGCCCCGGGCAGCGTCACGTACGACACCGGCGCGCTGGACTGGGGCGTGAAGGCCAGCTTCCGCAGCTACATCGAGGGCCAGGCCTCCCAGGGCGCGGCGGTCGAGCTGACCGGCGGCGCGACCCGCAACGCCGACGGCACCTTCCGCTTCGGACTGGCGAAGGCCACGTACGACCTGGGCACCCACGCGCTCAGCTCGACCTTCACCGGCGGGGTGCACTTCACCGCCCATCACGGTGCGCTGGACGTCGCGCTCAGCGACCTGAGGATCACCACCTCGGGCACCACCGGGACGCTCACCGCCGACACCGCCTCCAAGGAGTCGGTGGGCGCCACCGAGATCACCCGGCGGGACGACGTGCCGCTGGTGACCTTCGCCGTCGGGCGGGACACCACCACCGGGGTGCCGACCGCGGCGAAGCTCACCGAGCAGGGCGCCAGGGCCTTCGCGGGCTTCTACCAGGCCGGGGCGGACATGGACCCGCTGTCGCTGCTGCTCAAGCAGAGCCCGGCGACGCCCAGCCCGACGGCCAGCCCGACGGTCACGCCGACCGGCACGGCCTCGCCGACGGCTACCGCCACCGCGACTGCCTCACGGTCAGCGACCGCCACCGCCACCGCCACCGCTTCGGCGACCGCGACAGGGACCGCGACCGGGAGCGCCACCGCGACACCCCTGCCGACCGGCACCCCCGGCGCCGCCCCCGACCGGCTGCCCGTGCTGAACGGCACCTTGAACTGGACGGTCAAGGAGAGCTTCCGCAAGTACCTCGAATCCCCGATGGCCGCCGGCAAGGTGGAGTTCGGCGGCGGTGCGGCCGACTACCGCTTCGGCGGCGGCACCGGCACCTACAACACCGCCGACCACACGCTGAGCGCCGCCTTCGCCGGCTCGGTGCGCTTCCTCGGCCACCCGGGCAAGGACGGCTGGGCGCTCGACACCACGCTCTCCAAGCCGGGCCTGGTCATCGACAAGGACGGCGCCTTCCTCACCGCCGACGTCAACGGCAAGTCCCCGGACGGCAAGGCGACCGCGCTGAGCGGCGCGCGGATCGCCAGGCTCGACGTACCGGCCTCCGCCCTCAAGCCGGTCAACGGCGTCGTCACCCTCGCCGGCGTCCCGGCCACGCTCACCGCCGAGGGCGTCCCGGTGTTCTCCAACTACCCGGCGGGTACGGCCCTGGACCCGGTGAGCGCCACCCTGGCCTTCGACAAGGACGCCAAGCTGCCGACCACCGGAACCTCCGGTACGGGCGGCGGCGCCAACCCGGCTGCGGGCGGCCAGGGTTCGGGCAGTGGTACGGCCGGCGGGACGGCCGGCGGCCCCTCGCTCACCACCGCCGGACTGACCGGCACGGACACCGGTTCGCTCGCCGCCACCGGCGCGGACACCCCGGTGGGCCCGTTGCTGGCCACCGCGGCCGGTCTGCTGCTGGTCGGCGGCAGCGCCACCCTCCTGGTGCGCAACCGCCGCAGCGGCGCGCAGGTCTGACCCGGGCGGTGAGAAGCGCCCCGGCCCCCGCGGACAATCGTCGGCGGGGGCCGGGGCGTCGGGGTGGGTTGCCTGGATGAACGCCGGTGCAACGTTTCCTCGTTGGACCCACCGACGCGCACGATCGTTCGTAGCATGACCGGTGACCGACGACGGAAGGGCTCTCATGAACCGCAGGATCGTGACCTGGCTCGGCGCCCCCGCACTGGGCGTGGGGCTGCTGCTCGGCGCGGCTCCGGCACACGCCGGTACCGGGGTGCAGGTCGACGGCGCGACGGTCTCCGGCGCCGCCTCGACGACGGTGAACGTCACCGTCGAGTACTCCTGCGACGCCGGTGGCTTCGTCAGGTCGGCCACCGTGGTCGCCGAGGACCGGCGCTCCGGCGCCCTCGGTACCGCCCGGTTGACCCCGAGCTGCACGGGCGCGACCGTGACGGCCGTCGTCCCGGTCGCGACCCTGAATGGTAATGGCTACGTCGCGGGCGACCCGGTGTCCGTCCGGGCCTCGCTGCTCGACGGGGACGACACCGAGGTGCTCGGGGTCATCTCCCAACTCACCGTCGGCAACCGGTAGGAGAGCCCGCGGAACGACAGCCGGCCCCCGCGAGCGGTTGCTCGCGGGGGCCGACCTGTCCACAGCAGGACCGCTCAGGCGCTCTGCGGGTAGCGTCCGTCCAGGTCGTGGAAGACGGCCCCGTTGAGCACGAAGGCCCGCTTGCACTCCTCGACCACCCGGCGCCGTTCCACCTCGTCCATCGCCGCGCCCGCCGCGTCCAGCTTGGCGCGGTAGTCGCGCTTGAAGGCGGCCGGGTTGGTGACCTCCTCGAAGACGTAGAACCGCACGCCGTCGCCCTTGCGCTCGAAGCCCCAGGCCTTCTCGGCCAGGCCCCGGATGATCTGGCCGCCCGAGAGGTCGCCCAGGTAGCGGGTGTAGTGGTGGGCGAGGTAGCCGGCCGGCCATTCGGCGGCCAGCTCCTCGATCCGCGCCACGTACGCGGCGGTGGCGGGCAGCGGCGCGAGCCCGGCCCGCCAGTCGGGCCCGCGCAGGTGCGCCAGGTCGCGTTCGATGGCGGCGGTGCGCAGCAGTGCCGGGTCGATGAACGGGCCCGCCAGCGGGTGCTCCGCGAGCTGCTCGGCCCGCTCCTCCAGCGCCCGGTAGACGTACCAGAGCTGGCTGGTGAGATCGGCGTAGGCCTCGATCCCGAGCTGTCCGCCCAGCAGGCGGCTCATGAACGAGGAGTGCTCCGCGGCCTGGTGCTCCTCGCTGCTGGCGGTGCGGAGCACGGTGGAGAAGGGGACGTGCTCGGGCGTGGGCATGCGGCCTCCAGGGATCGGATGCGGCCGGGTCGGAATGACCCCGACAGTTTTGGTTAGCCTAACCTAAGTTCATATGTTTCCGACACTCTGTCGGTAAACGTAGCGGACCGGTCCCGGAAGCGACACCCGTAAACGGGCCGGGTGGCGGCGACCTCCCCGGAAGGGGACGCGCCGTGGTGCGGCGGGCGGATCGTGGTGACGTAGGGTGATAGGCGGTCAACAGGGGGGAGTCGAGAGCCGGTCGGCGGCAGGCCCCGCGCGGACCCGCCCTCGAACCCCCGTTCCACCACGTCCCCGCCCTTGGCCGTGGCGGGCGCCCCGGGGCGCCCGCAGACAGGAGAGTTGAGTTGTCGTCCGACAGCACGCAGTGCACGCAGTGGGTCCAGGACCGTCCGTCCACGTCCCGTACCCCCAGAGCGGACCTGCTGCTCGACGGCCGCTCGCTCACCGTCAAGGAGACCGCCGCGGCGGCCCGTCGGCCGACGGGCTGGCGGGTGGCCCTGGCAGACGGCGCGGTCCACCGGATGAAGCGGTCGGTGGACCTCAAGAACGCGATCGTCGACTCCGGGCAGCGGGTGTACGGCGTCACCTCCGGCTTCGGCGACAGCAACACCCGGCAGATCTCCCCACGCAAGGTCGAGGCGCTCCAGGCGAACCTGATCCGCGGCTTCAACTGCGGCCTGGGCCCGGCGGCTTCACCCGAGGTGGTGCGGGCGACGGTGATCGCCCGGGCGAACTGCCTGGCGCGCGGCAACTCCGGCATCCGCCCCGAGGTCGTCCAACTGCTGCTGGACTGCCTGGAGCAGGACGTCCTGCCGGTCGTGCCGGAGCGCGGCTCGGTGGGCGCCAGCGGTGACCTCGTCCCGCTCAGCTACCTCGGGGCGATGCTCACCGGGCACGGCACGGTGCTCCACCGGGGCCGGGCGCGGTCAGCCGAGGAGGCACTCGCGGAGGAGGGCCTGGAGCCGGTGGTGCTCGCCTCCAAGGAGGGGCTGGCACTGGTCAACGGCACCTCCTTCATGGCCGGCTTCGCCGTCCTGGCGCTGCACGACGCGACCGAACTGGCCTTCGCCGCCGACCTGTGCACGGCACTCGCCTCCCAGGTCCTCAACGGCAATCCGCGCCACTTCGACCCGTTCGTCTTCGACCACAAGCCGCACCCGGGCACCGCCGACTCCGCCCGGACGGTGCGCCGGCTGCTCGGACGGCTCGGCGACGGCCCGTACGCGGCCGACGAGGACGCCGGCCGGGCCGACCCGATGCCCGACGGGACGGGCTACCGCCGGCTCGCCGAGGCCGTCCAGGACCGGTACTCGATCCGCTGCGCACCGCACGTCAACGGCGTCCTGCGGGACACCCTGGCGTTCGCCACCGACTGGACGCACGTCGAGATCAACTCCTCCAACGACAACCCGCTGTTCGACACCGACGCGGGCGTGGTCGTCAACGGCGGCAACTTCTACGGCGGGCACATCGGCCAGGCGATGGACTCGCTCAAGACCGCCGCCGCCAGCGTGGGCGACCTGCTGGAGCGGCAGTTGCAGCTGGTGGTGGACGAGAAGTACAACAACGGCCTCACCGCGAACCTCATCCCGCGCTTCCCGGACGACAGTTGGGAGGCCGGTCTGCACCACGGCTTCAAGTCCCTGCAGTTGGCGGCCTCCTCGCTGGTCGCCGAGGCGCTCAAGCTGACCATGCCCGCGACCTCCTTCTCGCGCTCCACCGAGGCGCACAACCAGGACAAGGTCAGCATGGGCACCATCGCCGCCCGGGACGCCCGGACGGTCGTCGAGCTGGTGCGCGAGGTCGCGGCGATCCACCTGCTCGCCCTGTGCCAGGCCGCCGACCTGCGCGGCCCCGAGCGACTCAGCGGGCCGACGGCGGCCGTGCACGCGGCGGTGCGCGCGGTGTCGCCGGTGATGGACGGGGACCGGGGGATGGAGCGGGACATCGCGCTGGTGGCCGAACTGATCGGCGCCGGACGGCTGCGGGAGGCGGCGGCCGCGACCTGAGCGGCCGCGGTTTGAGTGGTCGCGGTTTGAGTGGTCGCGCGCGGGCCCGGGAGTCCGGGCCCGCACGAGCGTGAAGGCCCCGGCCAGTGCTGATCCGCGCCTACTCCGGCTCGCCCCTGACCCCTCGGATCAGCTTCGCGAACTCGTGGAACCCCCCGTTCTCCAGTACCGCGCGCCGGTAGTGGCGGGCCTCGCGACGGAACCGGTGGGGGTGGAAGCAGAGCAGGCTGAAGAGCCAGACGTGGGCCGACTTCTGACGCTCCGTCAACTCCTTCCACTCGCGTCCGCACGCCGCCTCCAGTGCTTCGATGCAGGCGGCCAGGGCGCGGAGCTCGTTCCCGTCCCACGCCTCGCGCAGCCACACCTGGTAGTTCGCGTCGGCCTGCGCGGCATCCTCTTCCGAGTGCGTGCCGGCGAGGATCCGGCGGACGATCGAGCTCTGCTGTTCTATCGTCTCCGTCATGGCGCAATGATCGCGGCCTCATTCGGATGCGGCAATGGACTGCACACATTTCGAGCCCGTACCGGAGAAGATCCGTGTCCTGCGGACCGGCCCGGGCAGGCCCCGCAGGAAGTCCGACAGCCCGGCCGCCGACAAGGCCTACGCGGTGGGCTTGGCGAAGTGCTCGATCACGGCGACGTAGCTGTCGGCGGCGTGTCCGCGCGCGGCCACCGCCTCCATGACGGCCGTCAGGTGCCGGGGCAGGGCCGGGTTGAGGCCGCGCCGCTCGCTCTCGTCCAGCAGGTGGCCGGCGGCCGCCAGGTGGGTGCGCAGCGCCGAGTCCTCGGCCGGGTAGTCGCCCTCGTCGACCTGCCGGGCGTAGCGGTTCAGGAAGGCGCCCATGCTGCCGAACAGCAACTCGGCGGTCGGGGCGAAGTCCGTCGCGCCGATCCCGGCGGTGCGCAGCAGTGCCGCCGCGTGCAGGAAGCCGTTGAGGCCGGACCACAGGACGGCCAGCAGCGCGACGTCGTGCAGCGAGGCGAGCCCGGTGCCGTCGCCGAGGTAGACGGGGCAGCCGCCGAGCGCGGCCAGCGTCGGTTCGTGGGCGCGGAAGGCGGCCTCGGGGCCGCTGTAGAGCACGGTGGTCTCGTCGAGCCCGATGGCGTCGGGGGTGGCCAGCAGGGCGCCGTCGAGGCTCTGGGCGCCGTACCGGGCCGCCGCCTCGGCGACGGCGGCGGCGTCTGCGGTGGTGCCGGAGGTGACGTCGACGATGACCCGGCCGGTCAGGGCGTCCCCGGCGGCGTCGAGCACTTCGCGGACGGCACGGTGGTCGCTGAGGCAGAGCACGACCAGCGGCGCGGCCGCCACCGCCTCCGCGGGCGTCGCGGCGCGGTGCGCACCCCGGGCGGCCGGGCCGTCGGCGCGGGCGGCGGTACGGTTCCAGACGGTGGTGCGGTGCCCGGCGGCCAGGAAGGCGTCGGCGAGCGCCGTGCCCATCAGGCCGAGGCCGAGAACCGCGACGGGGGCTGGGTGGTCGTCGTTCGTCATGGGATCTCCTTCTGGCGGTCCGGCAGGGTGACGAGTGCGGGGCGGCGGCGGGGTGCGTTCAGGGCGCGCACCAGCGGCTCCTCGACGAGGACGTGCAGCAGCCAGGCCGCCGCCAGCGACCCGCCGACGAGGACGGCCGTGTACAGCAGCGGCCGGAGCCCGTCGGCCGTGCCGTACGGGTCGAGCAGCGCGTCGCCGTGCTCGATCACCAGGTAGTGCGACAGGTACAGGGTGAGCGAGAGGGCGCCCAGCCGCTCGGCCACCGGGTGGGCGAGCCGGGACGGCCGGCTCAGTCGGTCGGCGTTGGCGGCGCCCGCGATCAGCGCGGCCAGCGGCAGCACGGTGATCGCGGCGATGCCGAACAGCAGCGGGGAGCGCTGGTCGAGCGGGTAGAGCAGGGCGAAGGCGACGGCGCCGTGCCAGGTCCGGACGCCGTCCAGCCGCCCCTCCCGGACCAGCCGGGCCAGCACCACGCCGAGCAGGAACTCCGGCATCCGCGCCGGTGGGAAGGCGTAGCAGAGCCACATTTGGCGCAGCGTCACGCCGAGCCCGAAGGGCGGCCCGTTGAGCCACGCCCGGGCCGCCGTGGCCAGGAGCGGGATCAGCGCGATGGCCGTGACGGCCGCTGCCGCCCAGGCCCAGAGGCGTTCGGGGCGGATCGAGACCGCCCGCCGGGCGATGACGGGGAACAGCAGGTAGAAGACGAGGTCGGAGCAGAGCGACCAGGACACCCCGTTCACCCCGGGGTTCAGCAGGTCGAAGCTGGGGGGCCAGGTCTGGACGAGCAGCGCGTTGGGCAGCCAGGCCCGCAGCGGCACGGCCTGCCCGGCGGCGGCCAGCAGCAGCGCGCCGATCAGCAGGGTCACCAGGTGGGTGGGCAGAATGCGGGCCACCCGGCGGCGCCAGAACACCGGGACGGGCTGCTCCGGCCGCCAGGCCCAGGTCAGCAGGAAGCCGCTGAGCAGGAAGAAGAACGTCACCGCGGCGAACCCGAGCCGGAGCAGGGTGGCGCTCTCGCCGTGCCCGTGGGTCCAGATCAGGCTGGCGTGCTGGGCGACGACGGCCGCGGCCGCGATGAAGCGCAGGCCGGTGAGCGAGGGCAGCCGGGACGACCTGCCGAGTGCCAAGAGCGTTCCCGAGGTGTCGGAGCGGGTGGGGGGAAAGCCTGGTGATCGTATCCGAATCTGCCTATTTCCTCGGCACTTTGACTGGCCGTCGGGAACGCCGGGACGATTGACTGCTCTGCATACTTTCCTGGTGAAAATGTTGACGGCGGGTCAGATCTGATAGAGATCAGCTACCCGGCTAAGGTGCGTGCGCGATTGTCCGACGTCGCGCCGCCCCCCGCCCGCCCCGCCCAGGACCGGAGACCCACGTGGCCGACAATGACACCCTGCGCCAGTACTTGAAGCGCGTGGTCGCCGACGCCGTCGACACCCGGGAACGCCTGCGCGCCCTGGAGGAACGGCAGTCCGAGCCGATCGCGGTCATCGGCACCGCCTGCCGCTACCCCGGGGGAGCCGACACCCCGGAACGCCTCTGGCAGCTGGTCGCCGACGGGGTCGACGCCGTCTCCGGATTCCCGTCGAACAGGGGCTGGCCGCTCGACTCGCTGTTCCACCCCGATCCCGACACCGTCGGCACCAGTTATGTCGAACACGGCGGATTCCTGGACGAGGCGGACCGGTTCGACGCCGAATTCTTCGGCATGTCACCCCGGGAAGCCCTCGGCACCGACCCCCAGCAGCGCATCCTGCTGGAAATCGCCTGGGAGGCGTGCGAACGCGCCGGAATCCCGCCCGAAAAGCTCCGCGGCAGCCGCACTGGCGTGTTCGCCGGGGTGATGTACAACGACTACGGCAGCCGGCCGCAGCTACCCCGCGAAGACTTCGAGGGCTACCTGTTCAGCGGCAGCGCCCCCGGCATCCTCTCCGGCCGACTCGCCTACGCCTTCGGGCTTGAGGGCCCCGCCGTCAGCGTCGACACCGCCTGCTCCTCCTCCCTGGTCGCCCTCCACCTGGCCTGCACGGCGCTGCGCCGCGGCGAGTGCGACCTCGCCCTGGCCGGCGGCGTGACGGTGATGTCCACCCCTGCGGCCTTCCTCGGGTTCTCGCGCCAGCGCGCCCTCGCCCCGGACGGCCGCTGCAAGGCCTTCTCGGCGGCCGCCGACGGCGTCGGCTGGGGCGAGGGCGCCGGGCTGCTGATGCTCGCCCGGCTGTCCGACGCGCGCCGGGACGGCCGACGGGTGCTCGCGCTGGTGCGCGGCTCGGCCGTCAACCAGGACGGCGCCTCCAACGGGCTCACCGCGCCCAACGGGCCCGCCCAGGAACGGGTGATCCGCGCCGCCCTGGCGGACGCCCGGCTCACCACGGAGGACGTCGACGCGGTCGAGGCCCACGGCACCGGGACGGCGCTCGGCGACCCGATCGAGGCCCGGGCACTGCTGCGCACCTACGGACAGCGGTCGGCGGAACGGCCGCTGTGGCTGGGCTCGCTGAAGTCCAACCTCGGCCACGCCCAGGCCGCCGCCGGGGTGGGCGGGGTGATCAAGACGGTGGAGGCGCTGCGGCGTGGCCGACTGCCCGCCACCCTGCACGCCGAGCAGCCCTCGCCGCACGTGGACTGGGCGTCGGGCGCGGTCGCCCTGCTCACCGAGCCCCGCGACTGGCCGCGGGGCGACCGGCCGCGCCGGGCGGCGGTCTCCTCCTTCGGGCTCGGGGGGACGAACGCGCACGTGATCCTGGAGGAGGCGCCGCCCGAGGAGGCCGAAGAGCCCACGGCCGAACTGCCGGTGGTGCCCTGGGTGTTCTCGGCGCGCTCCGTCCGGGCCCTGGCGGAACGGGCGCGTGACCTGCTGGCGCTGGTCGGCGGTTCGGGCGCCGACCCGGACCATCGGGACATCGCCCGGGCGCTGGCCACCACTCGGGCGGCACTGCCGTACCGGGCGGCGGTGGTCGGCCGTACCGCTGCTGAACTGATTGAAGCGCTGGCGGAGTTGGCTGGATCGGTCACGGTGGACGGGGTTCAGCGGGTGGACGGGGAGGTCCGCCCGGTCGTGCTGTGCCCGGACGGGGACGGGCTCCCGCCCGGGGCGGTGGGCCAACTCCGTGCAGCCTTCCCGGTGTTCGCCGCGGCGTACCGGGAACTGGTCGCGGCGCCCAGGGTGTCGGGTGGCTTCGCTGCGCAGGTGGCGCTCCACCGGCTGTACGCGGCTTGGGGGTTGAGTCCTTCAGGGCTGCTCGGCCGGGGCAGTGGCGAGGTGGTGGCCGCTCATCTCGCCGGGGTGCTCTCGGAGTCCGACGCGGTGGTCCTGCTCGAGGCCCGCGAGCGGCTGCTCCGGCAGTGCGGTGGGCCGGCGGCCCGGGCGGAGTTCCGGCGGGAGCTGGCGGGGCTGGCCTTCGCGGCGCCGACCGTGCCCCTGCTGTCGGCCGGGAGCGGTCGGGAGGAGCCGGCCGAGCGGTGGGTGGACCCGGAGGCCTGGGCCGAACGGTCCCTGGCCGAGGGCGAGTTGCCGCCGGAGGGGCTGGTGCTGGCATTGGAGGTCGCGCCCGGTGAGGAGGCGCCGTGCGCCGTCGTCCGGGAGCTGGCCCGGCTCCACGTGGCCGGGGCCGCCGTCGACTGGTCCGCCTTCTTCGCCGGGAGCGGCACCCGGCACGTGGACCTGCCGACCTACCCGTTCCAACGCGAGCGCTACTGGCTGGAACCGACCGCACCCGCTGGGGCCGCCGGGGACGAGCCCGCGTCGCCGCCCGCCCGCTCGGCGGACGAGGGCGCGCTCGCCCGGAGTCTGGTCGACCTCCCCGCCGCGGAGCGGCGCGCCCACCTGCTCGACGCGGTCCGCGCGGAGGCGGCCGAGGTGCTGCGGATCGCCGACCCCGCAACCATCGAAGTGTCGCGTCCCTTCCGGGAGTTCGGATTCGACTCGCTCACCGCCGTCCAGCTGCGCAACCGGCTGGCCGCCCTGGCCGGGATCGAGCTGCCGGTCACCGTGCTGTTCAACCACCCCACCCCCGAGGCCGTCGCCGACCTCCTGCTCGACCGGGTGGCGGCCGCGGACCGAGCCCCGGAGCGAGCCCCGGAGCGAGCCCCGGACCGGCCGGACGCGCTCGGCGAAGTCGACCGACTGGAGCGGGCGTTGGCGGAGCTGCCGGCCGGCGGCCCGGAGGTCCTCGCGGTCACCGAACGCCTGCGGGAACTCCTCGACCGCTTCGGGCGGTTGGAGACCGCCACCAAGGACGAGCTGTTCGACCTCATCGACCACGAGCTCGGCCGGGCCCGCACCTGACGGCACCCCCGCACCCGACGGAACGGCCGCACCCGACGGAACGGCCGCACCCGACGGCACGCCCGCACCTGACGGCACGCCCGTCCCAGCGCACGCCCGCCCGGCCGTACGCCCGCCGAGAGAGGAAGCCAAGCATGTCGGACGAGGAGAAGCTCGTCGACTACCTGCGGTGGGTCACCGCCGACCTGCGCGACGCGCGCCGGAGGATCGCCGAACTCGAGTCCGCCCAGGGCGATTCGGCACCGGACGACCCGATCGCGATCGTCGGCATGGCCTGCCGCTTCCCCGGCGGCGTCGGCTCGCCCGAGGACCTGTGGCGGCTCGTCCTGGACGGCCGGGACGCCGTCACGCCCTTCCCCACCGACCGGGGCTGGGACCTGGACGCCCTCTACGACCCCGACCCCGAGGCCCCCGGCACCTCCTACGCCCGCGAGGGCGGCTTCGTGGACACCGCCACCCGCTTCGACGCCGGGTTCTTCGGCATCTCCCCGCGCGAGGCCACCGCCATGGACCCGCAGCAGCGACTCCTGCTGGAGACCGCCTGGGAGCTGTTCGAGCACGCGGGCATCGACCCGACGGCGCTGCGCGGCACGGACGTCGGGGTGTTCGCAGGCGCCACCGAGCAGTCCTACCTCGGCCCGGACACCCCGGCCGAGTACGAGGGCTACCTGCTGACCGGACGGCTGGGCAGCGTCGTCTCCGGCCGGATCGCGTACACCTTCGGCTTCCAGGGCCCGGCCGTCACCGTGGACACCGCCTGCTCCTCCTCCCTGGTGGCGCTGCACCTGGCCGCCCGCTCCCTGCGCGGCGGCGAGTCGTCGCTCGCCCTGGCGGGCGGCGTGACGGTGCTCGCCTCGCCGCTCGGCTTCGTCGACTTCGCCCGGCAGCGCGGCCTGGCACCGGACGGCCGCTGCAAGTCCTTCGCCGCGGCGGCCGACGGCACCGGCTGGGCCGAGGGCGCCGGGCTCGTGCTGCTGGAGCGGCTCGCCGACGCCCGCCGCCACGGACACCGGGTGCTCGCGCTGCTGCGCGGCACGGCCGTCAACCAGGACGGCGCCTCCAACGGGCTGACCGCGCCCAACGGCACGGCCCAGGAACGGGTGATCCGCCGCGCCCTGGCCGACGCCGGGCTCACCCCGGCCGAGGTCGACGCGGTCGAGGGCCACGGCACCGGCACCCGGCTCGGCGACCCGATCGAGGCGCAGGCCCTCCAGGCCGTCTACGGCGCGGACCGCCCGGCCGGACGGCCGCTGCTGCTGGGCTCGGTCAAGTCCAACCTCGGGCACGCGACGGCCGCCGCCGGGATCGGCGGGGTGATCAAGACGGTGCAGGCGCTTCGCCACGGCGTGCTGCCCGCCACCCTCCACGTGGACGCGCCGACGCCGCTGGTCGACTGGCGCGCGGGCGGGGTCGAGCTGCTCACCGAGCAGCGGCCCTGGCCGCGGACCGACCGCCCGCGCCGGGCCGGCGTCTCCGGGTTCGGGGTGAGCGGGACCAACGCCCACGTGGTGCTGGAACAGGCGCCGCCCGTCGAACCGGAGCCCGAGCCCGTCCCGCTGCCCGCCCTGCCCTGGCTGCTCTCCGCCGCCACACGGACCGCTCTGCGCGCCCAGGCCGCCCGGCTGCTGGAGCACCTGGAGCAGCACCCCGAGGCCGCACCCCACGAGGTCGCCGAGGCCCTGGCCGCTCGGGCCGCGCTCAAGCACCGGGCGGCCGCGGTGGGCACCGACGGGGACGAGCTGCTGCGCCGCCTGCGGGCGCTCGCCGCAGAGGCGCCCGGGGAGCCTGGGGAGCCCGTACGGCCGGGCCGGCTCGCCTTCCTGTTCCCCGGGCACGGGTCGCAGCGCCCGGAGCAGGGGCGTGACCTGTACCGGGTGTTCCCGGCCTTCGCGTCGGCCTTCGACGAGGTCTGCGCCCAGCTGGACCCGCACCTGTCGGCCCCGCTCGGCGCGGTGCTGTCCGGCGGGGGAGAGCTGGACCGCTTCGGCTACGCCCAGGCGGCGGTGTTCGCCTTCGAGGTCGCGCTGTTCCGGCTGCTGGAGTCCTTCGGAGTGCGGCCCGACGTCGTCGCCGGGCACTCGGTGGGCGAACTGGCCGCCGCCCATGTCGCCGGAGTGCTGTCGCTGCCGGACGCGGCGACCGTCCTGGCCGTCCGGGGCCGGCTGGTCGAGGCCCTGCCCGCCGACGCGGCGGTGGTGGCCCTGGAGGCCTCCGAGGCCGAGGCGGTCGAACTGCTGGAGCAGCACGGCGGCCGGGTGTCACTGGCGGCGGTCAACGGCCCCGCCTCGGTGGTGGTCTCCGGCGACGCCGAGGCAGTGGGCGCCGTGGCTGCCGAGATCGGGCAGCGCGGCCGCCGGGTACGCCGCCTGACGATCAGCCGGGCCGTGCACTCGGCCGGGCTGGACCCGCTGCTCGCGGAGTTCCGGCGCGCCGTGGCGGGCGTCCGGCTGGCCGCGCCGACGCTGCCCCTGGTGTCCACGGTGACCGGGCGCCTCGCCACCGCCGAGGAGCTGCGCTCCCCGGACCACTGGACCGCGAACCTGCGCCGGCCGGTGCGCTTCCTCGACGCCGTCCGCACCCTGGCGGCCCAGGGCGTGGGCACCGCCCTGGAGGTGGGGGCCGACGCGGTGCTGTCACCGCTGGTGACTGCCTGCCTCGACGACGGCGAGCGGCGGATCACGGCGCTGCCGGGCGTACGGGCGGCGGGTGCCGCCGAGGTGCCCGGGCTGATCGGCGCGCTGGCCGAACTCTGGACGGCCGGGGTGCCGGTCGACTGGCGCGCGGTCCTCGGCCCGCCCCGGCGGACGGGGGCGGTCGAGCTGCCGACGTACCCGTTCGAGCGGGAGCGGTACTGGCTGACGCCCTCGCACGGCGCGGGGCGGGGGGCCGCCGGGCGGGGGCTCGGGCACCCGCTGCTGACCGGCGTCACGGAGCTGGCCGGGCGCGGGGAGCTGGTGTTCGGCGGACGGCTGACCGGCGGGTCGTCGGCCGAGCTGGTGGAGCTGGCGCTGCGCGCGGGGGAGGAGGCCGGGTGCGCGGTGCTGGACGAACTGGTCGTCCGCTGCCTGCCGGTGCCGTCCGAACTAGGAAGGCTGGAGGCGCAGTTGGTGCTCGCACCGGCCGACGGGAGCGGGCGGCGGGCGTTCACCGTCCACACCCGGGCGGGGGAGAGCGGTGCCTGGGCGCCGGTCGCCTCGGGCGCGCTCAGCCGGGGCGGCGCGCGGCCGGTCGCCGACGCCGGGGCGTGGCCGCCGCCGGGGGCAGAGGCCGTACCCGCGGAGGCCGTACCCGGGGACGTCGACGGGGTGACGGCGCTGTGGCAGCGCGACGGGGAACTGTTCGCCGAGCTGGCGCTCGCCGACGCCACCGGGGCGGAGGACTGGGGACTGCCCCCGGAGCTGCTGGACACGGCGACGCGGTGCCTCGGCCCCGGGCTCGCCGTCGAGTGGCGCGCCGTCCGGCTGTACGCGGCGGGCGCCACCCGCCTCCGGGCCCGGATCACGCCCGGACCGGAGGGCGCGGCGCTACGGCTGACGGACCCGGCGGGCCGGCCGGTCGCCACCGTCGGAGCCGTGGTCCTGCGGCCGACCGCCGGGCGGGAACGGGCGGCCGAGGCGGAGCGGATCCGCGCCCAGGACGGGCTGTTCCACCTGGACTGGGCGCCGCTCACCCCGCCGCCCTCGGCGCCGCCGCTGCGCTGGGCGGTGCTCACGGACGGTCCCGGGCCGGCGCCGCGTCAGGCCCACCGGATCGCGCGGGTCGAGGAGGTGCTCAGCGCGATCGGCGGGTACGACGCGGTGCTCGCCCCGCTGACACCGAACACGGACCCCGACGTCCCGGCGCGGGCCCATGAACTGGCGCTAAGGGCCCTGGAGTTGGCCCGGTGCTGGCTGGCGGACCAGCGCTCTGCCGGGGTGCCCCTGGTGGTGGCGACCCGGGGTGCCGTGGCCGGGACGACCGACCCGGCGGCGGCCACGGTGTGGGGCCTGCTGCGCTCGGCGCAGTCCGAGGCCCCCGACCGGATCGTCCTGGTCGACCTCGACGAGGACCCGGCCTCCGCCGCCGCCCTCCCCGCGCTCCTCGCCTCCGGCGAGCCCCAGGCGGCGATCCGGGCCGGGCGGCTGCTGGTCCCGCGGCTTGCGCGGGCCGGCGAAGCCGAGCGTGCGCTCGCCACCCCCGCGTCCCCCTGGCCCACCCACGGCACCGTGCTGCTCACCGGCGGGACCGGCGCCCTCGGCGCGCTGTTCGCCCGGCACCTGGTGCGCGGCCACGGCGTGACCGACCTGCTGCTCACCGGCCGACGCGGACCGGCGGCCCCCGGAGCGGCCGCCCTGGTGGCCGAACTGGCCGCCCTCGGCGCCCGGGCCACCGTGGCGGCCTGCGACGTCGCCGACCGGACCGCGCTCGCCGAACTGCTCGCCGCCGTCCCCGCCGACCGGCCGCTGACCGCCGTCCTGCACGCGGCCGGGGTGCTGGACGACGGCCTGCTCGCCGACCTGAGCCCCGAACGGCTGGCGGCGGTGCTGCGCCCCAAGGCGGACGCGGCCTGGCACCTGCACGAGCTGACCCTCCCGTACCGGCCGTCCGCCTTCGTGCTGTTCTCCTCGGTCGCCGGGATCGTCGGCGGCCCGGGCCAGGCCAACTACGCCGCCGCCAACACCTTCCTGGACGCCCTCGCCGAGCACCGGGCCGCCCTCGGCCTGCCCGCGACCTCGATCGCCTGGGGCCTGTGGCAGGGTGAGGGCGGCATGGCCGGGCACCTCGGCGAGGCCGACCTGCGGCGGATCGCCCGCAGCGGGCTGCGCCCGGTCACTGCGGCCGACGGCCCGGCCCTGCTGGACGCGGCGCTGGCCGGGCCGCGGGCCGCCGTGCTCGCCGCCCCGCTGGACCTGGCCGCGCTGCGGCGGCGGCCCGCGGAGCTCCCGACGGTGTTCACCGGCCTCGCGCCGCTGCCGCCCCGGCCCCGCGCCGGCACGGCGGAGGACGCGGCGGAGCCGTTCGCCCGCACGATCGGCGCGCTGCCGCCGGAGCGGCGCCGCACGGAGGCCGTCGAGCTGGTCCGCCGGGAGGCCGGCCGGGTGCTCGGGCACCCCGACGCGGCCGCCGTCGGCGCCGAGGACGCCTTCCCCGCGCTGGGCTTCGACTCGCTCGCCGCCGTCCAACTGCGCAACCGGCTGGACGCGTTGACCGGGCTGCGGCTCGCGCCCGGGGCGGTGTTCGCTCACCCGACCCCGGCCGCGCTGGCGGACCACCTGCTGGCGGCGCTCGCGCCGCCGGACACACCCGCCGAGAGCGGAGCGCCGGCCGGGGACTTCGCCGCCGACGTCCGCCTCGACGAGGACGTCCGCCCGGCCGCCGAGTGCGTCGCGGACGCCGTCGAGCCCCGGGAGGTCCTGCTGACCGGCGCGACCGGCTTCCTCGGCGCCTTCCTGCTGCGCGACCTGATGCGCTCCACCAAGGCGACCGTGCACTGCCTGGTGCGCGCCGCCGACCCGGCCGCGGCCGCCGAGCGGCTGCGCGAGCGCCTGCGCTGGTACCGGGTGTGGGACGAGATCGAACCGGACCGCCTCGCGGTCGTGGTCGGCGACCTCGCCCAGCCCCGACTCGGCCTGACCGAGCTGGAGTTCGACCGGCTCGCCCGGCTCGTCGACGTGGTCCACCACGCCGGCGCCGTCGTCAACTGGCTGCGCCCGTACGCCGAACTCCGGGCCGCCAACGTGGACGGCACCCGGGAGGTGCTGCGGCTGGCCGCCCGGCACCGCACGGTGCCGGTGCACCACGTCTCCTCCACCGCCGTGTTCGCCGCGGAGTGCGCGGAGCCCGGCCCGCGCGCCGTGTCGGCCCCCACCGGCCCGCCGCAGGCGCTGGCCAACGGCTACGCCCAGAGCAAGTGGGTGGCCGAACAGGTGGTGGGGATCGCGCGGGAGCGCGGGCTGCCGGTGACGGTGTACCGGGTCGACGTGGTCTGCGGCGACCAGGTCCACGGGGCCTGCCAGACCAGGGACTTCTTCTGGCTGAGCCTCAAGGGCCTGGTCCAGGCCGGGGCCGTCCCGGCCGGGCTCGCGGCCGCGGGCGCCGTCCACCTGGCCCCCGTCGACTACATCAGCGCGGCCGTCACCACCCTGGCCGGGCAGCGCGGGAACGCCGGCCGGACCTTCCACCTGCAGAACACCAGCACCGAGGGGTACGGTGAACTGACCGACTATCTGAGGGAGTTGGGGTACTCGCTGCCGGAGGTGGAGCTGGCGCACTGGCGGCGCACGGTGCGTGCCGACCCGGGCAACGCGCTCACCCCGCTGCTCGACCCGTTCGAGCGGATCGCCGGCCACGAGGCCGTCCACCCGCTGATGGACGTGTCCGCCGCCGAAGCGGCGCTCGCCGGCACCGGGATCCACTGCCCGCCGATCGACCTGCCGCTGTTCCGGCGGTACGTGGACTTCTTCGTCCGGACCGGCTGGCTGCCGCCGCCGCCCCCGGCCTCGCCCCCGCCTGCGCAGGACCCCGGCGTCGGCCCGCCCGTACCCACCGCCTGACCGCGCCCCGCCCCCCGACCAGGAGGACGACCATGCATCTGGAGATCACCCCGATCGACGCGCTGCGCCGCGCGGCCCGGCGGCCCGCGGCCGGCCCGGCCCTGCACTACGAGGAAGCCGCGATCGGCTACCCCGAACTGCTGGACCGGGCCGGGCGGCTCGCCGAGGTGCTCGCCGACGGCGGGGTGACGGCCGGCCGCCAGGTCGCCTACCTGGGCCTGAACAGCCCCACCCTGCTGGTGACCTACCTCGCCTGCAGCTGGCTGGGCGCCGCCTTCGTCCCCGTCAACCACCGGCTCGGCGCCGCCGAGGTGGCGGAGCTGCTGCGGGACTGCGAGGCGCACACCGTGCTGGCCGAACCGGGCCACGCGCCGCTGGTCGACCGGGCGTCCGGGGCCCGGCTGCTGCTCGTGGACGACGACCCGGCCGCCCCGGTGACGAGCCCGCCCGGCCCGCACTGGACGCCGCTCGCCCCGGCCCTGGCCGCCGCCGCCCAACCGCCGCGCGAGCCCGCGCCGCTGGACGCCGAGGACCTCGCCGTCCTGCTGTACACCTCGGGCACCACCGGCCGGCCCAAGGGCGTCCGGCTCACCCACGGCAACATCTGGTGGAACGCCGCCAACATCGACGCGGCGATGACCACCCGCGAGGACGACGTCAACCTGGTGGTCACCCCGCTGTCGCACATCGGCGGGCTCAACTGCTTCACCCTGCGCAACCTCGGCCACGGCGGCACCACCGTGCTGCGCCGCCGCTTCGACCCCGAGCGGACCCTGCGCGACCTGGTCGAACTCAAGGTGGACACCTTCTTCGCCGTCCCCTCGATGTACGCCCTGCTCGCCCGGCAGCCCGGCTTCGCCGAGGCCGACCTGTCCGCGCTGCGCGGCGCCGTGGTCGCCGGTGCGCCCGTCCCGGCCGCCCTCGTCCGTGACTACGCGGCGCGCGGGGTGATGCTCCAGCAGGCCTGGGGCCTGACCGAGACCGCCTGCTTCGCCAGCTACCTGCCGCCGGAGCTCACCCTGGCCAAGGCCGGCTCGGCGGGCCGGGCGATGCCCTTCACCCAGCTGCGGATCGTCGACCCGGAGACCGGCACGGACGTCGCCGGGCCGGAGCGGGCGGGCGAGGTCTGGGTGCGCGGCAAGCACGTCTCGCCCGGCTACTGGCGCGGCGAGGAGCCACTCCGGGACGCGGACGGCTGGTTCCGCACCGGCGACCTCGGGCGGCTGGACGCCGACGGCTGCCTCTACCTGGTCGACCGGCTGAAGAACGTGATCATCCAGAACGGCGAGAAGGTCTACCCCGCCGAGGTCGAACGGGCGCTGGCCGACTGCCCCGGCCTGCGGGAGCTCGCCGTCCTCGGCGCCGCCCACCCGGAGTGGGGCGAGACCGTCGTCGCGGTGGCCGTCGCCGAGCCCGGCAGCACCCCGACCCTGGATGGGGTACGGGAGTTCGGCGCGGCCCGGCTGGCGCCCCACAAGCTCCCGGTCCGGCTGTACCTGGTCGGGGAGATCCCGCGCAACGGCGCCGGGAAGGCCGACCAGGCGGCGCTGCGCCGGCTGCTGCCCGCGGCGGCGGAAACCCCCGGACCGCCGCGCCCGGACGGCCTGGCCGCACTGGTCGCGGCCGCGACCGAGTCGGCGCTCGGCTTCCCGCCCGGCCGCAGGTACGGCGCCGCCAGTTTCGCCGAGCTCGGCATGGACTCGCTCAAGGCCGTCGCCCTCCGCGACCGGCTGGCCGAGGCCACCGGCCTGACCCTGCCCGCCACCCTGGTCTTCGACCACCCGACCCCGGCGGCCGTGGTCGCGCTGCTGCGCGAGCGCCTGGGCGAAACCCCGGTCACCGAAAGGGCGGTCGAGCCCCGGGCCGCCGCGGAAGACCCGGTGGTGATCACCGGGATGGCCGTGCGCCTCCCCGGCGGCATCACCACCCCCGAGGAGCTCTGGCAACTGCTCACCGAGGAACGGGACGCCGTCTCCGGCTTCCCCGAGGACCGCGGCTGGGACCTCGCCACCCTCGCCGACCCCGACCCCGAGGCCCCCGGCCGCTCCGACACCCGGCACGGCAGCTTCCTGCGCGACGCCGCGCTCTTCGACGCCGACTTCTTCGGCATCTCCCCGCGCGAGGCCGCCGCGATGGACCCCCAGCAGCGGCTCCTGCTGGAGACCACCTGGGAGGCGCTGGAGCGGGCCGGGATCGCCCCGACCGACCTGCGCGGCCAGGACGTCGGGGTGTTCACCGGCGTGTTCGCCAACGGCTACACCGAACGCGTCCCGGTCTCCCGCTCGGCGGACGGCTACCGGGTCACCGGCAGCGCGACCAGCATCGCCGCGGGCCGGGTCGCGTACGTCCTGGGCATCCACGGCCCGGCCGTCGCGGTGGACACCGCCTGCTCCTCCTCGCTGGTCGCGCTGCACCTGGCGCTGCGCTCGCTGCGGGCCGGCGAGTGCACGACGGCACTGGTCGGCGGCGCGACGGTGATGGTCACCCCGGACGCCTTCGTGGAGTTCTCCCGCCAACGCGCCATCGCGCCCGACGGGCGGTGCAAGCCCTTCGCGGAGGCCGCGGACGGCACCGGCTGGGCCGAGGGCGCGGCCGTCCTCGTCCTGGAGCGGCTGTCCGCCGCCCGCCGGGCCGGACGGCGGCCGCTCGCCGTGGTGCGAGGGTCCGCCGTCAACCAGGACGGCGCCTCCAACGGGCTGACCGCGCCCAACGGCCCGGCCCAACAGCGGGTGATCCGCCGGGCCCTGGCCGACGCGGGGCTGCGCCCCGACGAGGTCGACGCGGTGGAGGCGCACGGCACCGGCACGGTGCTGGGCGACCCGATCGAGGCCCAGGCCCTGATCACCGCGTACGGGCCGGAGCGCGCCGAGCCGCTGCTGCTGGGCTCGGTGAAGTCCAACCTCGGGCACACCCAGGCGGCGGCCGGCGCGGTCGGCGTGGCCGCCACCGTGCTGGCGCTTCAGCACGGGGTGCTTCCCCGCACCCTGCACGTCGACCGCCCTAGCAGCCGGGTCGACTGGTCCGGCGGCGCGGTGCGGCTGCGGACCGGGACGGAGCGCTGGCCCGAGCGGCAGCGCCCGCGCCGGGCCGGGGTCTCCTCCTTCGGGATCAGCGGGACCAACGCCCACGTCCTGCTGGAACAGGCCCCGGCCGAGGAGCCGGCCCCGGTCGAGGAGGCTGCTCCGAAGGGGGGACCGGTGCCGCTGGTGGTGTCCGCCCGGACCCCGCAGGCGCTGGCCGCCCAGGCCGGGCGGCTTGCCGAGCTGCTGGACGGTGGGGCCAGGCCGCAGGACGTGGCGCTGTCCTCGCTCGCCGGGCGGGCCCTGTGTGAGCACCGGGCCGTCGTGCTGGCGGCGGAGCCGGCGGACGCCCGCGCTGCGCTGCGGGCCCTCGCCGCGGGAGGGGAGGCGCCCGGGCTGGTCACCGGCACCGTACCGGTGGACCGGGCGGACCGGGACGTGGTCCTGGTCTTCCCCGGCCAGGGCGCCCAATGGGCCGGAATGGGACGGGAGTTGTGGCAGGGCGAAGCGGTCTTCGCGGAGCGGATGGCCGCCTGCGAACGGGCCCTGGCCCGCCACGTCGACTGGTCGCTCGCCGACGTCGTGCACGGCGCCCCCGACGCCCCGCCGCTGGACCGGGTGGACGTGGCCCAGCCGGTGTCCTTCGCCGTGATGGTCTCGCTCGCCGCCCTCTGGGAGGCGTACGGAGTCCGCCCGGCGGCCGTCCTCGGCCACTCCCAGGGCGAGATCGCCGCCGCCTGCGTGGCGGGCGCGCTCTCCCTGGCGGACGCCGCCCGCACGGTCGCGCTGCGCAGCCGGGCCATCGGCGCCCGGCTCGCGGGCAGCGGCGGCATGCTCTCCGTACCGCTGCCCGAGCGCCGGGTCCGGGACTGGATCCGGGCCTGCGGCGGGGGCGTCGAGATCGCCGCCGTGAACGGGCCGGAGCGTACCGTGGTCGGCGGGGACGGCGCGGCGCTCAGCGCGTTCCACGCCGAGCTGGAGCGGCGCGGCATCGATGTGCGGATGATCCCGGTCGACTACGCCTCGCACACCGCCCGGGTCGCAGAGCTGGAACCGGAACTGCTGCAACTCCTCGACGGCGTACGGTCGTCGGCCCCGAGGGTGCCCTGGTACTCGACGGTCGACGGCGGCTGGGTCACCGGCCCGGTCGGGCCCGACTACTGGTACCGCAACCTGCGCCACCCGGTCCGCTTCGAACCCGCCGTCCGGGCACTCGCCGAGCAGGGCTTCACGGCCTTCGTCGAGGTCGGCGCGCACCCGGTGCTGGGCACGGCGATCGAGGCGACCCTGGCCGACGCCGGGGCGGGCCCGGCGGCCGCGGTCTGCTCCACCCTGACCCGGGGCGAGGGCGGCCGGGACCGGTTCGCCCGCTCGCTCGCGGAGGCGTTCGTCCGCGGTGTCCCCGTCGACTGGGCGCCGCTGCTCCCGCCCGGCGCGCGCCGGATCGACCTGCCGACCTACCCGTTCCGGGGGCGGCGGTACTGGCCGGAGCCGCCGGCCACCTCGGAGAGCGGCGGCGGCCTGTACCGCGTCGCCTGGCGGGACCTGCCCGCGCGGGGCGCGGCGCCCGTCACCGTGACGCCGGTCGCGGACCCGGCGGCGGCGCCGTCGGACTCCTCGGACTGGCTGCTGCTCCCGCCCGGCGACCGGGACGCCCGCGTCGACCGCGATGCCTCCACCGACCGCGATGCCTCCGGCGACCGCGATGCCTCCACCGACCGGGACGCCTGCGCCGACCAGCCGGAGCGCGTCCGGCGGTCGACCACCCGGGTGCTGACGGCCGTCCAGGCCTTCCTCGCCGATCCCCGGTGCGAGGACCGCCGACTGGTCGTCGCCACCCGCCACGGCGTCGCCACCGAGGACGGCGAACCGGTCGACCCCGCCGAGGCCGCGCTCTGCGGCCTGGTCCGCTCGGCACAGACCGAGCACCCCGGCCGCCTGCTGCTCGCCGACCTCGACCTGCCCGCCGAGGCGACCCCCGAGGACTGCGTCCGAGCGGTCGCCGCCGCCCTCGGCGAGGCGGCGGCCGCCGACGAGCCGCAGTTCGCCCTCCGCGGCGCGTCCGTGCGGGTGCCCCGGCTGGCCCCGGTCACCGCTGCGGCGGCGGACGGGCCGGCGCTCGACCCCGCCGGCACCGCGCTGCTCACCGGCGGCACCGGCCTGCTCGGCCGGCTGATCGCCCGCCACCTGGTGACCCGGCACGGGCTGCGCCGCGTCCTGCTCGCCTCCCGACGCGGCGCGGACGCCCCCGGAGCCGCCGAACTCTGCGCCGAACTATCCCAGTTGGGCGCCCGCGCCGAGGCCGTCCGGTGCGACGTCGCCGACCGCGACCAGGTGCGGGCCCTCATCGCGGGCGCACCCGCCGAGGCGCCGCTCACCGTCGTGGTGCACGCCGCCGGGGTACTGGACGACGCGGTGGTCGGCTCCCTGACCCCCGAGCGGCTCGACACCGTGCTGCGCCCCAAGGCCGATGCCGCCGTCTGGCTCGACCAGGCCACCCGCGAGCTCCCCGCGCCCGTCACGCTCGTGCTCTGCTCCTCCGCCGCGGGCGTCCTGGGCACCGCCGGCCAAGCCGGGTACGCGGCGGCCAACGCCTTCCTGGACGGCCTCGCGGCCCGCCGCCGGGCCGCCGGCCTGCCCGCGGTCTCGCTGGCCTGGGGATCCTGGGACGCCCCCGACGGCATGGCCGCCGCCCTGGGCCGCGCCGACCGCGCCCGGCTGGCCCGCACCGGCGTACGGCCGCTCCGACCCGCCGAAGGACTGCGGCTGTTCGACGCGGGCCTCGCCGACGGCCGGGCCGTGCTGGTCCCGCTCGCCCTGGACGCCGCCGCGATCCACCGCCCGGCCCCCGCGATGCTCCGCGACCTCGTCGAAGCCGGCAGCGCCGATTCCACCCGGGGCACCGCCGACCCCACGCCGGGCAGCACGGCTCCCGAGCCGCACGCCGTACGGCTGTTGGCCACCGACCCGGGCGCGCTGCTCGACCTGGTCCGCGCCGAGGCCGCCGAGGTACTCGGCGCGGACGAGCACATCCCGGCCGAGGAACCCTTCGAGTACGCGGGCTTCGACTCCCTGATGGCCCTCGAACTGCGCGACCGGCTGGCTCAGCTGACCGGCACCCGACTGCCCGCCACCCTGGTCTACGACCACCCCAACCCGACCGCCGTCGCCGAACAACTGCGCCACCTGCTGGGCTCCGCCCGGGAACGGCAGCAGGCGGCCGCCGCCCTCGACACCCTGGAGCGCACGCTCACGGCCGTGGACGAGGAGGCCCGCGAGGACCTCACCGCCCGGCTGCGCACCCTGCTCCAGCGGCTCGAACCGGCCGCGACCGCTGCCCGGGAGACGACCGTCTCAGCCGACGAACTGGCCGACGCCGACGACGACGAACTCCTCCGCTTCATCGACACCCGGCTCTGACCGGCACTGTGAGAGAGACACCGCGATGACCACCACCCTGCTGGCCGAACCCTTCCTCCGCGCCCAGCTGGAGTCCCTGGGCCTGGCCGTCGAGTACGTCCGCGCCGAGGGCGACCTGCTCTACCGGCGCGGCGACGACGGCCGCGAGCTCCCCGTCCTCGACCTCGTCGGCGGCTTCGGCGCCACGATCCTCGGCCAC
Source organism: Kitasatospora sp. NPDC058162 (assembly GCF_042884005.1). NCBI lineage: Bacteria > Bacillati > Actinomycetota > Actinomycetes > Kitasatosporales > Streptomycetaceae > Kitasatospora > Kitasatospora sp. NPDC058162. The sequence goes on from NZ_JBHVUS010000019.1 coordinate 28,636, forward strand.
AACCACCCCGAACTGGTGGCTCTCGCCCGGGAGTTGCTGGCCGCCCAGGTGCCGGTGCACGCCCAGTTCTCACTGCACCCGTACGCCGAGACCGTCGCCCGCCGGCTCAACGACATCCTCCACCGGGACACCGGCGACCCGGGCCCCTACACCGCCGTCTTCGCCAACAGCGGCGCCGAGGCGGTCGAGGCCGCCGTCAAGCACGCCGAACTCGACCGCGGGTCGAAGGCCGCCGCGCTGCTGGCCCGGATCGACGAGGACCTCGACCGGGCCCGCCGGGCGGTGCGCGACGGCGCCGTCCTCTCCGCGGACGCCCAGGAGCTCGCCGAGGGCGGGGACTTCGAGGCCCTGGCCGCCGCCCTCACAGCCGTCAACCGGCCCCGGGCCGCGGAACCGCCGGTCCTGCTCGCCCTGGCGGGCGGCTTCCACGGCAAGCTCGTCGGCAGCGTCCAACTGACCCACAACCCGGCCGTCCGGGAACCCTTCCGCGCCCTGGCCGCCCCCTGCCGGTTCGTCCCCGCCGAGGACCCGGCCGCGCTTGCCGCCGCCCTCGCCGAGGAACGCCGGACCGTGCTGGGCCTCACGCTCACCGGCGGCACGGTGGACCTGGTCGAGCACCAACTGCCCCGGCTGTGCGCGCTGGTGCTGGAGCCCGTCCAGGGCGAGGGCGGAGTCCGCCCGCTCACCGCCGGGTACGCGCGCGAACTCCAGCGGATCTGCGCCGAGGCGGACTGCCCGATCGTGGTCGACGAGGTGCAGAGCGGCATGGGCCGCACCGGCACCTTCCTGGCGAGCTCCGCGATCGGGCTGCGCGGCGACTACTACGTGCTCGCCAAGAGCCTCGGCGGCGGCCTCGCCAAGGCCGCGGTGATGCTGGTCCACCACCGCCGCCACCGGCCCGAGTTCGAGCTGCTGCACAGCTCCACCTTCGCCAAGGACGCCTACTCCACCCTGATCGCCGCCCGCGCCCTGGAGCTGCTGGAGGCCGACGGCGGCGCCCGCTACCGGCAGGCCGCCGAACGCGGCGAACGGATCCTGGCCCGACTGGAAGGCGTGCGTGACGACTTCAAGGACGTCGTCGCGGACGTCCGCGGCCGTGGGCTGATGCTCGGCCTGGAACTCCACGACCAGGCCGACTCCGCCTCCCCGCCCCTGCGCGAGCTGTCCCGGGCCGGCGTCCTCGGCTACGCCGCCGCCGGCTACCTCCTCAACAACCACGCCCTGCGGGTCTTCCCGACCGCCAGCGCGACGACCACCCTGCGGATCGAACCCTCCGTCGACATCACCGACCCGCAGATCGACCAGGCCGAGACCGGCCTGCGCGCCCTCTGCGAGGTGCTCCGCGCCCAGGACGGCGAGCGGCTGCTCGCCCGCTGAGGACGAGCGGTTCCTCGCCCGCTGAGGAAGGGACCGCCGAGGCGCGTCCGGGAGCGAGTGCGCCCGGTACGCGCCCTGGTGGGACGGCGGCGTGCGCCGCACACTGACGGAGCGACAGCGACGCACTGTGCACGCACGACCGTCAGCGGGGGGCCGATGGAGTACGTACCGATCCTGCGTGGCAAGGCGGGCGAGTTCACCGCCCTGCGCAACATCAGCGCCGAGGTGCAGACACGCATCCGTCCGCTCCTCGAAGTCCACCCCGACCAGCGCCTGGCCGACGTCGTGCGGACCTTCGCCCGCCACGCCGGCGAGCACCTCCCCGCCCGCCTGGCCGTCACCGTCGACTGCGGCCGGCTCTGGCAGTACGGCGCGGTGGGGACCGGCTACCGCGGCCACGCCCTGCGGTGGCTCAGCGAGTCCTTCCAGGACTGGCTCCAGACGCTCATCCCGGCCTTCCGCACCACCGACCCGGTCGGCTCCCTCGACGAGATCCGCCAGGCCCAGCTGGCCCACGGCGCCGGCGGCTGCCTGCGGATCGACCTGCACCACCTGCCCGGCAGCCCGGGGGAACTGACCGAGGACGTACGCGCCGTCCTGGCCGCCGTGGCGCTCACGCCGCAGGACACGGACCTGCTGCTCGACGCCGGCTACCTGCCCGGCCCCGACGCGGTCACCGCCCTGGTGCCACGCGCGCTCGACGTCCTCGGCTGGGCCCGCGCACGGCCCTGGCGTCACATCGCGCTGGCCGCGGGGGCGTTCCCGCCGAGCCTGCGAGGGTTCCGGCCGTACGTCCTGACCGCGCTGCGCCGCCACGAGCTGGACCTCTGGGAACACGTCGCCCGCCGGGCGGGCGGCCCGCCGCCCGACTTCGGCGACCACGGCGTCACCCACCCCGACCCGCCGGAACCCGCCCGGGTCCGGGTCGCGCCCGCCAACCTGCGCTACACCGGTCGCCGTCACTGGCACGTCGTACGGGCGGTCGACGCGACGGGCCTGGAAGCCCTCCGGCTGTGCCGTCAGCTCACCCGGGCCGAGGTCTGGCGCCGCACTCACGCGGACCCGTCCTGGGGCCGCGAGGAGATCCACAGCCGAGCGATCGGGCTGGAGAGCGGCCCCGGCAACGTCGGCCAGCGCCGCGCCTGGGAGACCTCCCACCACCTGGCCGCGGTCGTCGGGGCCATCGCCGAGCGGGGCCGCCCCTGACGCCGCCGTCCGTGCCCTCAGCGCGCCGGGGTGAAGTCGGGCAGTCGGGCCAGGCCGTCGGCGACCGCCGCGAAGCCCCGGTCCAGCATCTCCAGCTCGTACTCCTCGACGGTGGCGATCAGTTCGGCCTCGCCGCGGTGGACGGCGGTGAGCGAGCGGCAGAGCCGCGCGGCGTCGCGGAACGCCGTGTTGGCGCCCTGGCCGGCGCTCGGCGGCATGGCGTGGACCGCGTCGCCGAGCAGGGTGACCGGCCCGGTGCCCCAGTGGGGTACGGGCTCGGCGTAGCGGATCGTCAGCGGCGAGCTGTTGCCGACATCGGACCGCCGGACCAGCTCGACCAGGTCGGGGTGCCAGTCGTGGATCAGGTCGAGCAGCCGGTCGCGCACCTCCGCCCAGCTCGAGGACCCGGCGGCGAGCGGCTCGGGCAGCATCACCACCCAGCGCAAGTAGCTCCCGGTGTCCGGCAGTTCGACCTCCGGCGCCAGCTCGGCCGCCGCGAGCCGGGGCGGCCGGCGGAAGTCCATCCGGCCGATCAACAGGCTGGCCCCGGGCCCCTGGACGAGGGTGCCGGCGCCCGGGACCAGGGCGCCGAGCCGCTCGGTCATCGGGGTGCGGCCCAGCAAGGCGCTGCCGGGCACGGCGGTGACCTCGGCGCCGGGCAGCAGCTGCCGCCGCACGGCCGAGCCCACCCCGTCCGCGCCGACCAGCAGGTCACCCACCACGCCGCTGCCGTCCGCGAACCGGGCCTCGACCCGGCCGTCCGGCCGCTCCCGGTACCCGACCACGGCCCGGCCGAACTCCACCCGGTCCCCGAGCCCGGCCAGCAGCAGCTGCCGCAGCACATGCCGGTCGGCGGCCGTGCCGCCCTCCGTCGGGCCGAGTCGGCTCAGCTCCGTCAACTGCTGGTCCACCAGCCGCCGTTCACCGGCGAGCGGCCCGGTCACCGCCTCCAGCAGGCCGTGCAGCCGGGACGGCAGGCACTCCCGCAGAGCGGCCAGCCCGGGTGCGTCCAGCCCGATCCGGAACCCCTGGTAGCGGCTGTCCGCCCCGCCCTCCCGCTCGAACACCCGCACATCGATCCCGGCCCGCACCAGGCCCTGCGCCAGGCAGAGCCCACCGATCCCGGCCCCGGCCACCAACACCTTCATGCTGCGCTCCCTCGTCCCGCTCGCCTGCCGTCCATTCCGTTGCAGCGTCAGCTTCGCCGACACCGCCCCCCGGGCGGCAGGCCGCTCCGTCATCGATCCGACATGACAGCCGTCACCCCTCGCGCGTGAACCCGTGGCTGCGCTCCACCTTCGCGACGTGCAGCGAGTAGCTCCGGTACCACTGGGCCCGTCCGCGCCGCTGGGCCGCGCGGTGCTCGAGGTCGGTGCGCCACCGGTCGAGGGCCTCGGCGTCGCGGAAGTACGCGACGGTGATGGCCAGTCCGGCGGGGGACTGGGCGTAGTCCATCCCCAGGTAGCCGGGGATGGACCGCACCGAGTCCTCCAGGCGGGCGTTGGTCTCGCGGTAGCCGTCCTGGTCGGCCGTCCGTACGGCGGTGAACACGGCCAGGTAGTAAGGGGGTTCGAAGGCCTGGACGGGCATGGCGGGCGGTTCCCGGTGATCGCTCATGGCGCCACCGTAGGGCGGGGACCGTCGATGATCCAGCGTCCCTCCAGGATGGGACGGAAGGAGGGACGGGAGGAGGGACGGGCGGTCAGGCGCCGATGGCACCCTGGTAGTTCGCGGCCTGGGCGGGGGTGAGGAGCTTGGAGACGCGGATCAGGACGGTGCCCTTGACGTAGTCGTACTCCATCAGCGCGGGCATCGACTTGACGGTGTCCTGGACGTACTTGGCGCGCCGTTCGGCGTCGGCCTGGGTGGCGAAGACCTCGACGGCGCCGCCGCGGGCCACCGAGTCGGCGTCCTCGCCGTCGACGTCGGCCGCCTTGATGCGGGTGTCGGTGAAGGTGACCTTCGAGGTGTACTGGCCGGGCCGGCCCAGGAGGTGGTTCGGGTCGTCCTCGGCGGTCACCGAGCGGCCGAACTGCGTGCTGGGGACGGCCATGGCGACCGTGGCGAAGGTGGCCGCGGCACTGCGGGCGATCGTGCCCGGGGCGACTCGGGTCGGGGCGGCGGAGGGGGTGTTCATGGTGAAGGTGGCACTGCCTGTGGCCGTGGGGGTGGTGGCTGCCGGTCCGGCGACGGAGGAACCGGAGGATCCGGAGCCGGAACTGCTGCAGGCGGCCGCCGTGGCGGTCAGGCCGACGGCGAGCAGGACGAGAACGGTGCGGCGCATGGGGTCTCCCCGGGTCGTGGTGCGGGTCGTCGGGGCGACGGTAGCGGTACGTACGGTCGGGTGCGGGCGGTGTGACGGGTCCGTGATCCGTTCGTCAGCCGACCGTGCCGAGCGGGACGGCCTGGTCGGTGACGGGGATCAGGCAGCGCTGTTCGCTGCACGCGCCGAAGCTGACGACGGCTTCGCTCGGCCCGGTGGCGGCCCGGCGGACCGGGAGGGTGACGGTGACCGCGCCGTCCGGGTAGACGGGCAGGTCCACGCCGAGGCCGAGCGGGCTGACGGTGCGCAGCGGGCGGTCGGCCCGGGCGGTGCCGTCCGGTACCAGGCCGCCGCGTACGGCCAGGCGGGTGGGCAGGCCGAGGCCGTCGATGCCGTCGGCGGGCAGGTCGACGCTGTACAGGTGGAACCCGGCCTCGTCGGGGGTGAAGGTGGCGCTGAGCTGCCGCCGCCCGTCGTCCGCGGTGGTGAGTTGGAGGGTGACGGTCACCCCGCCGCCACGGTAGGTGGCGGCGGGGGCGGCGGCCGGGGCCGGGTCGGCGGCGCAGCCGGCCGCTCCGAGGACCAGCAGGGCCGCGATCGCGCCGAGGGTCCGTCGGGCAAGGGTCATGCCTGCGCCCAGCGCTTGAGGAAGGTGGCGACGGTCGTGGCACTCATGGTGCGGGCGTCGGCGAAGGCGCCGTCGTTGCTGGCGGTGCGCACGGTGCCGTCGGGGGAGAGGACGACCAGGGCGGGGATACCGCTGCTCTGCAGGTCGACGTACTGGGCGGCCAGGTCGAGGTTGTGGTCGAACCTGCCGACGTCGATCGCGACGACCCGGTAGTCGTCCCGCAGCAGCGGGTTGACCTGCGGGGAGCGGAAGAGCTTGTCGAGGACCTTGCAGTCGGGGCACCAGTTGGCCCCGAAGTCGAGCAGCAGCGGGCGCTGGTCCCCGGCCGACTGGGCGAGGGCGGCCTTCACATCGGCTGTGGCGTCGCGGGTGGCGTCGTATCCGTCGGGCAGTTCGGCGGCCCCCGTCCCCGTCCCCGCCCCCGCCCCGGCACTCGCGGGCGCGGAGCCCGTCGGCGCGGGGACGGTTGGCGCGGCGGCCAGGGAAGCCTTCGAGGGGCCGGCGGCCGCCCGGTCGGTGGCGCTGCCGCGGGAGCTGCAGCCGGTGATGAGCACGGCCGTCAGGACGGTGCTGGTGAGCAGGGCGCGGCGGTGCCGCATGGGTTCCCCTTCCGGTGGTGAGTGGTCGGCCCGGGGAGGATAGCGGGGGCGGGGCCCGGACGACCGGCGATTACCTCGTCCGGGTGGAGTTCGCCGACGCGCCGCCACCCGCCTCCTTGCCCCCTGACCCCGGCCCCCCTGACCCGACGGAGGTGACGCCGTCAGGCCCGCTGCCCGGCCGCCTCCACAGCGCCCTGGACGGCCTTGACCCGCAGGTCGATGAAGGCCTGCCGGGGGTCGTTGAAGTTGGTGAACGGCTGCGGGATGTACTGGCCCAGCGCCTGGAACTGCGCCAGCGCCTCGGTGGGCCGCCCGGCCTTGGTCAGGGTGTACGCGAGCCAGCCGCGGGCGTAGCGGATCCGGGGGTGGTCGGGGTCGGCGGCCGCGAGGTCGGCGAGCGCGGCGTCGAGGGCGGCGCCGACCTCCGGGCGCTGCCAGGCGGTGGCCTTCTCTCCGTCCTGGGCGAACTGCTCGTAGTAGGCCTCCAGCTTGATCGGCGCGAGCAGGCTGCCGGCCGGTGCCGCGGCGATCGCCCCGTCGATGAAGCCGTGCATCAGCTCGTGGCTGCCGCGCCACTTGGCGCACCAGTACTGCAGCGCCCGGGCGTGCGCCGTCCATTGGTGCGGGTCACGCTCGACCAGCTCGGCCCAGAGCTGCCGGAAGCGGTCGTTGGGCCAGCCGAGGCCCATCGCGATGGGGATCTGGACGACCCACGGGTTGGGGTCGTCGGCGGGGGCGAGCGCGGCGGCCGCGACGGCGGCCTCCGCGGCCTCCGCCAGGATGCGGTGGAAGCCGTCGAACTGCTCACGGGTGACCTGGTTGGCGCGGGCGCTGGTCCGGACGTTCCAGGCCAGGTAGACCATGGCGTCCGCGTGCAGCAGTGCGGCGGTCGGGTCCTGCGGCCGCTCGGCGCGCCAGGCCTGCAGCCAGGCGTCGTCCTCGGCGGCCAGCTGGGCCAGTTCGCGCTGGCGGCGCCAGCGGAGGTCGGCGGTGGCTTCGACGCTGAGGTAGGCGGCGGCGGCCTGCCAGTCGCCGGCCTTGGCAGCGGCGAGGACGGCGGTCTCCTCGGCCCCGGGCTGGTCGTCCAGCAGGAGTTCGCTGCCGAGCAGCAGCCCGTGCTCGGCCGGGACGATGGTGTTCTTCGTCCGGGCTTCCTCGGCGAGCCGCGCCTCGTGCCTGGCGATGGTGGCCTTGGCCTGCTCCACCTGGGCCAGCTTGCGCTTGGTCAGCTTGGTCATGACGACCGGGAAGAGCAGGACGAGGCCGATGACAACCAGCACGATGATGCCGATCAAAGGTGTTCCTTCCGAGGTGTGACGGGCCGCTGGGTTGACGGGCCGGTGATGAGGGGCGTGACGGGCAGGTCAGACGGCGGGGACGTCGGCCGCCAGGCCCGCCCCCGCGAGCAGCGCCCGCAGCGGCGCGGTGTCGGGGGTGTCCCCGCAGGCGGCGTCGAGGGCCGCGTCGAAACCGTCGGCGAAGCCGTCCGGCAGGCGGAGTTCGGCCGGTCCGGCCCAGGAGAGCTCCCAGCCGGCCAGGCCGGCCTCGGCCAGGGCGACGACGGCGGCGTGCGCCAGCTCCTCGCGCAGCATCGGGCGGGCGAACTCCCGGGCGGCCCGGCCGGTGGCCGCGGCGGCCTGTTCGCTCTTGGGCAGCCGGTCGGTGAACTCCCAGGCGCGGCCGGCGTCGATGCCGTCGAGCAGGCCGTGCGCGGTGGGCGGCAGGCCGAGTCCGGCGAGTGCCTGGCGGGCCGGGGTGCCGGCCTCCCGGGCGCGGGACAGCATCGACGCGCGGACCAGCTCGGGCCAGTCGACCCGCTGCTTGCCGGAGGCCTCCGGGATCAGCGAGGCGACCTCCAGCTCGGCGAGCGCCCGCTCGGCTTCGCGCAGCAGCGCCAGCGCGGGGCCGGCGGCGCCGGGGCCGCGGCCGTCGTCGGGCAGCGCCTCGATCGCGGCGACCCGCAGGTGGATCGGCGGGTGGGAGTCGTACGGGTCGGGCTCCTGCTCGGGCAGGTCGAGCGCGTGCTCGGCGAGTTCCGCGCGGCGCTCGGGGTCGCTCAGCAGGTGGTGCAGGCCGCCGTAGACCTGGCCGGGCGGCGGGAGCAGGCCGGCGTCCCAGCCGATGGTGGCGTAGCGGTTGAGGTAGAAGTTCTGGGCGGCGTCCAGCGCCGGGATCCGGCGCAGGGCCGCGGCGGTGGCGTCCCGGCCGGCGAGCTGGGCGGCGACCCGGTCGGCCGCGTACTCCTGGCGGCGGCCGACGGCCTCGGAGACCCGGAAGTAGAGCTTGGCGTAGCCGGTGAAGATCCCGGCAAGGGCGCGGTCGACGCCGCCGCCGGCCTGCTCGTCGGAGGGCTTGCGTCCCTTGGCCAGCCGCTTCTCGGCCTTGGCGGCGAGCTTGGCGCTCTCCTGGGCCTGGTGCCGGTCCGCGCGGTGGTGGAGTCCGCCGACGGTGTGCAGGACGGCGCGGCGGCCGGCGACGGTGACGGCGGCGAGCTTGACGTCCCGGTTGCTGTAGTGGCCGAACTCGTGCGCCAGCACGGACTCCAGCTCGCCCTCGCTGAGGCCGATCAGCAGCGGGGCGCCGATGACGAGGTGGCGCTTGCCGGGGATCAGGCCGAGCAGCCTGGTCTCCTCCATGACGCCCGCGTTGACCTCGGGCACCAGGCGGATCTCGGCCGGGCCGCGGACGCCGGTGCGCTCGGAGATCCGGTCGACCATGGCCCAGAGCTCGGGCTGCCGCTCGCGGGTCAGCAGTACGCCGGGCAGCTCGCCGTCGCCCTTGCGACGGCGGGTCAGGAACACCACCCGGGCGACGGGGTAGCCGACGGCGGCGCTGAGCGCCCAGAGCTTGAGCAGCCCGGGGCGGAACTCGCCGGACGCCTGGTACAGGGCGACGTCGAGGGCGATCAGGCCCACGAGGATGCCGAGGGCGAGCAGGTAGAAGCCGATGAGCAGGGCCACGGCCGTGACGGCTCTGGTGGATGTGCTCATGGCGGTGGAACGCTGGGGCGCGCCCATGCGGTGGTCCTCCCCCTGGGCGCGACGGCGTGAGCGGCGCGCGGTTGTTGCATGGTGAACGGGTGTGCGACGAGTGAGGATCGTAGCGGTCCCCGGGCGGCCCGCGCACCGGGGTAAGCCGCCCCCTGCCCCCGCTCCCACCTGCGGGTTCGTCACCGTTTCCGATTCGTGCGGGCTTGCCGGGATTCGGCCCGTCAGCGGCCGCTCGCGGCCAGCGCCTCCCGGACGGTCAGCAGGCAGGGGTCGCAGTACCGGTCCGGTACCTGGGTGCTGTCGGTGTCGCCGGGCGGCACCACGCGCTGGGACGGTTCGAGGAACCGCCCGCACAGCGACGCCGACGCGTCGTCCTTCGCCACCACGTGCCACACCACGGCGGGCGGCGACACCGCCGGGTCCTGCTCGGCCCACATCTCGTACACGGCGACCTCCACGGGCTCGGGGCTCGGTCACCCCATGCAACCCCGGGACCCTCCGGTCGGCCACCGGGCCGGGCCCGGTGGGATGGCCGCCGCGCGCGGGCCGACGGCCGCGAGGGGCGGCAACGACCGGCCCCGGAGTGGCGGATAGCCCCAGGGGTATCCTGCCGGGATGCCTTCACCAGATGCCGGGGCCGCCCCCCGGTCCGCGCCGGGCGACGACCCGGCGGTCGTGCTGTCGGGCTACGGCCCGGTCGGCCGCGCCTATGCCGAGCGCCTGCTGACGGAGGGGGACGGGCTCGCCCGCGACCACGGCGTCCGGCCGAGGCTCGCGGCCGTACGGGTCGGCTCGGCGGAGGTGGAGCCGAGCGACGGCGGGCCGGTCCCGCCGCGCGCCGAGTGGGGCCCGCTGGGCTCCCTGGCACGGACCCTCGACCGGACCGGCGCGCGGGTGCTGGTGCAGGCGCTCCCGTCCTCCCCGCAGGCCCGGCAACAGGCCGCCGAGGAGGCCGCGCTGGCCCTGCGGCGCGGCGTCCACGTCGTCACCGCCACCAAGAGCCACCTGCTCAGCCACTGGAGTGAACTCGGCGAGGCCGCCCGGGCGGGCGGCAGCCTGATCAGGATCTCCGGGGCCACCGGCGCCGCCCTCCCGGCGGCGGACCTGGCACGCACGGGGGTGCGCGGGCTCGGCTGCCGCTCGGTCCGGGCCTGCCCCAACGGGACGGCCACCTTCGTGCTCGACCGCCTGGCGGAGGGCGACCCCCTCGACCGGGCGGTCGCCGAGGCCCAGCGCCGCGGCATCGCCGAGGCCGACCCCTCCGCCGACCTCTCGGGCGGCGACGCGGCCACCAAGGTGCGGCTGCTCGCGGCCCTGCTGTGGGGCTGGGAGCCGTCGGCGGTACGGGTCAGCACGGAGGCGGTGGACGGGCGGACGGGCGCGGCGGCGGTGGCCGCGGCGGCCGAGGGGCGCCGACTGCGGGCCGTGGCGAGCGCCCGCGCGGACCGCCCGCTGCTGGTCGAGGTCCGGCTGGAGCGGACCGAGCCGGGCGACCCGCTGTACGCGCTCACCGGCCCGGAGAAGGCGGTCGTCTACGGCTGCCCCGAGGCTGGCGACATCACGGTGAGCGGCGGCCGGTCCAGCCCGCTCGGCGCGGCGCTCGCGATGCTGCGGGACACTCTTGACGTCACGGCGCCCCGCACGCACGGCTTCGGCTGAGCCGCGCGGGAGCCTCGGCACAGGTGGCGATCGTGGAGGCGGAGTGGGCACCGATCCAGCGGGCCGGCGGCAGGCCGACCGGACGGCCGACCGGACGGCCGGGCAGGGCGGTGGCGGCGCGGGTATGCGGCCGTGGCGCTTCGTGGTGTGGTTCGGCATCGTCAGCCTGCTCGCGGACTTCGTCTACGAGGGCGCCCGTTCCATCACCGGCCCGCTGCTGGCCTCGCTCGGCGCCTCGGCGACGCTGGTCGGCGTGGTGACCGGCGCGGGCGAGGCGGCGGCGCTCGTCCCGCGGCTGCTGTCCGGGCCGCTCGCCGACCGCACCGGGCGGTACTGGGGGCTGGCGATCGGCGGCTACGCGCTCACCGTCGCGTCCGTCCCGCTGCTCGGCGTGGCGGGCTCGCTCGGGGCGGCCTGCACCCTGGTGATCGCCGAGCGGGTCGGCAAGGCGGTCCGCTCACCGGCCAAGGACACCCTGCTCTCGCACGCCACCGCCGCCACCGGCCGGGGCCGGGGCTTCGCCGTCCACGAGGCCCTCGACCAGGTCGGCGCGGTCATCGGGCCGCTCACCGTCGCGGCCGTGCTCGCGGTCACCGGCGGCTACGGGCCCGCGCTCGGCGTCCTGGTCGTCCCGGGCGCGGCCGCCCTCGGCCTGCTGTGGTGGCTGCGCACCCGGGTGCCCGACCCGGGCCGCTACGAGTCCGCGTCAGGGTCCGCGTCAGAGGCCGCACGTGAGCCCGCGCCGGCCGCCCCGGCGCCCGGACGGCAGCCGCTGCCCCGCGCGTTCTGGGTGTACGCGGCGTTCACCACGGCGACCATGACCGGCTTCACCACCTACGGGGTGCTCTCCTTCCACCTCATCCGGCACCACCTGCTCACCGCCTCCGCCGTCCCGGTGCTGTACGCCGGGACGATGCTCGCCGGCGCGCTGGCCAGCCTGGTCACCGGCTGGCTGTACGACCGGGTCGGCCCGCGCACCCTGGTGGCGCTGCCGGTGCTGGCCGCGGCGGTGCCGGCGCTGGGCTTCGCCGACGCGGTGGCGCCCGCGGTGGCCGGCGCGCTGGTGTGGGGCGCCGCGCTGGGCGTCCAGGAGTCGACCCTGCGGGCGATGGTCGCCGACCTCGTCCCCGCGCCGCGCCGGGCGACCGCCTACGGGGTTTTCGCGGCCGTCGTCGGCGTCGCGACCCTGGCCGGCGGGGCGCTCACCGGCGCGCTCTACGCGGTGTCCGTCCCGGCGCTGGTGGCCACCGTGATCGCCGTCCAGGCCGCCGCCCTGGTGCTGCTCGCCACGGTCCGCCCGGGGCGCGTCCGTCCGTCCCGGGGCTGAGTCACGCCGGGGTGACGGCCTGGGGGAAGGTGAAGAGGCCGTCCGGGTCGTAGGCGCGTTTCACCCGCCGCAGCCGGTCGAGGTTGCCGCCGTAGTACGCCTGCGCCCAGTCGGCGAGCCGCGGGTCGGGGTAGTTCTGGTACGCCTCGCCGCTCGCGTACGGGCGCATGGCGGTCCAGACCTCCTGCAGCCAGGCCTGCGACTGCTCCACCCCCGGCCCCGAACCAGCGCCGGGGGACGGGTAGTTGGCGATGTACTGGGCCGCGAACAGGGCACTGCGGTGGACGAAGGCGGTGTCCCCGGGGGCCACCCGGTTCACCGCGCCGCCCAGGGCGTCGAAGGCGACCGAGGCGCTCCCGCCCTGCGGCGCGGCCTGTGCGTACTGGTCGACGGCGGCCACCAGCGCCGCGATCCCGGCCGTGCCGATCGGCCTGGTGTAGAAGTCGGAGCGGGCCGCGTACGAGACCCTGGTCAGCCGGCCCTCCGGGCTCTGCCCGGGCAGGCCGCCCGGCAGGTGGGCGGCCGCCTCCGACCAGCCGGCCACCCCGCCCATCTCCTTCATGGTGTCCAGGAACGGCGCGGTGTGCAGCGAGGCGGTGGCCGGGGCGACGGCCAACCGGTCGACCAGGTCGGCGAGTTCGCTCTGCGGGCCGAGGAAGTTGACGGTGCCGGTGAGACGCAGCCGGCCGTCCGGCCAGGTGTCCAGGTGCAGGTTCGCCCAGAGCTGGTCCGGCGCGCCCGCCACCCAGCTCTGCCAGGCCGCGACGACGGACGCGGCGGCGGACCACGGCCAGGACAGGAAGGCGTACGCGCAGGTCACCGCAGGGTGGGTGCGGAAGGTGAGGGAGGTGACCACCCCGAAGTTGCCGCCGCCACCGCCGCGCAGTGCCCAGAACAGCTCGGGGTCGGCGCCGGCGTCCACCCGCCGGATCCGCCCGTCCGCCGTCACGACCTCCGCGCCCGTGAGGCTGTCGCAGGTCAGCCCGTACGCGCGGCAGGTGACGCCGATGCCGCCGCCCAGGGCCAGCCCGGCCACGCCCACGCTCGGGCAGGAGCCGGCCGGGACGGTCACGCCCTCGGCCGCCAGCCCCGCGTACACGTCGATCAGCCGCGCGCCGGCCCCGACCGTCGCCGCGCCGCCCGCACCGCTGACCGCCGCCATCGACCCGACGTCCAGCACCATCCCGCTGCCCGAGGACCAGCCCGCGTAGCTGTGCCCGCCGCTGCGCAGCGCGACCGGGACGGCGTACCGCCGGGCGAAGGCGAGGCAGGTCGAGATGTCCTGGGCGGTGGCCGGGTAGACGATCCCGGCGGGGCGGAGGCCGTCGAACTGCGGCTGGTAGAGCCGGCTCGCGTCCTGGTAGCGGCCGTCCTGCGGGCCGATGACGGTGCCGCCGAGGTCCTTCGCCAGCGCGGCCCAGTCGGCCGGGCCGGCCGGGGTGGGGCTCGCCGTGCCCGGCCGGGCCGAGGGCGTGCCCGGGGTGCCCGGGGTGCCCGGGGTGCCCGTGGTGGCCGACGGGTCCGGGGAGGGCTTCGGCTCCGGCCCGCCGCAGGCCGCGAGCAGGGCCGCGAGGGGCGCGGCGAGGGGTGCGGTGGCGAGCCGCAGCACCCGTCTCCGGTCCGGTCCCGCCGGGAGGTTCGGCGTCGCTCCGCTGTCGCTCATGCCCGCCCCTCATTCCTGGACGCCGTCGGCGCCGCCGCCCGTGGCCGCACGGTACCCGCCGGCCCCGTGATCGAGTGCCGACTTGCCACAACCATGGGGCGGTCGGCGGCGCGCACCGGGAACCGGGGGAGCCGGGGGAGCGAGGGGGGCAGTACGGGCATGCGACCGACGGTCGCACCCCGCGCCCGCCCGGCGGCCCCGGCTCGCGGGCCCTCACCCGGATGACCGCACACCGCGCTCCCGAGCTCCCGAGGCCCGCGCGCCCGCGTCCGGTCAGCTCCCCGCCGCGACCTCCGCCACCGCCCGGCGGGTGGCCGGGTCCGCCGGGTGGCGGGCGACCAGGTGCAGGTCCGGGTCCTCGGCGGCGATCAGCTTGGCCTGGCGGAAGGTCAGGAGCCCGAGCCGCGGGTGGTCGAAGCGCTTGAGCGCCGGGTTGAAGCCCGCCACGTCGTGGCGCTCCCAGCGGGCCGGGAAGCCGGGGTCGGCGGCCGAGACGTCCGCGACGAGCTCGGCGAAGCGCGGGTCGCCGGGGTGGCGGTCGGCGGAGGCGCGGAACTGGGCCAGCACCGCCCAGGACTCGGCCTCCCAGTTCTTCAGGAGACTGCGCATCGGCGGCCAGCCGAAGTAGAGCCAGATCATGTTCCGCCGCTGGACCGGGAGTTGGTCCAGTCCGTCGTACAGGGCGGCCTCGCTCTCGTTGTGCGCGAGGATGTCCCAGTGCCGGTCCAGCAGGAAGGCCGGGTTGGGGCTGAGGGCGGCGACGGTGGCCCGCAGGTGGTCGCCGACCGCCGGACAGCCGTCGGCCGCCGGGTGCGGGGTCGCGTCGCCCTCGCCCGCCAGGTCGAAGACGTGCCGCCGCTCGGCCCCGGTCAGCCGCAGGGTGGTGGCCAACGCGTCGAGGACCTGGGTCGAGGCGGTGATCGGGCGCCCCTGCTCCAGCCACGAGTACCAGGACACGCTGACGCCGGACAGCAGCGCCACCTCCTCGCGGCGCAGCCCGGGGGTCCGGCGTCTGGGCCCGCTGGTGAGGCCGACCTCACCCGGGGTCAGGCGTTCCCGCCGCGAGCGCAGGAAGGTGCCGAGAGCCGTACGGCGCTGGGTTTCACGATCGTTCATGGTGGGTCCCAGGGTAGGGTCCGGCCGCCGGGCGTCCGAAAACGGCCCCAGCCTGTTACCCCCACTCCCAGGATGATCCGTCAGCGCCTGGCGGCCGGAACGGCCTTGGAGCGCCCCGAGGATGGGACGCATGACTCAGATCGTCCGCACCGCCGCCCCGCCGGTCGACCGGCCCGACGCCAGGGTGCCCTTCCCGGTCACGGCCGCCGCGTTCACCGCCAACTTCGACCGCTTCGCCATCGGCCCGGTCCTGGTCACCGTCGCGGCCGCGCTGCACGTCCCGCTGGCCTCGGCGGTGACCGTGGCGGGCGGCTACGCGCTCGCCTACGGACTGTCCCAACCGGTCTGGGGCGTGCTCTCCGACCGGATCGGACGCCTGCGGGTGATCCGGACGGCCCTGACCGTGGCCGCGGTGGCCGGACTGGCCTCGGCCGCGGCGCCGAACCTGACGGTGCTCGCCGTCCTGCGCATCGTGGCCGGCTTCGCGTTCGGCGCGGTGGTCCCGTCCTCGCTGAGCTTCGTCGGCGACGCGGTGGCCCCGGAGCGGCGCCAGGCCGCGCTCGCCGACCTGATGGCGGCGCTCGGACTCGGCAGCGGACTGGCCGCCCTGTTCGCCGGGGTGGTCGCCGACTGGCTGGACTGGCGGCTGGTGTTCGTGGTGCCGGCGCTCGTCGCCGCGGTGGCCGCACTCGGGCTGCGCCGCGCCGTCGAACCGGAGCGCGCCCCCGCCGGCAGCCTGGGTGCCCAGCTCGGCGCGGTGCTGCGCAGCCCGTTCGCGTACGTGGTCACCGTGCTCGGCCTGGTCGAGGGCGCCGTGCTGCTCGCCGGGCTGACCTTCGTCGCGCCCGCGCTGCAGCACCGCGGCCTGTCCGACGCCGCGGCCGGGGCGATCACCGCCCTGTACGGCGCGGGGGCGCTGGTGTTCGCCCGTGCCGTCAAGGCCCTGACCCGGCGCCTGCCGGCGCACGGGCTGGCCGCGATCGGCGGTGCCCTCGTGCTGGTCGGCTACACCGCCGCGGCCCTGGTGCCCGGGGTGTGGACGTACGCGCTGGTCGTGACGCTGCTCGGCGCGGGCTGGGCGTTCCTCCACTCGACGCTCCAGGCGTGGGCCACCTCTGTGGTGCCCGAGGCGCGCGGGACGGCCGTCTCCTGCTTCGTCGCCGCGCTGTTCGTCGGCAGCGCCCTCGGCACCGCCCTGGGCGCCGACGCGGCCGGGCAGGGGCGGTTCGAGGCGCTCTTCGGGGTGATCGCCGTCGCCACCGTGCCGCTCACGGCGGCGGTGGTCCTCGGGCGGCGCCGCTTCACCGCCAGGGGCTGAGCGCCGTCCGCCGGCACACCTGGTTGCCGTCGCCGCGGCGCGGTGCCTGAATGGACCGGGGGCGGATGTCCCCAGGTGAGGAGCGGGAGCATGCCGAAGGTCCGGGCGAACGGCGTCGACCTCCACTACGAGCTGACGGGCGCGGGCGAGCCGCTCGTCCTGGTGCACGGCTCCTGGGCCGACCACGCCAACTGGGACCAGGTCCGGCCGGCCCTCGCCGAGCGGTACCGCGTCCTGGTCTACGACCGGCGCGGGCACAGCCGGAGCGAGCGCCCGCCCGGGCCCGGCTCCCGGACGGAGGACGAGGACGACCTCGCCGCCCTGGTGGAGGCCCTTGACCTGGCTCCGGCGCACATCGCGGGCAACTCCTTCGGCGCCTCGACGGCGCTGGGCCTGGCGGTGCGCCGCCCCGAGCTGTTCCGCACCGTCATCGCCCACGAGCCCCCGCTGATGGCGATCGTGCCGCCGGAACCGGACCTGCTGCCGGTGATGCGGGCGGTCGAGGGGCGGATCGACTCCGTGCTCGCGCACCTGCGCGCGGGCGAGTCGCGCGAGGGCGCGCGGCAGTTCGTGGACGAGGTCGCCTTCGGGCCGGGGGCCTGGGACCGGCTGCCGCCCGAACTGCGGGACACCCTCGTCGCCAACGCCCCCACCTTCCTCGACGAACAGCAGGACCCGGGCTGGCCGCTGCTGGACCTCGCCGGGCTGTCCGCCCACCCGGGCCCCGCCCTGCTGACCGTGGGGACGCAGAGCCCGCCCTGGTTCCCCGCCATCGTCGCCCGGCTCGCGCGGGCGCTGCCCCGGGCGCAGGTCCGGACCCTGGCCGGGGCCGGCCACACGCCCCACGTCACCCACCCGGCCGAGTACGTGCGGACCGTGAGCGTCTTCATCGAGACGCACCGCTGAGAAGCACCGCCGAGACGCACCACTGAGAAGCACCGCCGAGACGCACCACTGAGAAGCACCGCTGACCGACGGCACCGGTCAGTCCGCCTTGCCCGCCAGCCACTCGGCCAGCACAGCGGCCTGGCTGTGGTCCACGTCCCTGGTGGCCGTCAGCAGGGTGAGCGGGTCGTGGGCGGCGAGCTCGCGCAGGTGGTCGACGGCCTCCCGGTGCCCGGCGTCGCGCAGCTCGGCGAGGTAGCGGCGGCGGAACTCGGCGAACCGCTCCGGGTCGTGGCCGTACCACTGGCGCAGCCCGGTCGAGGGGGCGACGTCGCGCAGCCACTCGTCCAGGTGCGCGTCCGCCTTCTTCACGCCGCGCGGCCAGACCCGGTCGACGAGCACCCGCTGGCCGTCCCGGGGCGAGGAGTCCTCGTAGATCCTGCGGTAGCTGATCCGTTCGGCCATCTCGGGTCCTCCCGGGGTCGGCGGGACGGGTGGTCGTCGGCCACCCCCGGTCGTCGGCTACCCCCAGTAGCCGACGTGCACCGCGGAGGCCTCCTCGAAGAGGTACGGCCCCGACACCTCCACCGTGCTGCCGCCCGCCGCGAAGACCGCGCGGCACGGCAGGTCCAGCACCGGCTCGTCCGGGTCCACGCCCGCGATGGCGTTCAGCTCGGTCGCGGCGAGCGCGTAGACGACCCGGCGGATGCCGCTCCAGTGGATCGCCCCGGCGCACATCGCGCACGGCTCGGTGCTCGAGTACAGGGTGGCGTCGGCGAGTTGGTGCGGGGCCAGGGTGCGGGAGGCCTGCCGGACCAGGTTGATCTCCGCGTGGGCGGTCACGTCGTGGTCGGTCAGGACGCTGTTCTCCGCGGTCAGCAGGACCTTCCCGTCGGGGCCGGTGAGCAGCGCGCCGAAGGGGTGGTTGCCGTGCGCCCGGGCGGAGGCGCCCAGTTCGATGGCGGCGAGCAGGTGCTCGGGGGAGTGGTCGGCCATGTCGGGTCTCCTCGGGCGGTGCGAAGGGGGACGGAGGGGGCGGGAGGACGAACCTGCGCCCGCCCGCCGGGCGGGATCGTAGCCGCCCGCCTCCGGGGCCCCTCGACCAGTCTCACCCCGCAGGCGCCGGGCCGCCCCGGCACCGGCGGGGCGACCGGCCCGGGGTGCCCTACGAGGCCGCCGGGGTGGCGAGGCGCCGGAGCTCCTTCTTGTCCGGCTTGCCGGTGTCGGTGAGGGGCAGCGCGTCCGTGAAGTCGATGACGTCGGGCACGTACATCTCGCCGCGGCCGTCCCGGACCATGGTCCGCAGCTCCTGCGCCGTCACGCCCGCCCCGGGGGCGGGCACCACGGTGGCGTGGACGCGTTCGTGGCCGCCCTCCCCGCGCACCCCGTAGACGGCGCACTGCCGTACGCCCGGGTGGGTGTGGAGGAAGTCCTCGAGTTCGGTGGTGTACACGTGGCCGCCGACGACGGCGATCATGTCCTTGATCCGGTCGACGACGGCGAGGTAGCCGTGCTCGTCGAGCCGGCCGAGGTCGCCGGTGTGCACCCAGCCGTCCCGCAGGACCTCGGCGGTCAGCTCCGGGTTGCGCCAGTAGCCCTCCATCGCGTTCTCGGAGCGGACGCAGATCTCCCCGACCTGCCCGACCGGGAGCGCGCGGCCGGCCTCGTCGCGGATCTCCACCTCGACGCCGGGGAGCACCTGGCCGGCCGTGCGCAGCAGGTCGGGGCGGTCCGGGTCGTGCTCGGCGGCGGGCAGCACGCTGACGATGCCGGCCTCGAACTGGCCGTAGGCCTGCTGGAAGACCCGGCCGAAGCGGCGGACCGCCTCGGCGATGCGCACCGGCGAGGAGGGTGTGCCGCCGTAGGTGATCTGCCGCAGGCTGGAGAGGTCGGTGGACGCCGCGTCGGGGTGGTCCAGCACCTGGTAGAGCAGCGGGGGCAGCAGGAAGACGTCGGTGATGCGCTCACGGGCGACGGTGGCCAGCACCTCGCCGGGGTCGAACGCGTAGTGCAGGACCACCGTGCCGCCGCCGGCGAGGGTGCCGTCGGCGACGAACCCGGCCGCGTGCGACAGCGGCGTGCACACCAGGTCCCGCCGCCGCTCCCCGGTGATCAGGACGCCGAGCCAGTTGCCCTGCATCCGGGCGAAGGTGCTGCGGATGCCCTTGGGGTGGCCGGTGGTGCCGCCGGAGTGGCGGATGAAGCACAGGTCCTCCGGCCGGGCGGCACTGGCCAGCGGAGCGTCGGACTGGCCCGCGGCCAGCGCCAGGAGGTCCTCGCCCAGCTCCGGCGCCGCCGCACCGGTCTCGCCGGCCTCACCGGCCTCACCGAGGACGAGGACGTGCTTGACGGGCACCGCCGCGGCGAGGGCCGTGGCGCGCTCCGCGAGGCGGGGGTCGACGATGAAGGCGTAGGTCTCGACGTCGGCCATGATCCGGGCCTGGACGTCGGTGCCCAGGCGGATGTACAGGTGGTTGAAGTGCGCCCCCAGCAGGTTGACGGCGTAGCGCACCGCGACGGTCTCCGGGACGTTCCCGCACAGCAGGGTCACCGTGCGGCCCCGCTCCACGCCCCGCTCCCGCAGGGCCCGGGCCAGCCGGTACACCATGGACCGGAACTCCGCGGCCCCGAGCCGCCGTTCGCCGCTGACCAGCACCTCCTGCCCCGGCTCCTCCGACAGTCCGTCAAGGACGATCTCCACGTAGTTGCGGAACTCGCGGTCGCCGCCGTGATCGGCGGAGTCGGCCGGGCGCGCCTCGGACGTGCTCATCGCTGCTGGTCTCCCTGTGGATCGGACGCACGCCGACGCCCCGGAACCGGTGCGCCTCGTGCACGGAGGGCTGACTGTCCTCCTTCAACTACCCAGCCCGGTACGGTTCCTACCGGTGGTGCAGAACGGGCTGCCCGGCCCCGGCAGTCGGCTGTCGGGGCCGGGCCGAGGTCAGTTCGCGACGCTGAAGTCGCCGCCGACCGGGGCGGCGATCTTGTCGGCGCCGGTGAGCGCGGTGAGCGAGGTCACCGGGGTGCTGCTGTCCGTGGTGGTGCCGTTGGCCAGCTGGCCGGAGCCGTTGGCACCCCAGGAGCGCACGGTGTTGTCGCCGAGCAGGGTGATGGTGTGCTCGCGGCCGCCGGCCACCAGCTGCACGCCGGTCAGGCCAGGGACGGAGACGGGGGTGATCCGGTAGTCGGTGGTGCCGTCGCCGATCTGGCCGGAGGTGTTCTGGCCCCAGGCCTTGAGCTTGTTGTCGCTGTCGGTGACGGCCAGGCTGTGGTTGGCGCCCGCCGCGATCTGCGAGACCCCGCCGAGCCAGATGCCCTGGGTGTCGACCGGGGTGAAGCGGCTGATGGTGCTGTTGTCGCCGAGCTGGCCGGTGGCGTTGTAGCCCCAGGCCTTCACCGCGTTGCCGCCGACGGGCTTGGTCGAACCGCTCGGCGCTCCGACCAGGGCGAGGTTGTGGTTGGCGCCGGCCGCGATCAGGGTGACTCCGGTCAGGTCGACCACCTGGGACGGGATGTTGCGACTGGCCGAACTGCCGTCGCCCAGCTGGCCGTTGATGTTGTAGCCCCAGGCCCAGACGGTGCCGTCCTCACGCAGCGCGAGGCTGTGGTTGAGGCCGCCCGCGATCGCGATCACCTTGTTGAGGCCCTCGACCCGCACCGGCACGCTGCTGTCCATGTTGGTGCCGTTGCCGAGCTGCCCGTAGTTGTTCTTCCCCCAGGCCACCACGGTCTGGTCGGCCAGCAGCGCGAGGCTGTGCGAGCCACCTGCGGCGATGTCGGTGGCGTTGGAGAGGTTCACCACCTGGCCGGGCGCGTTGTGACTGAACACCGAACCGTCGCCCAGCTGGCCGGAGCCGTTGGTGCCCCAGGACTGGACCGTACGGTCGGTCAGCAGCGCCAGGCCGTGGCCGTTGGTCGGGCCGGCACCGCCCGCGGCGATCTTCACCACCTCGGCGCTGGTCAGCCCCAGCACGGTGGTGGCAGTGGTGCGGAAGTCCGTCCAGGTGCCGTCGCCCAGTTGCCCCGCGCGGTTGTTGCCCCAGGACTTGAGCCGCTTCTCCATGGTTCTGTCTCCTCATCGGATGTGCTGACTGTCGCGAGGGCGTGGAGAGACAGGCCTGACCGGCCGACCACCCCCTCCCGCGAGCTCCCGCACGCATCATCGGTGACGGTCGGCCGGGACGGGGTTCCGGAGTTCGATCTTCACTCGAACGGGTGGCCTTCCGGCATTTCCGTACGCCTCAGCGCTTCGTGATGTGTGGGTCGCCGTGGTCGCGCAGTTCGGTGAGGACGGCCCAGGCCACCGAGACCACCGGGACGGCGACCACCGCGCCGAGGACGCCGGCCAGGACGGCGCCGCCGATGACCGACAGGGCGATCGCCACCGGGTGGATCCGTACCGACCAGCCGAGCACCAGGGGGTGCAGCAGGTGGCCTTCGATCTGGCCGATCACCACGATCAGGGCGAGCACCAGCAGCGCGACCACCGGCCCGCGGGCGGCCAGTGCGACCAGCGCGGCGATCGCCAGGGCGATCGGGGAGCCGATCAGCGGGACCAGCGCCGCCACGAACTCCAGCACCATCAGCGGCAGCACCAGCGGCACCCGCAGGATCGCCAGCGCGATGCCCACCAGCGCCGCGTTGACCGCCGAGACGATCAGCACCCCGCGGGTGTACCCGGCGAAGGTGCGCCAGGCGGCCTGCCCGGCCCGGCTCCAGGCGGGGCGGGCCCCGGCGGGCAGCTGGCGCTGCGCCCAGCCCCACATCCGGTCGCCGGAGTGCAGGAAGAACACCGAGCAGAACAGCGCCAGGGCCAGCCCGGTGACCAGCTCGACGGCCCGGCCCGCGCCGCTGAGCGCGGTGGTCAGCAGGGCCGAGCGGTGCGCCGAGACGAAGGCGCCGACCTTCGCCCGCAGGTCGGTGACGGTGCCCGCGCGCAGGTGGAAGGGGGCGCCGGTGAGCCAGTGGTCGATCCGGCCGAGGCCGCCGCGCAGCTCGTCGCCGATCCGGTTCCACTCGTCGGCGACGTTCGTCCCGACCAGGGCCAGGATCCCGCCGACGACCGCGACCGCGCAGAGGAAGGCCACCAGTACGGCCAGTGCGCGGGGCAGCCTCCGGGCCAGCAGGTCGACCAGCGGGCGCAGCACCGAGGTGATCACCAGCGCCAGGAACAGCGCGATCACCGGTACCTCCAACTGGCCGAGCACCCCGACGGCCAGGTAGGCGGCCACCCCGAGCAGCCCCAGCCGCCACGCGTACCCGGCGGCGGTGCGCAGCCCGGCCGGGACGTGCTCCGCGGGCGCCGCGGGCCGCGCCCGGCGCACCGCCACCCGGGGCGGGCGGCTGCCGAGCGGCCGGGGGCGCCGGCCCGGCCCGGGGCGGCTCACGGCGGGCTCAGCCGGGGGTCTGGTGCGGGTCGGCTCATGGGGACTGCCTCCTCCGTCCTCGGCCTGTTCCCAGCGTCTCCCGGGACCCCGGACCCGCACACCTCGGCGGGCGCCGGAGCAGGGGGCGGGCTGCGGCCGTTAGCCGTAGTTCGTGGTGAGCCGGGCCGCGTAGGCGGTCGGGACCGTGCCGCGGAAGACCGGTGGGAGGAGGAACTCCAGGGCTTCCGTGACGTCCTGGAACGGTCCGAACCCGTCGTGCCAGGCCCGCAGGGCGGCGCGGTCCGGGAAGCCCTGGAAGACCGCCACCTCCGGGCCGCGGTCGGCCCAGCAGCCCCAGCGGCCGGACGGTCCGGTGACGGTGATGACGTCGGCCGCGACGGCGAGCGAGCCCGCGAAGTCGTCGTTCGGCTCGAACCCGATGGCGGCCCAGTAGTCGTCCTCGCTGCCCTCGACGGGCAGCGACACCGAGGGGTGGACGCCGTACTCGGGCAGGTGGTAGCTCTCCGCGTCCGGCCGGAGCACCAGCAGCTCGATCCGGTCGTCGCCGTGCAGCCGGGCCAGCCCCTGGAGCGCGGGCCAGATCTCCGGGCGGATGAAGCGTTCGAAGTCGCAGAACAGGGTGTCCGGCCGGGGCGTGCGGAAGACCTGGTCGGGCAGCTGCGCCGTGAGGTCGAAGACGGTGCCGGCGTGGCGGTGCACGGCCAGGTGTCCGGCGCGGTCGAGCAGGCCGGGGCCGGGTGCGGAGAGTGTCATGGGGGAGTCGAACGGTCCTTTCCGGTGGTCGGTCCGCAGTCGCTCGGTGTCGGCACGCAAGGATCTTGTCAGCAGGTCGGATCCACCGTCCAACGGCTTTCACCGCCCGACGGCCCCCCGCCCGCTGAGGTAGCTGAGGACGGCCAGGACCCGGCGGTGGCCGCTGTCGGCGGGGGAGAGGCCGAGCTTGGTGAAGATGTTGCCGATGTGCTTGTGGACGGCGTTGTCGGTGATCACCAGCCGGGCCGCGATCGTGGTGTTGTCGCGGCCCTCGGCCATCAGGGCGAGGACCTCGCGTTCGCGCGGTGTCAGGGCGGCGATCGGGTCGTGGGCGGGCCGGGTGAGGAGCTGTCCGATCACGTCCGGGTCCATCACGGTGCCGCCGGCGGCGACCCGGCGCAGCGCGTCGGTGAACTCGCTCACCCGGCTCACCCGGTCCTTGAGGAGGTAGCCGATGCCGCCCCGGCCATCGGAGAGCAGCTCCCCGGCGTACTGCCGCTCGACGTACTGGGAGAGCACGAGCACCGGCAGGCCGGGCTGCCGGCGGCGGGCCCGGATGGCGGCGTGGATGCCCTCGTCGCGGAAGGTGGGCGGCAGCCGGACGTCGACGATGGCGACGTCGGGCCGGTGCTCGGCGACGGCGGCCAGGAAGCCCGGAGCGTCCTGGACGATCGCGGCGACGTGGAAACCCTTGGCGGTGAGCAGGAGTTCGAGCCCGCCGGCGAGCAGGACGTTGTCCTCGGCGATCACGACCCGCACGGCACACCCACAGTGATCGTGGTCGGGCCGCCAGCCGGGCTGTGGACATCGACGGTGCCGTCCAGGGCGCGGACCCGGTGGCGGATCCCGGTCAGGCCGGTGCCCAGCGTCTCGTCGGCGCCGCCGACCCCGTCGTCGGTGACCTCGATCGACAGCCGGTCTCCGGTGCGGGCGACCCGGACGGCCGTCCGGGTGGCGCCGCTGTGCTTGGCGGCGTTGGTGAGCGCCTCGGCGACCGTGAAGTACGCGACGGCCTCGACGGCGGCGGGGAGGGGGTCGAGGCTGCCGACGTCGAGGGTGGTGTCGAGCCCGGCATCGGCCCCGAGGGCGGCCAGTGCCCCGGCGAGGCCGCGGTCGGCGAGGATCGGCGGGTAGATCGTCCGGATCACCGCGCGGAGCTCCACCATGGCCTCCTCGGTGGTGCGGTGGGCCTGTGCCAGCAGGGTGGCGACCGTCCCCGGGTCCTCGTCCAGGAGTTCCCGGGCCACGCCCAGCCGCATTGCGATGGCCACCAGCCGGGCCTGGGTGCCGTCGTGCAGGTCGCGCTCGATCCGGCGCAGCTCCGCGCCGTGCGCGGTCATCGCCCCGGCCCGGGTCTCGGTCAGGGTGTCCACCCGCTGCGCCAACTCCTCGGCGGCGGAGGGGGACAGCAGGGCGACGCAGCCCCGGGCGTGCAGGCGCGCCAGCCGGGGGGCCAGCCAGTGGGTCAGGGCGGCGAAGGCGAGCAGCTGCGCCGTCCCCAGGGTCAGCGCGGTGCCCCAGCCGGTCAGCGGAGCACCGGCGGCGAAGCCGCCCGCCCGGGTGCCGGCGGGCAGCGCCCACCACAGCGGCAGCGTGACGGCGGTGGTCAGGGTGTTGCCCGCGCACATCACCGCGACCAGCCCGAACGCCAGGCCGGTCACGGTCCAGGCGCCCAGCCACCCGAGCAGACGCCCGGTGCCGACCCGGACGGGGCCGGAACCGGGCGTGCCCAGCAGGCCGTCGGCGCGGCGGCGGTGCCAGGACGCCCAGGCACGGGCCGCCGCCGGCACGAGGAGGACGGGCAGCGCGGGCAGGGCGAGCGCGGCGGCGACCAGGCTTCCCAGCAGGTAGCCCAGAGCGCGCCAGGTCGCCGAAAGCCGTTCGGCCGCAGGGAGGTTCATCCGCCCAAGTCTGGATCACGGCGAACCGGCCCGGCACTACAGCCCACTACCCTGTTTTCCGACCGGCTCGGGGTACCGACCGGGCGCGGCGGCCGGACCTAGCGTCACCTCCCATGACGAACCCCCTCATCGGCGCCGCCCCACTCATCGGCGCCGCACGACGACGCGGCCGCTCCCTCCGACGGACCCTGGTGTCGGCCGCCGCCCTGGCCGGCGCCCTCGCCACGACCGTGCCCGCTGCGGCGGCGGCCCGGCCGTCCGACGACCGGAGCCTGCTCCGGCGCGACGCCCAGGCGCTCACGGCACTCGGCGTGACGGGCGTGCAGGCCCGGCTGACCACCGCCGACGGCCGGACGGTGACCGCCGTCAGCGGCGTCGCCGACCTGACGACCGGACAGCCGGTGTCGGCGGACGGCCACTTCCGGGCGGCCAGCGTCACCAAGGCCTGCGTGGCCACCGTGGTCCTGCAACTCGTCGGCGACCACCGGCTCTCCCTGGACGACCCGGTCGAACGGTGGCTGCCCGGCCTGGTGTCCGGGAACGGCAACGACGGCCGGGCGATCACCGTCCGCCACCTGCTCCAGCACACCAGCGGCCTCCACGACGACTACCCGGACTTCACCTCGGCGGAGGACTTCCGCCGCCACCGCTACGACACCTCCACGCCCGAGCAGAGCGTCGCCCGGGCGCTGCGCCACCGGCCGGACTTCCGGCCCGGCGAGGGCTGGAGCTACAGCAACACCGGCTACGTCCTGCTCGGCATGATCATCGAGCGGACCACCGGGCGGCCCTGGTACCAGGAGGTGCGGGAGCGGATCGTCCGGCCGCTCGGCCTCGCCCACACCTTCCGGCCCGGGACGTCACCCACGCTGCCCCGTCCGCACGCCCGGACCTACCAGAGCTTCCAGGACGGCGAGGCGCCCGTGGACGTCACCGAGCAGGTCGGTGTGGGCGTCAACGGGGAGGCCGGGCTGGTCTCCACCACCGCCGACCTCGACCGCTTCTTCCGCGCCCTGCTCGGCGGGCGACTGCTGCCGCCCGCCCAGCTGACCCAGATGCGGCGGACCGTCCCCGTCGGTCGGGACTTCGAGGCGCTCATGCCGGGTGCCCGGGACGGGCTGGGGATCTTCTCCCGCCCGCTGTCCTGCGGCGGGGTGTACTGGGGCCACGAGGGCGGTGACGCCGGCTGGATCACCGCCACCGGTGTCACCGCCGACGGCGGGCGCAGCGTCGCGGTCTCGCTGTCGGGCGTCCGCGCCCGGTCCGCGGAGGAGGTCCGGCAGGTGGAGCAGGCGGAGAGCAAGCTGGTCGACGACGCCCTCTGCGCCGCTCCCGACGCGGGCCGGCCCCGGCGCTGAGGGCCCCGCCGCGGGTGGTGGCCGTCGACCGGCCTGCGGTCGACGGCCACCACGAACAGGCCACCACGAACAGGCCACCACGAACAGGCCACCACGAACAGGCCACCACGAACAGGCCACCACGAACAGGCCACCATGAACGGGCCACCATGAACGGGCCACCACGAACGGGCCACCACGAACGGGCCACCACGAACGTGCGGCGCGGTCAGGCGAGTTCGGCCAACAGTGCGCGGCAGCGGCGCTGGAGCGCTTCGTCCTCGGCGAGGCTCGCGAAGAAGCCGCCCCGCTCGGGGCGGGCGAGCTGGGCCAGCAGGACCGGGACGGCGGGCGCGGCG
This sequence comes from Kitasatospora sp. NPDC058162, assembly GCF_042884005.1. NCBI lineage: Bacteria > Bacillati > Actinomycetota > Actinomycetes > Kitasatosporales > Streptomycetaceae > Kitasatospora > Kitasatospora sp. NPDC058162. The sequence goes on from NZ_JBHVUS010000019.1 coordinate 55,404, forward strand.
GCCGGGCCCATCCGCTGCAGGGCGGGCACCACGAGTCGCCCGGTGACGGAGTTGCCCTCCCAGGCGGTGAGCAGGACGGGGAGGACCGTCTCCGCCTCGGGCTCGCCGCCGATGGCCCAGATCGCGGCCGCGCCGTGCACGCGCGTCCAGTCGTAGCTGTGGGTGAGCAGCTCGCGCAAGCGTGGCAGGGCGGCCGCGGCAGCCGGGCCGAACTCGGCGAGGACGTCCGCGACGTCATCGCTCGGGGCCTCGTTGTCGTGGAGCAGGTCGAGCAATCGGGGCAGGGCGTCCTCCGCCTCGCCCCCGACGGCCCGGAGCGCGGCCAGCGCGGCGAGCGCCACCTTGCCCTCCGGGCAGTGGGCTGCGAGTTCCCGGATGGTGGGCAGGGCGGGTGCGGCCACCGGTCCGAAGCGCTGCAGGGTCTGCAGCGCCGAGGTGACGGCGGTCCACTCGGCCGCCCGCGCCGCGCTCTCCAGCTTCCCCCGTACGGCGGGCAGCGCCGCCGCCGGGTCCAGCCGGCCCAGGGCGCTCAGCGCCACCTCCAGCTCGGACCACTCCCCGGGCGGGCTCGGCCGGAGGCCGCGGATCCGGGCGGCCAGGCCGGGCAGCAGCTGCCCGGCCGCCCGGGGGAGCAGACCGAGCGCGGGGTAGGCCCGCCAGACGTCCGTCCCGTCCTCCAGGGCGAACCGCAGGCTCGGGACGGCCCGTTCGTCCCCGAGTTCGGCCAGGGCGAGGACGGCCTCCTGGTGGGCGCGGCGCAGCTCCGGGTGACGCGAGGCCCAGGCCCGCGGCCCGTGGGCGGTGACGTACCCGGCGAGCGCCGCGCGGGCCGGCTCCGCGACGGGGTGGCACCGGTGGAGGGCGTGGGCGGCCTCGGCGGACACCTCGGGGTGGGGGTCGTCGAGCTGCTCGGCGACCACGGCGATCAGCGAACCGTAGTCGCCGCGCGTGGAGTTGACGAGGTCGGTGGTCATCCGCAGTGCGTCCAGCCGGGCGCCGGGGTCGGCGCTGCGCAGCTGCTGGAGGAGCAGCGCGCTGCGCTCCGGGGCCCGGAAGCCCAGCACCTGGTGGAAGGTGCGCAGCAGCTTCGTGGTCGGTGCGTGGATCTGCCCGTGGCGGTCCAGTTCGAGGAACGCGGCGAGGACGTACGGCGGGGCGCTGCCCGGTTCGGGGTCGGGCGTCTGGTGGGCGGGGGTGGCGGTCCGCCACCAGTCCGGGTCCGGCTCGACCGGCTCGCCGAGCAGGGCGAGCGCGGCCGGGAGGATCTCCTCGCCGATCAACTCCTGGGCGCAGCGGGCCCGGTGGACGAGTGCGGCGAGCCGGGTGGTGGGGTCGAGCGCCCGGTCGTCGGCGAGCGCGCCGAGCCAGGCGGTGGCCGCCGGTGCCGCCGCGGGCAGGCGCAGGGCGAGCGTGGCCATCGCCTCCGCGACCAACTGCCTCTCGACGGTGCCGGTTTCGGCGGGCAGCCGCTCGCGCAGCAGGCGCGCCGCCCGCTCCGGGTCGTCCACGAGCAGCCCGAGCGCCGGGATCGCGGCCTGCCGCACCAGCCGGTCGTCGTCGGCGGCGAACCGGATGAAGTCCTCGGCCCGTCCGCGCAGGTACGTGGCGGCGCCGTTGTGGCCGCCGTACTCCCAGTCCTCACCCGCCGGGTCGGCCCGCTCGACGGCCACCGTGCCGATGTCGACCAGCAGTTCGATGACCGAGGCCCGCCCGGGGCGTCCGGCGTCGGCGGCCAGCTCGAACAGGAACGGCAGGGTGGCGGTGGTGCAGGCGGTGATGTCGCCCTGGTGGTGGACGGCGCTGTAGTACCGGCGGAGCGCCTCGCCCCGCTCCTCCTCGTCGGCCGACCCCAGCGCGCGCAGCAGCTCGGGCACCTCCTCCGCCGTCCCGTACGCGTGGCGCAGCCGGCTCCAGTCGATCTCGTGCATCCCCTTGAACATGGTCGGCACTCTGCCGCAGACCACTGACAGTCAGGGACTACGATCCGGCCTCGAACCGGCGCCCGCCGCGGGCAGCGGCGTCCGCCCCGCCGAGGCCCGGCCCGTGACGCACGGGTGCCGGGCGCCCGCGGTCCGTCACTCCAGGGGCCGCTGCCCCATGCGCCCGGGACACCGGGTGGACGAGACTGCTGCCATGCGGCCGGTCGCGGGTGAGAAGAGGGCGGTCATGGGTGCGGAGAGCGCGCGGAGCCTCTGGTGGCGGCCCCGGCCCGGGCGGGCGGAACGGCAGCTGGCGACGGCGGGGCTGTGCGCGCTGGTCTGCCTGGCCGCGGGCGGGCTGTGGGCCGGGTACGTGCTGGGCCATCTGGGCACGCCCGGGATCGCCCAGCCGACCCGGCACCTCGCGGTGCTCGGGTACGGGCTGGCCGCCGTCGCCGGCGGGGTGCTGGTGCACGTCCACCGCCCCGGCCTGGAGCTGGGCTGGGTGCTGCTGGCGTACGGGTCCGCGCTGATCCTGCCGCTCGCCGCCGAGACCCCGGTGTGGACGGAGGTGAGCGACCCGCGCTACGTCGGGGCCGTGGTGGTGCTCAAGTCGGTCGGCTACACCGTCAGCGGCACGATCTGGCAGGCGCTGCCGCTCTGGCTGCCGTACGGCCGGCTGACCGACCGCCGGTGGTGGCTCGCCATCGGCGCCGTGGGCCTGTGGATGCTGCCGCAGGCGAGCTACTACGTCTACCAGCCGACCGTGTTCGGCCGCCCCAACCCGCTCGCCGACAGCACCCTCGCCGACTGGCTGCGGCACGTCAACGGCACGCTGCACATCACCCAACTGGTCGTATGGGTCGCCCTGACCGCCCTGGTGGTGCTCGTCCCGCTGGCCCGCACCCGCCGGGTGTCCCGGCGCCGCCGGCAGAACGTGCTGATCGCGATCGCCGTCTACCTGCTCTGGGCCGGCGCCGAGGCCGGCTACTACTTCAACGGCCAGAGCACCGCCTCGTACGCCGCCTACGCGGCCGCCTCCGCCCTGTGGACCGTCACCCTCGCCGCCGTGGTGGTGCGCGACGGTTCCTGGCGGCTGGACCGCTCGGCCCGGCGGGTGCTCGTCGGGCTGCTGGTCGCCGCCGGGCTGGCCGTCGTCTTCGTGCTGCTGGCCGGGGCGCTGTCGACCATGCTGCTGCCCGGCCGGGGCCTCGGCGCGCTGTGCGTGGTCGCCGTGGTCTTCCTGCTCGCCGGCGGTCTGCCCCGGGGCGTGCGCTGGGCGTCCGGCATCGTCGACCGCTGGTACTACGGCTCGCGCGCCCAGCCGTACCAGGTGCTGCGCAGCCTCGCCGGACGGGTCAGCCAGACCGTCGACCCGCAGGACGTGCCCACCGTGCTGTGCGCCACGGTCGGGGACGAACTGCGGCTGCCCGGCGTGGACCTGACCGTCTCCACCCGCGGCGGCGAACGCCGGCTCGCCGCCGTGGGGGAGCACCCCGTCGGCGGCGAGCGCTTCGCCCTGGTCCACCGCGGCAGCGAGATCGGCCGGCTCACCGTCGCCCCGCGCCCCGGCCAGCGCGCGCTCGACGACAGCGACCGCGACATCCTGCGCTCCCTCGCCGACCAGGCCGCGCCCGCCGTCGCCTCGCTCCAGCTGATGGAGGACCTGCGGGCCAGCCGCGAGCAGATCGTCGCCGCCCGCGAGGAGGAGCGCCGCCAGCTGCGCCGCGACATCCACGACGGACTCGGCCCGCTGCTGGCCGGCCTGCGGCTGCGGCTGCAGGGCGCGGCCGCCGTGGACGACCCGGCCCGCTTCGCCCGCGCCCTGGAGGACGTCGCCGACGACCTCGCCACGGCCGTCCGCGAGGTCCGGCGGATCACCGACCGGCTCGGGCCCACCGCGCTCGGCGACTACGGGCTGACCCGGGCGCTGCGCCGACTCGCCGACACCTTCAGCGGCGACGAGCTCACCGTCACCGCCCGGCTCGCCCCGGACCCGCTGCCCGACCTGCCCGCCGCCGTCGAGGTCGCCGTCTACCGGATCACCGCCGAGGCGCTCAACAACGTGCTGCGGCACGCCCGGGCGAGCAGTGCCACGGTGACCGTCCGGGTCGACCCGGGGCGGCTGGAGCTGATCGTCGAGGACGACGGGCAGGGCCCCGGCCGCAGCGACGCGGCGTTCCCGGGGGTGGGGCTGCGGTCGATGAGCGACCGGGCGGCGGAGATCGGCGGCAGCTGCACCGTCGACCCCGCCGTGGGCCTCGGCCGGGGCACCCGGGTGCACGCGGTGCTGCCGCGCAACCCGGCGGCGGGCTGACGGGAGCGGCCGCGGGCCGGGCGGGGGTCAGTCGCAGTTCGGCGGGTTCGGGCACGGGACGTGGCCGTGGCCGTGTCCCTTGCCGTGACCGTGACCGTGGCCGCGGTTCTTGCCGAGACCGTGGCCGTGGCGATGACCGTGAGCGCGGCCCCTGCGCCCCTCCTCGGCGGCCGCCTCGTGCTCGGCACAGGCCTTGCAGCACCGGGCGGCGCGGGCGACCACGACGGCGAAGACGACGACCCCAGCAGCTCCGGCGGCGACGGCCACCGAGTTGACCGATCTGGCGCTCATGGTGTCCTCCGGGACGGATTCCGCAGGCCGGTCGACCCGCCCCTCCATGGCACCGCCACCCCTGACCCATGCGCATGGGGCCACGGTCCCGTCCGAGTCCCGCCACGGCTACGCTCCGTCGTGCCCCCAGGCCGCCAGCGTGGCCGATGCCCACGCCTCGACCCGCTCCGGGAACCCCTCGGCCGGGAACGTCCCGTCCACCGCGACCTGCTCGATCGTCACCGCGAACCCGCCGTGCGGCGCCTCCCGTACGGGCCGGGCCGCCCCACCTGGTGCCGCCTGGCCGGTCACCCGGTGTGAGTTCGCCCGGCGCGCCCGCCCGACCAGCCGCTCGACGGCCGGCAGCCCGCCGTCCAGGTACGCCCGCAGGAACTCCCGGGCCCCCGCCCCGCCGTCCCCGGGCAGCCGGGCCGGATGCTGCAGCAGGAAGCAGGACACCGACACCCCGTGCAAGGGCCCCCACGGCTCCGCCCGCGCGTGATCCAGCGCCAGCAGCCGGTGGAACAGCTCCGGGCACCCCCGTGCACCGCACTCCCCGCAGGTCTCCATCCCGCCTCCCCCTCGACTCCCGTGAACGGCCCCGACGGCCGTCCGCCACAGGGTAGTTGGCCGCCAGAGCAAGGGGGCTGCCGGGCTACGCGCGGAGGGACTTGTTCAGGTACATCGACGAGATGCCGTAGCCGCAGCGCTGGTAGAGGGCGATGGCGGCCTCGTTGCCGCCGAAGACGTTCAGGGCGAGGTCGGTCCAGCCGACACGGACGGCGAGCTGCTCGGCGGCGGCGAGGACGGCCGCGCCGTAGCCCTGGCGGCGGAACTCGGGGAGGACCCGGAGGTGGTAGAGCCAGGCGGAGGTGGCGGCGCCCGCCCCGGCGCGGGGGTCGGGGCCGATCCAGGCGGTGCCGACCGTGCGGCCCGCCTCGTCCTCGGCGACCACCAGGTGGTGGCCGGCGGTGTCCGCGCCGTCCGGGAGGAACCTGGCGGTGCCCTGACGGGTCTGTTCGCGGGCCAGCTCCGCCGGCATCCGCTCGGCGAGCTGCTCGACGGTCTCGGCCTCGCGGATCTCGGTGGCCGACTGGTACTCGGCCGGGGTCATCCGACGCAGGGTCACTCTCCGATCGTCCATGGCACCATCCTCGGCGAGCGGACGGGCCCGGCGAAACCGCTTTTCCGCGGGTATGGCGACGGAGTGGTACCGCGGTACTACGCGGCGTCCGATGATCAGTCCGCAGTGCCACGGATCGGGCCCCGCCGGGCCCTAGCGTGGAACCGTGGGCGGCCGGGAGGGCCCGGCCCCTGAACGTAAGGGCTAGCGATGATCGAGGCGCACCAGCTGACGAAGCGGTACGGGGAGAAGACCGCCGTGGACGGGCTGGACTTCACGGTCCGACCGGGCGCGGTGACCGGGTTCCTCGGCCCCAACGGGGCGGGGAAGTCGACCACGATGCGGATGATCGTCGGACTGGACGCGCCCACCAGCGGGTCGGTCCGGGTCAACGGCCGCCGGTACTCCGAGCACGCCGCGCCGCTGCAGGAGGTGGGCGCGCTGCTGGAGGCCAAGTCCATCCACCCCGGCCGCTCGGCCTTCAACCACCTGATGGCCCAGGCCCACACCCACGGCATCCCGCGCCGCCGGGTCGAGGAGGTCATCGAGCTGACCGGCCTGCAGTCGGTGGCCCGCAAGCGCGCCGGGGCGTTCTCGCTCGGCATGGGCCAGCGCCTCGGCATCGCGGCCGCCCTGCTGGGCGACCCGGCCACGGTGATGCTGGACGAGCCGGTCAACGGGCTCGACCCCGAGGGCGTGCTGTGGATCCGCAACCTGCTCACCTCGCTCGCCGACGAGGGCCGCACCGTCTTCGTCTCCTCGCACCTGATGAGCGAGGTCTCGCTGGTCGCCGACCACCTGATCATCGTCGGGCGGGGCAGGCTGCTGGCCGACACCACCGTGCAGGAGCTGGTCCAGCAGGCCGGCGGCGACGTCGTCAAGGTCGCCAGCGCCGACCCGACCCGGCTGCGCTCGGCGCTCGCCGGACCGGGCGTGGAGATCACCGGCCGCTCCGGCTCCGAGGAGCTGCTGGTCACCGGGCGGACGGCCCGCGAGATCGGCCTCACCGCCGCCGAGGAGGGCATCGCGGTGTTCGAGCTGACCCCGCGGACGGTCTCCCTGGAGGAGGCGTTCATGGAGCTGACCCGGGACGCCGTCGAGTACCACGGGACCACCACCGTCGAGAGCACCGTCGACACCCAGAGGAGCGCGGCATGAGCACCATCGCCCCCAGCCAGACGTCGTCCACGCCCGCCGGGACGCGCCCCGCGAGCCCCGCCTACAAGGTGACGGCCGCGCGCGTGCTGCGCTCGGAGTGGGCCAAGCTGTGGTCGCTGCGCTCCAGCTGGATCACCCTCGGGCTGGCGCTGCTGTTCCTGGTCGCCTTCGGCCTGATCGCGGCCTTCCACTACAAGTCGCGGATCAACTCCGGCGGCCCGATGGACCGGGACTTCGCCGACGCGAGCGCGCTCAGCCTGTCGCTGTTCGGCACCAACTTCGCCCAGCTGGCGCTCGGCGTCCTCGGCGTCCTGGTCGCGGCCGGCGAGTACTCGACCGGCATGATCCGCTCCACCCTGGCCGCCGTGCCGCGCCGCCTGCCGGTGCTGTGGTCCAAGGCGGCGGTGTACGGCGTGATCGCGCTGGTGCTGGGCACCGTCGGGGTGTTCGTCACCTTCACCGCGGACAGCGGCATCCTGTCCGGCACCCGGGCGGCGATCACCCTCTCCGACACCGGCGTGGTGCGCAGCCTGCTCGGTGCCGGGCTCTACCTGGGCCTGGTCGGCGTGATCGGCGTGGCCCTCGGCGCGCTGCTGCGCTCGGTGGCCGGCGGCATCGCCGTCCTGGTCGCCTCGCTGATGCTGATCCCCGGCCTGACCTCGCTGCTGCCGACGTCCTGGCAGAGCCACATCAGCCCCTACCTGCCCAGCCACGCGGGTGAGGCGATGTTCGCCCTGCACCACGACTCGACCACGCTCTCGCCGACGGCCGGCCTGCTGGTCTTCCTCGGCTGGACGGTGCTCGCGCTCGCCGGTGCCGCCGTACGGCTGGTGCGCAGCGACGCCTGAGCCCGGGCGCTCCGGCGCCTGAGACACTCGCGGTGCGGCGCCGGACCAGACCGGCGCCGCACCGCTTCATCCAGTTCCGTAGGGTTCTGTCCCATCCCGTTCCGTTCGTACGACCAGCAGGGAGAACCCCCGGTGAGCGAGGACCACTCCGCCTCCGCCGGCCCGTTCGCGGCCACCGACGCGCTGTCCGGCCACCCGCTGTTCGCCCGGCTGGCCCGGATCGGCCAGCGGCTGCGCGAGGCGGACCGCGACCACCCCTGGGTGCTGGACGCCGCCGTGGTGGCCGTGGTGTTCCTGGTGTTCGCCCTGCCCGACCTCTTCCCGGGCCACGGCGACGGCGGCCCGCACGAGCACCGGCTCAACCTGGTCCGGCTCCCGCTGCCGGCCACCCTGGCCCTCCAGGCCGGCCTGGTGCTGCCGCTGCTGTGGCGCCGGCGCCGGCCCACGGCGGCCTTCGCCGCGATCATGGCGGTGTTCGTGCTCCAGTGGTCGCTTGGCGTGGGCCTGCGCGCCGACGCCGCCCTGCTGGTGGCGCTCTACAGCCTGGCCCTGCACGGGCGACTGCGGCACCTGGCCTGGTCCTGCCTGGTGATGGTCGGGGCGATGGCACTGGCCGCGGTGGAGGTGTCCGGCGGCGGGCTGCCGGTCGGGGACGCCCTGTTCTTCCTGGTCAGCGCCGCCACGGCAGGCGTGGCCCTGGGCATCGCGGTGCGCATCCGCCGCGCCCAGCTGGCCGGACTGCGCGAGCGCGCCGCCCGGCTGGAGATCGAGCGCGACCAGCGCAGCCGGCTGGCCACCGCCACCGAACGCACCCGGGTGGCCCGGGAGATGCACGACATCATCGGCCACAACCTGTCCGTCATCGTCACCCTGGCCGACGGCGGCGCCTACGCCGCCCAGACCCACCCCGAGCGCGGCCGGGAGGCGCTGCAGCTGATCGGCGAGACCAGCCGCCAGGCGCTCGGCGAGCTGCGCCGGATGCTCGGCGTGCTGCGCGACCAGGCCGACCAGACCGCCGAGTTCAACCCCCAGCCCGGCATCGCCGACCTGGACGGGCTGTGCGCCCGGATCCGCGCCGCCGGACCCCAGGTGGTGTACACCGTCTCCGGCGACCCGGACCGGCTGGACCGCGGCGTCCAGCTGATGGCCTACCGGATCGTCCAGGAGGCGCTCACCAACACCCTCAAGCACGCCGGAGCGGACACCCGGGCGCACGTCACCCTGACCGTCGACGCCACCCGGCTGCGGGTCCGGGTCCAGGACGCCGGCCCGCCCGGCGGCGCCCGCCCACCGGCGCGCCCGGACGGCGAGGGGCACGGCCTGGCCGGGATGCGCGAACGCGCGGCCCTCTACGGCGGCACCGTCACGGCGGGCCCCGGCCCTGGGGCAGGATGGACCGTGGAGGCCGTACTGGACCTCACCCCCGACCCGACAGGCGGCCACCCGTGACCACCGTCCTCATCGTGGACGACCAGCCACTGCAGCGCTACGGCTTCCGGATGCTGCTGGAGAGCCAGCCCGACACCGAGGTGGTCGGCGAGGCCGCGCACGGCACCGAGGCCGTCCGGCTCACCGCCGACCTGCGGCCCGACGTCGTCCTGATGGACATCCGGATGCCCGGCATGGACGGCATCGAGGCCACCCGCCGGATCGTCTCCAGCGGCGGGCGCTCGCGCATCCTGGTCCTCACCACCTTCGACCTCGACGAGTACGCGCACGCCGCGCTGCGCGCCGGGGCCAGCGGCTTCCTGCTCAAGGACGCCCGGCCGGAGGAACTGCTCGCCGGGATCCGCGCTGTCGCCGAGGGCGACGCGGTGGTGGCCCCGGCCATCACCCGGCGGCTGCTCGACGCCTACGCCCACCACCTGCCGGTCCGCCCGGCCGGCGCGGCGCCCGTCGAGGACGCCCGGCTGGAGGCGCTCACCGAGCGCGAGCGGGAGATCCTGGTGGCCATCGCCCAGGGCTGGACCAACAGCGAGATCGCCCAGCGGCTGGTGCTGGCCGAATCGACCGTCAAGACCCACGTCAGCCGGGTGCTGGCGAAGATCGGCGCCCGGGACCGGGTGCAGGCGGTGATCTTCGCCTACGACCGCGGACTGACGAGGCCCAATCCGCCGATCGCCAGCTGATCCGCCGGCGGGCGCCCGGGTCCGTCGCGGCGCGGCCCCGGGCGCCGCTTCTGCCGTGCTACGCCTGGGCGTTGGGGGAGTCCTGCGGCGCCCGGGTGGGGTGCGGGACGGCGCCGGGCAGGCCGTGGCCGGTGTGGTCGTCGGTGTGCCAGGACTGCGACTGGAAGGCGAGGAACACCGCCGCCCAGCGGTTCTCGTCCGGGAGGTGGATCAGCAGGGCGCCGTCCTGGTACACCCCGTCGTCCTTGCGGAACTGGCCGCTGTTGCCCTGGTTCATGTGCACGTCGTGCACGCCGTTGCCGGGCAGGAAGCCGAACACCTTGTCGGGGACGCCGGGTTCGGGCCCGAAGCGCTGGCCGAAGACGTACACGGCGGCGTTCCGGTCGGCGATCGCGTGCTGGACGTAGTGGTCGAGCAGGTCGGCGAGGTCGTCGTCCGGGCCCGGGAGGTCGGGCGGCAGCACGTGCATCGCCGAGTGGTCGAAGAGCTTGCCGCGGACGAAGTCCAGGCTCGCCGTGCCGGGGCGGGAGTCCAGCTCCGTCCAGCCGCTGCCGGCGGGCGGGAGCAGGTCGGTGACCGGGTGCCGGAAGTCCTCGTCGGCGAGGTAGAGCAGGTCCGAAGGGGCCTGCTGGGAGAGCACGTTGACGGCGGCGCGGTAGTCGGTGCCGGCGGCGTCGCGCAGGTGGATCTGGTAGTGCGGGGTGCCGGTGGCGCCCTCGCGGCGCCGGTCGACGGCGGTGGCGGTGAGCACGCCGTAGTTGCTGATCGGCATGGGGTGGTTCCTCGGGTGGGGTCGGCCAGGAGCAACTCCGTTATCGGGCACGGGCCGGGCGCGGTGCCGGGGAATCGGCGTTTGTTCATCTGCCGTCCCCCGGACGGGTTTCCGCGGCACCGAACATTGACAAGAGCGCCGAACAGGGGCGTCAGGGGTGCTCGACCGGTGCCGGTGCTGCCGATGCCTCTCGGGTCGGCCCGGTCCGTCCGCGCAGCAGCTCGGCGGTCAGGAAGGCCGTCACGGCGGTGACGATCAGCAGCGGCATCGCGTTCGCCGCCTGCCCGCCCAGCAGCATCGTGGCCAGCACCGTGCTGGTCACCGGCAGTCTCGTCAGGGCCGCGCCGGAGGCGGCCAGCCCGGCAGCCAGCGCCGAGGCGGTGCCCAGGCCCGGCAGCGGCGCGCAGGCCACCCCGAGGGCGGCGCCGATCAGGATCGCGGGGAAGATCGGCCCACCGCGCAGACTGCCCAGCGCGATGCCCCAGCCGAGCGTCTTGCACAGCACCAGCGCGAGCAGCGCGCCGATCGGCCAGGCGGCCGGATCGGCCGCGAGGGCGCCCAGGGTGGCCTGGCCGGAGAGCGCGGCCTCCTCCGGCGAACGGCCGGTGAGCAGCGCGTACGCGGCGATGCAGCCGCCGACCGCGACCGCGCAGCCGACGGTGCGGAGGGCGGTCCGTCGAGTGGTCGAACCGACGCCGGGACCGCCCGTCGTGAAGGCCTTCACCCGGCGGCCGAGCGCCTGCCCCGTTACGCAGACCACCGCGACCGCGACGGCCAGCGGAACGCCCCACAGGAAGTCGCCGGGATCCGGGGTGCCGGTCGCGGGCACGTGCGGCAGCGAGAGCGCGCCGACCGCCAGCCCGGTCCAGTGTCCGAAGCCGGTGAAGACCAGGGCGCCGACGCCGCTGGCGAGCAGGCAGGGCAGGATCAGCGCGACCAGCTGCGGGCCGCCCAGCCCGGCCGCCTCGATCATCATCACCGCGGCCACCAGCGGACTGCCGAAGATGGTGGAGATCGCCGCCGACGCCCCCGCCGTGCCCAGCACCGGTACGACCCGGGGGTTCCGGGCCCGGGTCGGCGCCCGGACGGCGAGCAGCGCGAGTCCGCCGCCGAGCGCCATCAGCGGCGCCTCCGGGCCGAGCACCGCGCCGAGCGGCAGGCCGACGAGCGCTGCCAGCACCACCCCGGGGACGTCCCGGGGCAGGCTGGGCGCGCCGCCGAGGCCGTCCACCGGCACGTGCCCGCCGCGCCCGGGCAGCCGGGTGACGACCGGGGCGAGCAGCAGCCCGGCCAGCGCCAGCGCGGGCAGCGGCCACCACCAGGGCGCCCGGTCGAACCCGGCGGTGTCCGGCAGGCTCTCCCAGATCCAGTGCTGCAGCTCGTGTTCCAGGCCGACGAACCCGAAGGCGACCAGCGAGATCGGGATGCCGACCAGCACCGCGACCAGCAGCAGCCCGAGGTAGCCCCGGTGCAGCAGCACCTCGCGCAGGGTGGGGCCGCCGTCGCCCTGCCTCGGGGGCGCGTCGGGCGGCTCGGGCTCCGGCATTCACCGCTCCTTCGGGTTTCTCACGTGGCTGGGCCCCGTCCTGCGACCGAGTCTCGCCGGGGGCCGCCCGCCCCGCACGGCGTGCCGCCCGTACGAGCGCCGCACACGGAAGCGGGCACCCGTCGCGGTGGCGGCGGGTGCCCGGGGCGGGCTGCGGGTCAGCAGCCGTAGGAGATCTCGCGGAAGTCGGCGTAGTGGTCGTCGCTGTAGTAGACCCGCTTGGAGACCGTGTCGCGGACGATGCGCTCGGCGTCCCGGTGGGTGTTGGCGGTGGGGCGGGGGTTGACGTCGTACTCGTGGTAGGTGGTGGAGTGCGGCAGGTCGCCGCTGCGGTTGCCGTACGGGTTGCCGCCGCGGATGAACTCACCGTCCGGGAGACGGTAGGTGATGGGTTCCGGGGTGGCCGGCCACTCCAGCTGGCGCCAGGTCTCGCAGGACTGGGCGACCTGCGGCGGAAAGGCGTCGAGCGGCAGCGGCGGCTGGAGGAGCGCGGCCGGGGCCCGGGTGGCCGTGACGGCGTGCGCGGGCACGGCGGCCGGGGCGAGGCCGAGGGTGAGCAGCAGGGCGAGCGCGGTCTTGGCGAGGCGGGCGTTCACAGGTTCTTCTCCAGGGCCGTCAGGTAGTTGCGCATGAAGTGGTCGCGGACGCCCTCGCCGGTGGGCTCGAAGGCGGCCGAGGTCAGGCCCTTGGCCCGGTTGGCGACCCCGGCGAGGAGGCCGCTGGCGCCCTCGTGGACCGTCCCGGCCGAGTCGATGAAGCGCAGGGCGCCGACGTGGGTGAAGGCCGGCTCGGGCGGCAGCTGGGGGACGATGTCGTTGTTGTTGACGAAGCGGTAACTCCGGCCCTGGAAGGCCTTGTCGTACGCGGCGGTGAGGAGCCGGTCGCAGGTGCGGGGCTGGCCGAAGGTGTACACGCCGTCGGCCGTCAGCCGGGGGTCCTCCAGGCTGAGGCGGGCGGCGGCGAGCATGGCGAGGGCGCCGCCGAGGCTGTGGCCGGTGAGCCAGACGGTCTGGTCGTCGGTGCGGAGTTCGGTGAGGGTCTTGAGGACGTCGGGGAAGACCGACTCCAGCGCTTCGCCGAAGCCGTAGTGGACGTAGCCGGTGCCGGCGGGGCCGGGCCAGGGCGGGGTGGTGGAGTCGGTGAGCCAGTCGCGGATCTCCTTGGGCTCGGTGCCGCGGAAGGCGACCACGATCATGCGGTCGCTCGCCATGGTGTACGCCTGGGTGTCCTGGAGCGGGAACGGCGGGGTGAACCGGGTCTGGTGGTGGCGCACCGTGTCGAAGCCCCAGTCCCGGGCCTGCCGGTCGATGGTGGCGTCGTTCTGGTAGGCGAGGTCCGCGGCCTTGGCCAGCCAGTAGGCGTGGGCGAGGCTGTAGCCGGTCGCGCTCTGGTCGAAGGTGGTGGGTACGGGCACGAAGGGAGCCGCCTTTCGATGGGGGGGCGTCCCTCGTTGGTAGCGGAAGCGCCCGTCGACGGACGGGCGACCGGCCCGGGAGTCGTTCCAACAGCGCAGGGGCGGCGCACGAATCGATCCCTATGTATACGTGTCATCTGATTGCTTCATGGGATTTGCGGCCCGTGGTGGCCGATGCGCTAGTTGGTGGCGTCGGCGGGTTCCGTCGACGCATCAGGCGAACCACCACCGAGCAAAGGGACTTGAGCACCATGAAGCACATGACGACCCGCAAGAGCCTGGCCGCACTGGCCGTGCTGATCGCCGCGGCGGGCACCCTGGCCCAGGGCGGCACGGCACAGGCGGCGACCCGGGCGGCGGGCCAGTGCGGCGGGAACGTGGCCGACTACACCTACCCGGCCCGGGCCTACCAGTTCGACGACGTGATCAGCACCTGGCTCGGCATCTCGGCCGTCCAGTTCAACGACGACATGACGCTGACCGTCACCTCGAACGCCACCCCCGCCACGGTCTCCGGCGCCTGGGAGCTGCACGACCCGAACGGGCCCAATCCGGCCAAGAAGGGCGTGGTCACCTTCTACACCACCGTCTCGCCGCCCGTGCAGGGCGATGGCGTGGCCAGCATCTACTGGTACACCGGCTTCCCGAACTGCAACCCGACCGCCGCCGACCCGGCGAAGAAGCTGTTCCAGATCTACGGCGACGTCCAGATGCAGCCGGTCTACTCCGACGGCAGCTACGGCCCGCTGAGCAAGCTCAACGCCTACCAGGCCGACCGCTGAACCCACGCCCCTCCGGCCCCCGGGGCCGCCGTCCGGTCCCGGGGGCCGAACCGCGCGCGGTGCTTGGGAGGGAACGGATTCGTTCACTAACATTGGCCGTAGGCCTGGTGAACAGGGAACCCCCGGAAGGTGTGCAGCCATGTCCGCTGAAGCCCGAAGCGCTGAGGGCGGCACCGTGCGCGCAGGAGCAGCAGCAATCGTGGCCGCCGCCCCGGCCCGCCGACGGGGCGAGGCCTTGGAGAGCGCCATCTACCGGGCCGCCCTCCAGCAGCTCACCACCGACGGCTACGCCCGCCTCACCATGGAGGGTGTGGCCGCCGCCGCGCAGACCGGCAAGGCCGCGCTCTACCGGCGGTGGTCCTCCAAGGAGGAGCTGGTCATGGACGCGTTGCGGGCCGCCCTGCCCCCGGCCCGGCCGGCCCCGGACACCGGCAGCCTGCGCGGGGACCTCCTGGAGGTGGTGACCGGGCTGCGCACCGCGATGTTCAGCGACCTGGGCGCCGCCGTCCGCGCCATCATGAGCGAGATCGACCACCAGCGCGCCCGGGTCTTCCTGGAGCTGGTGCAGGAGCGGGTGGTCGAGCCCACCACCGCGCTGATCGCCGAGGTGCTCGACCGGGGCACCGCCCGGGGCGAGGTCCGCCCCGGGGCGGTCACCCCGATGGTCACCGACGCGGTGCCGGCGCTGATGCTGTACCGGATCAAGATGTGCGGCGGGGGCGCCGTGGAGCTCGATCCGGTGGCGATCGTCGACGAGGTGCTGCTGCCGATCGTCCGCCGGTGACCGCGGGCGTGCCTCAGGCCCCGCTGTGGCGCAGCATGTCGTCGCGCTCGACGACCTTGACGCGCTCGCGGTCCTCGGCCTGCCCGAGCTCCCGCTCGTGGGCGTCGAGCTGCTTCCAGCCGTCCCAGGTGGTGAAGCGGACACCGCGGGCGCGCAGGTGCTCCTCGATCGCCGCCGGGTCGGGCTCGGTGGCGCCGGGCAGCCGGCCGGTGGCGTGGTCCTCCAGCAGGCAGGCGACGGTCTCGTTGGCGTCGCCCTTGGTGTGGCCGATCAGGCCGACCGGGCCGCGCTTGATCCAGCCGGTGACGTAGACGGCGGGGACGTGCGAGCCGTCGCCGTCCAGGACGCGGCCGGCCTGGTGCGGGACGGTGCCGGAGACCGGGTCGAAGGGCAGCTTGGGCAGCTCGTCGGAGTAGTAGCCGACGGCGCGGTAGACCGACTGGACGTCCCAGTCGGTGTGCCGGCCGGTGCCGCGCACATTGCCGGTGCCGTCCAGCTCGGTGCGCTCGGTGCGCAGGCCGACGACCTTGCCGTCCTCGCCGAGCACCTCGACCGGGGACTCGAAGAAGTGCAGGTAGACCCGGTGGGGGCGGTCGCCGACGTCCCGGATCGCCCAGTTCTCGACGGTGGCGGCGACCAGGTCGACGTGCTTGACGGCGCGGCGCTCGGCGATCGAGCCCTCGTCGTACTCGATGTCCTCGGGGTTGACGATGACCTCGATGGTGGGCGAGTGGTCGAGCTCGCGCAGCTCCATCGGGCTGAACTTGGCCTGGGCCGGGCCGCGGCGGCCGAACACGTGGACCTCGACGGCGCGGTTGGCCTTCAGGCCCTCGTACACGTTCGGGGGGATCTCGGTGGGCAGCAGCTCGTCGGCGGTCTTGGCGAGGATCCGGGCGACGTCCAGGGCGACGTTGCCGACGCCGAGGACGGCGACCTTCTTGGCCTCCAGCGGCCACGTGCGCGGCACGTCCGGGTGGCCGTCGTACCAGGAGACGAAGTCCGCCGCGCCGTAGGAGCCGTCCAGGTCGATGCCGGGCAGGTCGAGCGAGCGGTCGGCCATCGCGCCGGTGGAGAAGACCACGGCGTCGTAGTGGCGGTGCAGGTCGTCCAGGGTGAGGTCGGTCGGGTAGTCGACGTTGCCGAACAGGCGGACCTGCGGCTTGTCGAGGACCTGGTGCAGGGCGGTGACGATGCCCTTGATCCGCGGGTGGTCCGGGGCCACGCCGTAGCGGATCAGGCCGAAGGGGGCCGGCATCCGCTCGAACAGGTCGATCGAGACGCCGGGCGCCTTCGCGGCGTCGGACTTGAGCAGGGCGTCGGCGGCGTAGATCCCGGCGGGGCCGGCTCCGACTATGGCGACTCGGATCGAGCGGGTCATGCGGGTGAATCCTCCGGGCGGGCACACGGCGGGGGCCGACTGGTCTGGACCCTTGCAGCCAACCCGCTGGTCGCGCGGAGGTGTAGGCGGTGTCGATCTATGACCTCATAGAGCCGACCTATGGCCGGCCCGGGAACTTCCCGGGCCGGCCGGACGTCAGTCGGCGTCGGCCGGAGCGGTGGGCGTGGCGGGCACCTGCGGTGGGACGGTCGGTGCCGGTGCGGTCGGGGCGGCCGCGCCCTCGGTGAGCCGGTTCGCGGACGCCTCGAAGAACCGCAGCATCTCCACCGGGAACGGCAGCACCAGCGTCGAGTTCTTCTCCGCCGCCACCTCGACCACCGTCTGCAGCATGCGCAGCTGCAGGGCCGCCGGGGTCTCGGACATCTTGGCCGCCGCCTCGGCGAGCTTGGCGGCCGCCTGGAACTCGCCGTCCGCGGTGATGATACGGGCCCGGCGCTCACGGTCCGCCTCGGCCTGGCGGGCCATCGAGCGCTTCATCGAGTCGGGCAGGCTGACGTCCTTGATCTCCACCCGGTCGATGTGCACGCCCCAGCCCGTCGCGGGGCTCTCCAGCATGACCTCCAGGTCGTGGTGGAGGTTCTCCCGGCCGGACAGCAGGTCGTCCAGCTCGCTCTTGCCGATGATCGAGCGCAGCGAGGTCTGGGCGACCTGCAGCATCGCGAAGTTGTAGTTCTGCACGTCCACGGTGGCCCTGATCGGCTCGATCACGCGGAAGTACAGCACCGCGTCGACGCTCACCGAGACGTTGTCCTTGGTGATGCCCTCCTGGGTGGGCACCGGCATGGTGACCACCTGGACGTTCACCTTGCGCATCTTGTCCAGCACCGGCACCAGCAGCGTCAGGCCCGGCTCGCGGACCGTCCCGCGCACCCGGCCGAGCCGGAACACCACGCCGCGCTCGTACTGCTGCACCACCCGCACGCCGGTCGTCAGCAAGAAGAGGACCACCACGGCGACGATCACGAGTACTGATGCCACGCCAGTTCTACCTTCTCCCCGTCGCGGTGCGGCCGGGCCGGGTCCGGAGTGGCCCTGTCGCCGGGCGCTCGCCGCGCGCAGCACAGTATGCTCCCGGCCGGCGGGCACGGTAAGGCGTGTGCAGGGGGATCTTGACGCAGCGTTGACGACGCCGCTCGATCCGGGCACCGGGGCCGCGCCGTCGCTGCCGCTTCACGGCAACGGCGGCGGCGACGTCGGCGGCTGTGGCGCGGCCCCGGGCTTGGTTCAGGGCTCGACTCAGGGCTCGGTTCAGGCGCGGAAGGCGTCCGCGTGCTCGGCGGCGAACTCGGCGAAGGAGCGCGGCGGACGGCCGGTCAGCTTCTCGACGTCCGGGCTGACGGCCGAGGCCGTCCCGGCCGCGTACAGCCCGTACAGCTCCACCATGCCCTCGGCCCGCCACGGCTCCCAACCCATGCCGAGCAGGCCGTCCAGGGCGACCTCCGGGGTGAGCGCGGTGTACGAGACCGGGTGGCCCGCGACGGCGGCCAGCTGTTCGGCCAGCTCGCCGTGGGTGAGCGCGGCCGGGCCGGTCAGGGTGTAGACCGCGCCCTCGTGCCCCTCCGTCGCCAGCACCTCGACGGCGGCGGCCGCGACGTCCCGGGCGTCCACGTACGACACCGCGCCCTCGCCGCCCGGCACGGCCAGGTGGCCGGCCTTGACGGTCGGGGCGGTGCCGAGGAAGTTCTGGTGGAAGCCGTTCGGGCCGAGAACGGTCCACGGCAGGCCGGAGGCCTTGAGGTGGTCCAGGCCCGCCACGTGCGAGCCGACGAAGCGCACCCCCTCCGGCCGGTACTCGATACCGGCGGCCGCGTGCAGCACGATCCGCGGGCGGCGGCCGGTGCGGACGGCGGCGTCGATCACGTTCCGCTCGTGCTGGGCCATCTCCGGGTGCACGGCGACCAGCAGGTAGACGGTGTCGGCGCCGTCCAGCGCGGCGTCCAGCGAGGCCGGGTCGGTGAAGTCGGCAGCGACCCGCTCGACCCCCGCGTCCCACTCGGCCGGGCCCGCGGACCCGGCGCGCACCAGCGCCCGCACCTCCAGGCCGCGCTCGCGCAGCCCGACGACGATCTTCGAGCCGACCGTACCGGTGGCACCCGTCACGACGATCACGGATGTGTCTCCTTGCTTCCCCGTTGTTCCCCGTTGCCGACGCGGACTTGATTCCACGTCAGGGGGGATGATCGCAGGCGGGGGAGGGGGGATCAAGGTCGGGGTTCCCGTCGCCGGGTGCGGGAGGGGCCGACACGCACGGGGCCCCGCCGTTCCTCGACTCGGAGTGGGCCGGACGCTTGGATGGATCCGGCCTGGTCACCGCCCGGACACCGGTCCGGGCACCCCCCTTGGCGAGCCGAGGAGCCACCACCGTGAACGACACCCCCGATCCCGACCCCACCGCCGTGGCCGACCGGATCGCCGAACGCCGCGAGCAACTCGGCCTCACCGAGGACGCGCTGGCCCACCGGGCCGCGATGGCCCCCCAGTACCTGCGCCACCTGCTCGTGGCCGGCCCCGCCTTCGACCCCGGCGGCTTCGTCCGGATCGCCGCCGCCCTCGGCACCAGCCGGGAGGAACTCCTGGAGGGCCGCGCGGACGCCCCGCCCGGCCGCGGCGCACCCGGCCCGCGACCCCGGCTGCTCGACCTCACCGACGCCGAGTGCTGGGAACTGGTCGGCACCCACGGGATCGGCCGGATCGCCCTGCCGGTGCGCCCCGGCCCGGCGGTCTACCCCGTCAACTACGTGGTCGACCACGCCACCTTCGCCTACCGCACCAGCGAACACGCCGCCACCGCCCCGGAACCGGGGGCCGAGGTGTCCTTCCAGGTCGACCGCATCGACGAGTACCTGGGACGCGGCTGGAGCGTGCTCGCCCTCGGCTCGGTGGCCTACGTGGACGACCCGGAGGAGCTGCACCGCCTCGACGGCCTCCCCGGCGCGGCCCCGTGGGCAGGCGGCGACCGGCCCCGCTGGGTCCGGATCCGCCCGGCCGAGATCAGCGGTCGCCGCCTGGTCACCGGGTGACGGTGCCCGCTGGCTGGTCACCGGTCGACGGCCGAGGCCCGGACGGCCGTACGGCCAGCAGGTGGCGGCCCAGCGCGAGCGCGGCCAGCGCGGCGAGCAGCGCGCACACGCCCCACCAGCCGGCCCGGTCCCAGACCCGCACGCCGAGCCAGGAGCCCGCGCTGCCGCCCAGGTAGGCGCAGGTCATGTACGCGGTCTTGAGTCGGCCCGCCGCCTCCGGCCGTACCGCGTACACCCGGGCCTGACTGGCCACCATGCCGCACTGCATCGCCACGTCCAATAGCAGCGTGCCGAGTACCAGCGCGGCCAGCCCCAGCGGTCCGCCGCCGGCCCCCGGGAGCAGCACGAGGGCCGCGGCGAGGACCCCGAGCAGGCAGGCCAGGTTCACCGGGTCCGGCCCGTGCCGGTCCACCAGGCGGCCCGCGTACGGCGTGCAGAGGACCGTCGCCGCGCCGACCAGCGCGAGCAGGCCCACCGCCGGGGCGCCCAGCCGGTACGCCGGGCCGGTCAGCAACAGCGCCAGGCAGGTCCAGACGGCGGAGAACCCGGCGAAGACGGTCGCCTGGTACAGGCTGGAGCGGCGCAGCTCGGGCTCGCGGCGCAGCAGCAGCAACGGTCCGAGCAACAGGGCCGGGTACGGCTGCCGGGAGCTCGGCGTGGTGGTCGGGACGGCTTTCGCCAGGACCGCGGCGAGCAGCAGGGCGGCGGCCGCGGCGGCCAGGTACGGGGCCTGCCAGCCCAGCCAGGCGCCGAGGGCGCCGCCGAAGGTGCGGGCCAGCAGCATCCCGGCGGTCGAACCGCTCAACAGGATGCCGATCACCGCCCCTTGACGGTCCGGGGCGGTCAGTCCGGCCGCCAGCGGGCCGACCACCTGCGCGGCGATGGTGGTCAGGCCGACCGCCGCGCTCGCCGCGACGAGCGCGGGCAGCGCCGGGGCGCAGCCGGCGGCGAGCAGGGCGAGCCCGCTGACGCCCAGCAGGGCGACCAGCAGCGGGCGGTTGGGCAGCCGGTCGGCGAGCGGCACCAGCAGGACGATGCCGGCGGTGTAGCCGAGCTGGGTTGCGGTGACCACGGTGGTGGCCGCGTCCGGTGACACGTGCAGGCCGGTGGCGATCAGTGGGCCGAGGGCCTGCGGGAAGTAGAGATTGCCGACCGCGACGGCGCAGGTGACGGTGAGCAGGGGGACGATCGGGCGGGTCATGGGGCGGGTCATCGGACTGAAGCCGTAGCTGGGTGGGAGGCCATGGAGGCAGTGCACGGCATCGCCCGGGCCGTGCCAACGGATGTAGCGTGGGGCTTAATGATCAGCTTCGAGCTCGACGTCGAGGACCTCGCCGACACCCGCTTCGCGCTCTCCCCGCTGCACGAGACGGTGCTCAGCCTCCGGGTGCTCCAGGACCCGGGGCTGTCCGCGCTGCACCTGCCCTGGCGGCGCTCGGTGCTCGGCCGGCTCGGCGCTCTGGACACCGGACTGCTGATGTCGCTGGTGGCCCGCAGACGCACCCTGCCGGATGTCCTCACCCCGGCGGCCGGTGGCTTCGCGCCCGGCTTCGAGGAGGAACTCGCCCTCGTCCGGCGGGCGCCGGCGGCGGAGCTGCGGCACGACCTGCAGCTCGCCCACGCGCCCGACGCGCTGCCGGAGGCGCTGCGCGACGCGCTCGCCGAGGACGACGCGACAGTCCTTCGGCTGCGTGACGCGATCTGCGAACTGCTGCGCGGCTACTGGGAGTCGGCGATCGAGCCGCTCTGGCCGCGGATGCGGCTGGTGCTGGAGGCGGACATGACCTACCGCGCCCGCCAACTCGCCCTCGGCGGCGCTCGGTTGCTCTTCGCCGACATGCACCCCGACCTGCGCTGGGAGAGCGGTGTGCTGCACGTCGACCGGATGATCGGCCACCACCGGGTCGCGCCGTCCGGCCGGGGCCTGCTGCTCCTGCCGTCCGTCTTCGCCCACAAGCCCGCGCCGCCGGTCAGCCCGGACGTGCCACCGCGCCTGGTCTACCCCAGCCGCGGCGTGGCCACCCTCTGGGACACCCCGCCGGCCCCCGACCCGACCGCCCTCACCACCCTGCTGGGCGCCCCGCGCGCCCGGCTGCTCGTCCTGCTGGAGGAACCCCTGCCCACCGTCGAGCTGGCCCGGCGGCTGCGCGTCACCCCGAGCGCCGTCTCCCAGCAGCTGCGGGTGCTGCACGCCACCGGCCTGGTCGCCCGGGCCCGCGACGGCCGGCAAGTCCTGTACCGGCGCAGCGCGTTGGGGGACCAGCTGGTGGCGGGTGGCGGCTGACCGGTCGGGCAAACCCCTTCGGGCATACTCCTCGGATGGACGGAACCGCGAGGGACACCTGGACCAACACCACCCACGACTGGGCGGCCGCCGTGGACGCCGGGCACCTCGAGGAGGTCCGGGCGGGTGCGGGCGGGTTCGCCCCGGGTGGGGTGGCGCATCTCGTGCTGGAGGTGCTCGCCTACCCGGCCGACGAGGCGGAGGCGCGCGGCGCGGGCCGATGCGTCGTCACCCTGCACGCCGACGGCTCGGTCTCGGTCCGCGACGACGGGCGGGGCACCGACACCCGGGTCGACGAGTACGGCGAGGTGGTCAAGAAGCCCGTCATGGCGACCAAGGACCTGCGCTTCTTCGACGACCCCGGGGCGGAGGCGCTCCCGGACGGCCACCCGCGCCGGGGCATGTCCGTAGTCGCGGCGCTCAGCACCCGGCTGCTGCACACCAACCGCCGGCGGGGCGGCGCCTGGACCCAGCGCTACGAACACGGCCTCCCGGTCACCGGCCTCGACCCGGTCGAGCCGGACGGCACCACCGGCACCTGCGTGACCTTCCACCCGGACACCTCGTTGCTCCCGATGAGCTCCTTGGACGCCGACCGGCTGACCCGGTGGGCGGCGCACTGGCCCGCCCTGGACGTCCGGGTGCTGGACGAGCGGGTGCCGGGCGAGCGGATCGGGTCCGCCGGGCGGGACGGCGGGTAGCGGGCGGCGAGGAGCGGGTGCGGATGGGCGTGACACTGGGCGTGGTGGTCCTGACGATGGGGGACCGCCCCCGGGAACTGCGCGCACTGCTGGACTCGGTGGCCGCCCAGGAGGGCGACCGCGCCACCGTCGTGGTGCTCGGCCAGGGCGCCCCGCTGCCCGGACTCCCGCCCGGGGTGCACGCGGTGGAACTCCCCGAGAACCTCGGCATCCCCGGCGGCCGCAACGCCGGCGCGGAGTGGCTGCGCCGGCTCGGCGGCATCGACGTCCTGGTCAACCTGGACGACGACGGCCTGCTGCCCCGCACCGACACCTTCCGGCGTCTGCGGGAGGCCTTCGAGCAGGACCCGTGCCTGGGCGTGGTCGGCTTCCGGATCGCCGACGAGACCGGGCACACCCAGCGCCGGCACGTCCCGCGCCCAGGGGCCGCCGACCCGCTGCGCTCCGGCGAGACCACCGGCTTCCTGGGCGGCGGCCACGCGATCCGGGCGGACGTCTTCGCCGAGCTCGGCGGGTTCTGCGCGCCGTTCTTCTACGCCCACGAGGAGACCGACTTCGCCTGGCGGGTCCTGGACGCGGGCTGGAGCGTCCACTACCGCGCCGACCTGCTGCTCCAGCATCCGCGCACCGACCCGGCCCGGCACGCCGGCTACTACCGCCGGACGGCCCGCAACCGGGTCTGGCTGGCCAAGCGGCACCTGCCCGCCGTCCTGGTGCCGCTCTACCTGGCCTCCTGGACGCTCCTCACCCTGAGCCGACGCCCGCCCGGGGCCGGGCTGCGGGCCTGGGGTGCCGGCTTCCTGGAGGGCGTCCGCACCCCGTGCCCGCCCCGCCGCCCGATCCGCTGGAGCACGGTGTGGCGGATGACCCGGCTGGGCCGGCCCCCGGTGTTCTGAGCGTGGCTGACCGTGTCCTGTCAGTGTTCCGAGGCCGGGAGGCCGCCTTGTAGCGGGCCGTACCTGCGGCTACGCTCACCGCCATGAAGCAGTTGAACGTCCGACTGGACGACGCCGTGCACGAGGCCCTGGAGCAGCGCGCGGAGGCCGCCGGGATGAGCCTGCCGGACTACGCGCGCAAGGTGCTGGCCGAGGAGGCGGACGAGCGGCGCGAGCGGTTCCTGACCGCCGCCGCCCACTTCGCGCAGGCCTGGGGGCCCGCGTTCGAGGAGGAGTTCGGGCCGTACCCGCGCAGCACCCGCGACGCCACGGCGGACGCGGCGTGATCCTGCGGATCGACCGGGTCTGGCTGCTCGACATCGCCCACCAGTTCCTGCCCAGCGACCCGGACATCACCGACTACGGCACGCTGGCCGCCGCCGTGGCCCGGCACGCCGACGAGGTGATGGACGTGCCCGTCTACGGCGCCGTGCACCAGCGCGCGGCCGCACTCATGCACCAGCTGATCCGGGTCCCGGCGCTGGAGTCCGCCAACGAGCACTTCGCCGCCGTGGTCGCCGCCTCCTATCTGAGCGCCTCCGGCGTCATCGTCACCGCCGAACCCAAGCAGGCCGTCGACCTGGCCGCCCGGATCCGCGCGGGGAGTGCCGACGTCCGGGAGACCGCGACCGCGATCCGCACCTGGTACCGCTGAGGGCGGGCCGTTGCCCGGGCGTGCGGGGGCGGCACTGACGTACGGTCACCGGTTGTCGCGTACCCGCTGGCCGCGCTGCGCCAGGTACGCCTTCGCCTCGTCGGAGGCCTTGGCGTACGAGCCCGAGTCGAAGGGCGGCTGGGGGTCGTACTCGATGGCGAGCTGGAAGGCCTCGGCGGCGACCCGACCGGCGATCAGTTCGGCGAGCCGCAGGGCCATGTCGATGCCCGAGGAGACGCCGGCGGCGGTGATGACGCCGCCGGGCTGCTCCACGACGCGCTGCGGCGTGTAGCGGGCGCCGTAGGACTCCAGGGCCTCGACGGCGCTCCAGTGGGTGGTGGCCTCCAGACCGTCGAGCAGGCCCGCGGCGCCGAGCAGCAGGGAGCCGGTGCACACCGAGGTGGTCCAGGAACTGGTCGCGTCGATCCGGCGGATCCAGTCCAGCAACGGCCCGTCGGTGACGCCCCGGCGGGCACCCGGCCCGCCGGGGACCAGCAGGACGTCGGCCGCCGTGACGTCCGTGAAGGCGGCCGTGGCGCGGAGGCCCAGCGAGCCCTCGCCGTCGGTGTAGGTGCCCGCAGCGGCGGCGGCGAACACCACCTCGGCCTCCGGCAGCATCCGGAGGACCTCGTACGGGCCGACGGCGTCGAGGGCGGTGAAACCGTCGAAGAGCGGGATGGCGATGCGCATGGGGGTTCTGGCCTTTCGGGTGTGGTGGGTGGGGTGGTGCGGATCGGGCGGGGTGGTGGCCGTCACCGGGCGGAGAAGCGCCGGCGGTACTCGCCGGGGGTGACGCGCAGGGTGCGCCGGAAACTGCGGTGCAGGGTCTCGACGGTGCCGAAGCCGCAGGAGTGGGCCACCGAGTCGAGGGTCGCCGCGGTGGTCTCCAGCAGCCTCCGGGCGGCCTCGATCCGGACGCTCTCGACGTACGCGCCGGGGGTGCGGCCGGTCTCGGCCCGGAAGACCCGGGTGAAGTTCCGTTCGCTCATGGCGCTCCGGGCGGCCAGGGCGGGGACGGCGAGGTCCTCCCCGGGGTGGTCGGCGATCCAGTCGAGGACCTCCCGCAGTGGTGCCCGCTCAGGCCGTTGGGCGGCCAGCTGGGCGCTGAACTGGGCTTGTCCGCCCGGGCGTTGGACGAACATCACCAGCTGGCGGGCGATCGCGCGGGAGACCTCCGGACCGTGGTCGGCCTCGGTCATGGCGAGCGCGAGGTCCATGCCCGCGGTGATCCCGGCCGAGGTCCACAGCTCGCCGTCGCGGACGAAGATCGGGTCGGGGTCGACCGTGGCGAGCGGGTACCGTTCGGCCAGCTGGGCGCAGCGCGACCAGTGGGTGACCGCGCGCCGCCCGTCCAGCAGTCCGGCCGCTCCCAGGAGGAACGCGCCGCTGCACACCGAGGCGGTACGGCGGGCGCGCCCGGCGGTACGGGCGAACCAGTCGACGAAGCGGCGGTCCTCGCAGGCCCGGTGGACGCCCGTGCCGCCGACGGCGATGAGGGTGTCGACCGGGGCGCCGGCGCCGTCGGTTGCGTTGTGGTCGTCGAGTTCGTCGATCGTCAGGGTCGGGGAGACGGCGATACCGCCGCTGGCGGGCACCGGACCGGGAGCGGCGGCCACGGTGTCGATGGTGATGCCGCCGGTCAGGCGCCCCGCCTGGGTGAAGACCTCGTGGGGCCCGGTCAGGTCGAGGATCTGGAAGCCGGGGAAGACCGCGAAGACGATGCGTGGACTGCTCACCCCTCCAGCCTGGCCGCACGCCCCGATGGCGGCAAGGACACGGAGGTGACGATTTCCGCCATCCGGGGCGGGCGGGTGTGTGTACGGGCGGAGGGAGAGCGCCCGAGGGTGAGCCCGCTCCTCAGCGGGCGAGTTCCAGCGCCCGGTTCAGGTTGTACTCGGCGATGCCCGCCATCGCCGCCCGGTGGGGGAAGTCCCCGTCCAGCAGCCGCAGCGGGCCCGCCGTCAGGGAGAGCCGCTGGGCCAACAGGTAGAGGGCGAACCGGTGTTCGTCCAGTCCGGCGGGCTCCAGCGGCCGATAGTCGTCGTGCAGCCGGATCCGCAGGAAGACGTGCTCCCACTCGACGTCGAAGTACATCGTGCCCTCGATGTCGATCACCACGGGCCGCCCGGCCGGGTCGACCAGCACGTGGTCGGGCCCCAACTCCCCGTGCACCAGGGCGTACTCGGCGCGCGGCCGGACCGCCTCGGCCAGTGCCGACAGCCGATCCGCCAGCCGGTCACGGGCTTCCGCCACCCGGGGGTCGCGCGCCGCCGCCTCGGCGAGGTCCCGCCGGGCCCGGTCCAGGACGACCTGCTCGCAGGAACTCCCGTGCGAGCGGGCGCCCGCGTCGACCACCACGACCTTGCCGTAGCCGGGCGCGCGGTGGTCGCGCATCGCCGCCAGCGCCCCGCCGAGCCGCTCCAGCACCGGGGCCGCGGCCCGCCGGTCGCGGGCCAGCAGGGACTCCAGGCTCTCGCCCCGGACGTCCTCGACGATCGCCAGCTCGGCCGGGCCGCGGGCCCCGCTGCGGTCGACCAGCCGGATCGCCGGGACGCGGACGCCGAGCCCGTCCAGCCGTGCGTGCGCGGCCTCGAACACGTCGAGCCCGAGGCCGGGGGAGAACGGGTCGGCGAGGTCGTCGTCGCCCTCGGCCGCCGGCCAGTAGTTCTCGGCGGCGCACCAGCGGTAGGCGATCGCCGTCGTGGCGTCGTCCATCACCAGGCGGTACACGCCCTTCTTGCTGCCGCCTGCCAGCCGCTGTACGGCCGTCAGTCGTCGCCCACCACCCAGGGCGGCCTGCGCCGCAGCCGCCAACTCCGCCTGCACCGCTGCCGTTTCGGCTGCCATCTGCGCGCCTCGCCTCCCCGTTGCCCGTCACCGCGACCCGTCACTGTGACCTGTCACCGTGACGTGGGCACCCTATCCGGGCTCCGCCGTACCTGATGAGGTATGAGAGTTGACTCTCACGCATTGTGAGAGAACACTCTCAGGTCATGGAGAACGGGAATCGCCTGGGCGATATCGAGATCACCGACCCGAAGGCCATGCGAGCGCTGGCGCATCCGGTGCGCCTGGCGATCCTGGAACGGCTGACCCGGGACGGGCCGGCGACGGCCACGCAGCTGTCACCGGAGGTCGGGGCCACGCCGTCGGTGACCAGCTGGCACCTCCGGCACCTGGCGGGCTACGGGCTGGTCCGGGACGCCGAGGTCGGGGCCGGGGTCGGGACCGGGGCGGATCGTCAGGACCGTCGGGAGCGGCGGTGGGAGGCGGTGGCGCGGGGGTTCCGGTTCGGTGCGCCGGAGGACGAGGCGGGGCGGGCGGCCGCGCGGGTGCTCTCCCGGGAGCTGTTCGCCCGCGCCGCCGACCTGCCGCAGCGGTGGGTGGCCGAGACCGAGCCCGGGCTCGCCCCGGAGTGGCGCGAGGCCGCCGGGCTGGCGAACGCCCGCATCGTGGTGTCCCCCGAGGAGCTCGCCGCCATCGAGGACGCGATCGAGGGCGTACTGGCGCCCTATGTGACGCGCGACCCGGCGCAGCGGCCGGGCGGCAGCCGGGGCGTCCGGCTGCTGCGCTACGTCCTGCCCGAGGCTGGCACGGACGGGGCTGCTGCGGACGGGGCCGCGACGGACGGGGTGGGTGAGACGGCGTGAACTCCCCTCAGGAAAAGGTTGGTTCGGCATCGCTGTGGCGGGACCGGCGCTTCGTCCGGTTCTGGGCCGGGCAGTCGGTGTCGCAGTTCGGCGACCGGATCTCCGAACTCGCGTTACCCCTGATCGCCGTGGCGGCGCTGAACGCCTCGGCCGGCCAGGTCGCCTGGCTGACCGCGCTCGCCTGGGCCCCGAACCTCCTCGCCGTCGTGGTGGGCGCCTGGGTCGACCAGCACGTCGGCAGGCGTCGGCTGATGATCCTCTCCGACCTGGTCCGCGCGGGCGTGCTGCTCACGCTGCCCGTCGCCCACCTGTTCGGCAGCGTGACGTTCCTCCAGCTGTACGCGGTGGCGCTGCTGACCGGTGCTGCGGCGGTGCTGTTCAACACCGCGTACCCGCCCTTCTTCGCCCACCTGGTGCCGCGCTCGTCCTACGTCGACGCGAACAGCAAGCTCAGCGCCAGCCGGTCCGCCTCGTTCGTCCTCGGCCCCGCGGTGGGCGGTGCCCTCGTCCAACTCCTCACCGCGCCCGTCGCGGTGATCGCCGACGCGCTGTCCTTCCTGGCCTCGGCCGTGCTGCTGCGTCCGATCCGGGTAGAGGAACCGGCGGCCGGCGCCGACGGACCGGCCGGACCGCCGCTGCTGAGACGGGTCAGGGAAGGGCTGGCCTTCGTCGTCCGCCACCCGGTGCTGGGGGCCGGCCTCGGCTGTGCGACGACCCTCAACTTCTTCACCTTCGCGGCGGGCACCAACCTGATCGTGCTGTTCGCCGTCCGGGAGCTCGGACTCTCGGCGGGGATCGTCGGACTGGCGTTCGGCATCGGATCGACCGGAGCCCTGGTGGGGGCGGTGATCGCGCCGAAGGTCTCGCGTCGGATCGGGGTCGGCCGCAGCATCGCGGTGGGCGCCGTCCTGTTCCCGGCCCCCATCGCCCTCGTGGCCGCCGCGAGCGGCCCCGGCTGGGCCGGTGCGGCCGTCCTGGGCGCCGCCGAGTTCCTCTCCGGTGTCGGGGTGATGCTCTTCGACGTCAACCTCAACTCGCTGCAGGCCGCCGTCATACCGGACGGCATGCGCAGCCGGGTGGCCGGCACCTACGGCACGGTGAACTACGGGATGCGGCCGATCGGCGCCCTCGTCGGGGGCGGGCTCGCCACGGTCATCGGGCTCAGGGCCACGCTGATCACGGCCGCCGTCGGCGGGGCGCTGTCGCTGCTGTGGCTGCTGCCCTCGCCGGTGCTGCGGATCCGGTCCCTTGCGTCAGTTTCGGCACCGGCTCAGGCACCGGCTCAGGCACCGGCCCCGGCTCCGGCTCCGGCTCCGGTTCAGGCTGGGACTCCGGACGATCCGGCTCCGGCGGAGCTCCAAGTGCCGTGACCTCAAGCGTGGGTGAGGCTCAAAGGCCCGGCGAGCGCGGCTGCTTCGTCGAGCAGGAGAGCGGCGACCGCCTGCGGGGCCTCGCGCATGACGTTGTGGCCGGTCGGCAGCTCGTGGACGGTCCATCCCGGGTCGGCGAGCAGCCGGGTGCGCTGGTCGGCGAACGGGGTGCGGTCCTCCCAGCCCGAGCAGTAGACGAACTCGCGGCGGGGGACGTCGGCATGGGCGCCCGTCAGGCGGACGGTCTGTAGGAAGGCCGCGAGCGGGTGGGGGCGGCGGCGCGGGTCGCCGTCCGGCCGCCACGGGGGTCGGACGGCGTAGCCGGTGGTCGCGGCGCCGGCGACGAACGACTGCCGGTAGCCCTCGTTCATGAGGGACCAGCAGGACTCGCCGTCGCGCGGCACGCAGGCGTCCAGGTACACCAGGCGGGAGATCCGGCCGCCGGCGCGGTCGGCGGCGGCGGTGATCACCATCCCGCCGTAGCTGTGGCCGACCAGGGTCACGTCGTCGAGGTCGGCGCGCTCGAACAGGCGCAGCACGTCCTCGGCGTGGGTGTCGAGGTTGGCCGCGGCGATCGTGGCGGGGTCGTCGTGGGGGTCCAGGCCGGTCAGGGTCAGCGCGTGGACGGTGTGGCCGGCCCGCTCCAGCAGCGGGGCCACCGCCTCGAACGCCCAGGAGCCGTGCCAACCGCCGGGTACGAGAACGAACGTCGCCATGGG
The DNA here is from genome assembly GCF_042884005.1 of Kitasatospora sp. NPDC058162. Classification (NCBI taxonomy): domain Bacteria; kingdom Bacillati; phylum Actinomycetota; class Actinomycetes; order Kitasatosporales; family Streptomycetaceae; genus Kitasatospora; species Kitasatospora sp. NPDC058162. The sequence continues at coordinate 85,199 of NZ_JBHVUS010000019.1, forward strand.
ATTCCCTTTTCCTGCTCGGCCGTGGCACCGGGGGCCACCGCTCATGACGGAAAGTCTCGTCGGCGCGGGTCATGGCGTGCTACCGATAGGATGCCAAGTGATGCCTGTACCTCGCCAAGCCCGCCCCGATGCCGGCGCCACGTCGCTGACCTGGCCCTCCGGCGGGCGTCACCTGTGGCCGTCGGGCGGCAGCAGCGGCGAGTCGGTGCACGAGCGGGGCCACCTGGTGTACGCGGCCAGCGGGGTCCTGGTGCTGCACACCGAGGGCGGGACCTCGATCGTGCCGGCCAACCGGGTCGCCTGGACGCCGGCCGGGTTCACGCACCGTCACCGTGCCCACGGGGACACGGACATGCGGATCGTCTTCCTGCCGCCGTCCCTGGCCCGGCTGGTGCCGGGGCGTCCAGCGGTGTTCTGCGTCTCCGGCCTGGCGCGGGAGGTCCTGCTCGTCCTGACCGGCCCTCGCGGCGACGGCACGGGCGGCGACGGCACGGGCGGCGGGGGCAGGGGTGGGTTGTCGGCTCCCGGGTACAGCCGCGCTGCCCGTGAGCGGCTGCTGCGGGTGCTGGTCGAGGAACTGCGCGAGGCCGACGAGCAGCCGTTGCACCTGCCGCACCCGCGCGACGACCGGCTGCGGGCGGTCGAGCGGATCCTGACCCGGACCCCGGCCGACACCAGCACGCTGGCCACGCTCGGCCGGCAGGTCGGGGCCGGTGCCCGCACCCTGAGCCGGCTGTTGCGCGAGGAACTCGGCATGACGTTCTACGAATGGCGCACGCAGCTGCGGGTGCACCACGCGCTGGTGCTGCTGGCCGAGGGCCACGACACCACCCACACCGCCCACGCCTGCGGCTGGGCCAACCCCAGCGGCTTCATCGCGGCGTTCACCGACCTCGTCGGCACGACCCCGGGCCGCTACCGGGCCGGCGGGTGAGGCGGCCCGGGACCGGGGCCGGGGTCAGCGCTGGGTGCGCCGCACCCAGTAGCGCCAGCCGGCCTCGATCTGGCTGGGCGGCCAGACGGTCGCGTCCTTCTCCAGGCTCTCCTCGCGGTCCGTCCAGTGGCGTGGCCCGCCCGCCGCGCGGGCCTTCAGCTGGAGGCCGCAGGCCCGTTCCAGCAGGACGGCGTACATCACGGCGTGGGCGATGTCCCGGCCGACCGTCAGCAGGCCGTGCTGCGGCATCAGGCAGGCCCGGGCCGCGCCGAGGTCGGAGGCCAGGGCCCGGCCCAGCTCCCCGCTGCGGACCAGGCCGGCGGTCGCGCCGAAGCTCGGCAGGCCGTGCTCGGTGAAGACCACCGCGTCGTGGCTCAGCGGGCGCAGCGGCTCGCCGAGGGAGGAGAAGGCGTTCACGGTGCCCGAGTGGGTGTGCAGCGAGACGTGGACGTCCGGGCGGGCCCGGATCACCTCGGTGTGGATCGGGTACTCCAGGTGCACCCGTCCGCCGCCGTCGAGCTCCTCGCCGCCCGCGAGCCGCTCACCGTCCCAGGAGACCAGCAGGACGCGGCCGGGGCCGATCTCCTCCAGGCCCCAGCCCGAGGCCTTCATCCACACCCCGCGCCCTTCCGGATCACGGACCGCCAGGTGCCCCCACACCATGTCCCCGTGCCCCGCCTCGGCGAGCACCCGACTGCCCAGCGCGGCCAGGGCGGCCGCCTCCTCACCGGTACGGGGGTTCTCCATGGCTGCTCCCAGGTCGCGCGGGTCCGTTGTGGTACGAACCTACGGGAGAGCGGTAGTTGACGGACAGTCGGGGTGGAGTTGTCAGCGGCAGGGCGGGTCGTACGGGGTGCCGGGGAAGTACTGCTTCCACTGGTCGTCGGTGATGGTGGCGCCCACGGAGTCGCAGAGACGGCGGGTGAGGCGGTCGATGTCGGGGTCGATGAGGACGACCTGGCTCGGGTCGTCGCTCCCGCCGGACTCGCTGACCAGCACGCTGTTCCCGTCGGGGCTGAAGCCCGTGGCGTAGGTGCTGTGAGGGAGCGCCAGCATGCCGAGCTCGACCGGCCGACGGGGGTCGGCCACCCGCCACAGGTGGATCTGGGCGATATCCGGGTCGGAGGACAGGGAGGTCCTGACGTGGCTCAGGAGCGTCCGGTTGTCGGGGCTGAACTCGAGGCCGTACTGCCGTTCGGCGGCGAGGGAGGAGACCGGCGCCGGGTGGTGGATGTCGGTGACGTCCCACAGGTCGATGGTCTTGTCGGTGGCCACCGCGAGAGTGCGTCGGTCGTGGCTGAGGGCGAAGGCGTTGACGACGCTCGGGGGGAGTGCACCGTGGTCGGGGTGCCGGGGGTCGCTGATGTCCCACAGCTGGATGGTTTTCGGGTTCGATTCCTTGAGCTTGGCCACGGCGACTGCGAGCAGACTCGACGCGCCGTCCTCCGAGGCGATGTTGTCGCTGAGGTCGATCGGTGGAAGGGCGGCAGAATGCCGGGGGTCGCTGAGGCTCCAGATGCTCATCCGGTGCGCCTCGACCCGGTCCAGGGAGAGCAGCGTCCGATTGGTGAGGTAGAGCCTGCCGGGCGGTTTCGGGGACTCGAAGGACGAGAGCTCCTTCGGGGCGTGCGCGTCGCCGACGTCCCAGATGTGGGTCCGGCCGTCCCGGCCGTTGGTGACGACCAGCCCGTCGTTTCCGATGGCCAGGTTGGTGGTGAACGTGGCGAGGTCCCCGGCGTGCTCCACGTACTCCGCGAGCTCGTTGAGCGTGCCGCCCTGCCGGGGGTGGTCCGGATCGGCGACGTCCCAGAGCTGGGGGAGGCCGACATCGCTGTACGCGATCAGGGTGCGGGCGTCGACCGCGCGGACGATGCCTCCGTGGAGGACCGGGAACGTCCCGGCCGGGCGCGCGTCGTAGGGGCCGGTGGTGCGCCACAGCCGGTACTGCCGATCCTCCGGGACGGGCCCTCGGGACGGCGGGGAGAGGCCCCAGGCGAGGGTGTGGCTGTCCTCGGTGAACGCTCCGTCGGCACCCGTGTAGCCCAGGACGACGGACGGCGCCGGATGCCAGCTGCGGATCACCGGCTCCGCTCCCGCATCGAGCAGGGTCTGCGCGTTGTCGGCGACCACGACCGAGTAGACGGCCCCGGGGGTGGGGTAGCGAACGGTGCGGACCGCCTTGTGCGGATCGCCGATGTCCACGGCCTCGACGTGACTGCTCTGGGCGTCGGTGTCGGCCGAGGCGCCGAGGGCCAGGGTTCGGCCGTCCGGCGAGAAGCCGAGGGCTGCCACGATCTGGATCGAGTCGATCACCACCGGCTCCGGGTCGTTGTAGCCCTGCTCGGTGACCGGGGTCGGTTTGGTCGGATCACCGGTGTCCCAGAGCCCCACGCCCCGGCCGTTCGTGCCGATCGCCAGGAGGGGCCTGCGGGGGCTGAAGGCCACGGAGAGCGCGTGGGTGTCGGTGAGGGTGGCGGCGAGCGCCGGTTTGGCCGGGTCCGCGACGTTCCACAGTTGGACGGACGTGGAGTCCTCGGACTCATAGTGCGCGAGGGCGAGCAGGCGTCCGTCGGAGCTGAACGCGCCGGACTGGATCGGGACGATGGCGGCGGGAAGCGCAGCGACCCGAACCGGGCGGCGGGGGTCGGTGAGGTCCCAGAGCACGGACCCGCTCTGGCCGAGCACGGCCAGCCGGTGCCCGTCCGGACTGAGGGCGAGGGCGCCGGAGGTGTCGGGCAGGGTGGCGACGGCCTCCAGGTGGGCGGGATCGGTCACATTCCACAGCCGTACCGAGGTCTCGGTGTCCTGGGTCGCGAGCAGCCGGCCGTCCTGGTCGAGTGCCAGAGTCGCACCGGCGCTCGCGGTGCTGGACACGAGGCGCCCTCGGAGCGGGTCCGAGAGGTCCCAGAGCCGGACGGTGTGATCGGTGCTCGCGCCGGCCAGCAGGTGCCGCTCGGGGCGGTAGGCCAGCTGTTTGACCGGGCCGGTGTGCTCGTCGACCGGCGTGTAGTACGGCGTCAGCGCCGAGTCGAGGAGGCTGCCGCGCGCCTCCGGAGTGTCCGCGACCTGCCGCGCCGCCAGCGCGATCTTGAGTGCCAGGGTCGGATCGGTCGGCCGTACGCGTGTGACAGCCTGGGCGCCCACCTTGGAGGCCAGGAAGTCCCGCTGCTCATTGGCGACCCGTTTCTGCCAGGCCGCCGCGCCGACCCCGGCGACCGCTACCAGCAGCAGCACGGCCAGGACGCCGGACAGGGCCCGCAGCCGGGTGGTGCGCCGCCGTTCGGCGCGCCGCTCGGCGGCCTGGCGGGCCTGGCCGGCGGCGATGAAGGCGCGGGCCGTCGGGGTGGTGCCGTGCCGCTGTGCGGACTCCTCGATCCACTGGACGGCCGTGGCCAGCCGGACGCCCCGGTAGAGCGCCCCTTCGTCGCGGCCGTCGCGCTCCCAGGCGTCGGCCGCGTCGTGCAGGCGCTGGCGGACCAGCAGGCCGGCCCGATCGTGCTCGATCCAGTCCCGCAGCTGCTGCCAGGCGCGCAGCACCGCCTCGTGGGCGAGTTCGGCGTGGTCGTCGCCGAGGACGACCAGCCGCGCCGCGACGAGCGCGTCGAGCGCCGTTTGTACGGCCGGGTCCGCGTCGCGGCCCAGCTCGTCAAGCGGGACCCGGCGGCGAGTGTCCTCGGCGCCGTCGACCACGTGCACCATCCGCAGCAGGATCTGCCGGGCGGCCCGCTGCGCCTCGGCGTCCAGCCCGTCGTAGGTGGCCTGCGCGGTCTGGGCGACGGCGCCCCAGATGCCGCCGGAGGCCTGGTAGCCCGCCATGGTGAGCAGTCGGCCTGCACGTTTCTGCCAGGTGGCCAGCAGCGCGTACGACAGCAGGGGCAGCGCTGCCCCGGGCCCGTGCTGCCGGTCGCCGCCGGTGCGCAGGTCGCGCAGGAGGAGGTCGACCAGGCCGGGTTCCAGGGCCAGTCCGGCGAGCTGGGCGGGCTTCTCGACGGCGTCGCGTAGTTCCCCGGTCCGCATCGGGCCGACCAGCAGCTGGCCGTCCTGCAGCGCGTCCGCGAGCACCGGGTACGCGGCGCAGTGGCCGTAGAAGTCGGCGCGCAGCCCCAGCAGCACCACCGCGCGGGGGAAGGCGCCCGGCTCCGGGCCCCGGCCGCAGGCGGCGGACAGCGCCGCGATGAAGGCCTCCCGTTCCCGCTCGTCGGTGCAGGCGGTGAACAGCTCCTCGAACTGGTCGACGACCAGGACGGGCCGCGACCCGTCCGCGGGCAGCCGGGCGAGGATCGACTCCGGTGCCGCCATCAGCGCGGCCCGGATGGCTTCGGGATCGCCGTGCTCCGACCCGGCCGGTCCGTTCGGTCCGGGCAGCTCGGCCAGGGCGCGGGCGAGCCGGGCCACCGGTCGCTCGCCCGGGGTGAGCAGCACGCGCGGCCAGCGGCGAGCCCGGAGCGCCTCGGGGAGTCCGTGGTCGAGCGCGGGCAGCAGTCCGGCGCGCAGCAGCGAGGACTTTCCGGCGCCGGACGGGCCGACGACGACGAGCGGCCCGCCCTCGCCGAGCCGCGCGGCGACCCGGGCGACCAGCTTCGCGGTCAGCTCCTCGCGGCCGAAGAAGTACCGGGCGTCCTCCGCGCCGTACGCGGCGAGGCCCCGGTAGGGGCAGGGACCGGGGCGGGGGCGGGGGCCAGGGCCGGAATCAGGCGGCCGGTAGGCCGGGTTGGGCGCCAGGACCAGCTCCCCGGCCCGCCCGTCGGACTGGCGGCGCGGCGCCGGGAAGCCCCGGTCCCGCAGGGTGCGGGACAGGGCCCGGTGGAGGTCGTCCAGGGTCAGCAGCGGCGGTTCCGTCGGGTCGCCCTCGCTCAGCAGCCGCAGCAGCTCGCCGCTGAACGCGGTGTACGGGGCACCGACCGGTGCGAGGGCGAGCTCCTCGGGTGCGGCGGAGGCCAGGACGAACCCGCCGCCAGGGTAGGAGGCCTCGAAGGCGCGGCCCGCGCCGCCGACGGGCGCCGCCCGGCCGGAGAAGCAGCAGTCCAGGACCAGCACGACCGAGCGTGCCTGGGAGCCCGCCAGGGTCTCGCGCAGGGTGGCGTAGCGCAGGCCCTTGTAGGCGAGGCCGCGGGTGAGGTGGTCGGTGACGCGGGTCGCCAGGTATAGCTCGTTGTCGTCGCCGACCAGGCCGTGGCCGACGTAGTACACCAGCAGTACGGAGTCCGCGGACTCGGCGGCGGCGGTGATTTCCTCGCCGAGCACGACCGGGTTCTCCGGGTCGACCACGGTTCGTACGTGCTCCTGGGCGAGGCCGCAGCGGGCGACCAGCTCCTGGGCGAGGGCGCGCACGGTGGCGGCCGCGGCGGGGACGTCGGGCAGGACGGAGCCGGGGACGTGGGTGCCGGTCCCGATGATCAGCGCCCGGGCGCCGGGGAGCCCCAGCGGCAGCCCGGCGGCACTGATCGCCGGATCGCCCACCGCCGGATCGCTCACCGCCGGGTCACTCATCGGCGTCCGATGGCAGGGCGGCCGGGCCGGATGGGTCCGAGGGCAGGGCGGCCGACCCGGGACGGTCGGCGAGCGACTGGCCGACCTCGCGGACAAGGGCCGCGACGCCGTCCGCGTTGAGCCCGTGCACGGCCGTCGCCCGCAGCTCGACCGAGCTGCCGTCCGCGCGGGTCACCTGGACCACCGTCTCGCCGGCCCGGCGCCGGATCCACGCGATCAGTGCGCTGGTCAGGCCGGACACGGCACCGCCGGCGCCGACGGCGACGGTGAGCACGTCGGCGAGGGTGCCCAGCGAGCCGGGCTGCGGCGGGGCGGCCTCCAGCGCGACCCGGCCGCGCAGCTCGTCCTCCGCCCGCAGCCAGGCCAGCAGGGAGGCGGTGGCGCCGCGGTCGGCGTCGGTCACACGGATTCGGAGCGGTTCGTCCACGGTCCCCCCAGGAGCCAACGGTGCACGCTGTGTTGACCTAGCGTCACAACAATGAGCGGTCGCGGTCAAACCCGGTGGTCGGAGGCCCGCACGGGCCGTTCGTGAGCCCCCGTTGCGCCGAACGGGTGAGTGGCGGGCGAGGGTCCGACGGGGCTCGCGGCGGCGGCGTGTCGGGTGGCGGATCCCGGGGAGGGACGGGAGGGTGACTGGCGGGGGACCTCACGAGGAAGAGGAAAGAGCGAGCATGCCCGAAGTCACCACCCCGTACGTGACCGGCACCCCGTGCTGGGTCGACCTGATGGCGCAGGACCAGCAGGCCGCGCTGGACTTCTACCGCGACCTGCTCGGCTGGCAGGGGCAGCCCGGCCCGGCCGAGTTCGGCGGCTACGCCGTCTGCGAGCTCAACGGCAAGGCCGCGGCCGGCATCGGCCCGGCGATGGCCCCCGAGGGCGCGCCGGAACCGCCCACCGTGTGGACCAGCTACCTGGCCACCACCGACGCCCAGGCCACCCAGGACGCCATCGTCGCGGCGGGCGGCACGCTGCTGGTCCCGGTGATGGACGTCGGCCCGCTCGGCCGGATGCTGATCGCCGCCGACCCCCAGGGCGCGGTGTTCGGCGTCTGGCAGCCCGGCGAGTTCTCCGGCGCCCAGGTGGTCAACGAGCCCGGCGCGCTGACCTGGAACGAGCTGCACACCAGCGACGTCCCCGGCGCCACCGCCTTCTACGGCGAGGCCTTCGGCATCGAGATCGAGCCGATGGAGGGCAACGAGCAGTACTGGGAGCAGAAGGTCGGCGGCCGCTCCGTCGGCGGGGTCTCGCTGCTCGCCAACGACCCGCCCGGCACTCCCGCGCACTGGCTGACCTACTTCTCGGTCGACGACGTGGACTCCTGCGCCGACGTCGTGGTCAAGCGCGGCGGCACCGTCCTCGCCCCGCCCTTCGACATGATGGCCGGCCGGATGACCGTGGTCGCCGACCCGCAGGGCGCCCCCTTCGCGATGATCAAGGTCCGCCCGATGTAGTCACCCAAGTCGCGTTGGCCGAACGCCCCGGCCGAACGCCCCACCCGAACGCCCCGCCCGCCCGGACCCCTCCGGGCGGGCGGGGCGCGTCGCCGTCCAGGACAACGGACCAGGAGAGAACGGAGCGCCGCCGTGGCCGGACGCCACCGCCGCCCGCCGGAGCCCGAGCTCCCGGCCGACGCCGACCACCGGCTCAGGGCCATCGCCGAACAGCGGCCGCTGGTCGAGGAGGGCGTCGTGCTGCTCCCCGGCTCGGACCGCCCGTACCTGTACCGCACCGTCTACCAGCCGGACGGGACGGTGCAGCGCTCGCTGCTCAGGATCGACCCGAGCCCGCCGGCCGCCGGGTGAGTGCTCAGCCGCGCGTCCGGGCGTGCCGGGACCAGGCCCGGAGGGTGGCGGCCGGTGCGGCCAGGCTGATCAGCAGCAGCGGGGCGAGGGCGGCGAGCGCCCGGGTGTCGAGCGGGCCGGGGAAGACTGTCGTGCTGCCGTGGAACGCCAGGACGGCGGTGCCGAGCGCGGTGAGGCAGACCACCACCGGAGCGCTCGACGACCCCTGCCGCAGCCGGTGCGTCGCCCAGGCCCAGGCCAGTGCCGCGGCCGCGCCCAGGACGATGATCAGGAAGCCGGTGAATCCCATGACGAGGCCGTCGAGTTGGGCGGTCTCCTCCTCCGCCGCGCCCCACTGGTCGCGGGGCGGCAGGTGGCTGCCGAGCCACGGCCGGGCGATCAGCGCGTAGCAGGTCGCGAGGGCCCAGAGCCAGGTCCCGGTCAGCATCAGCCGGGCGGGCAGGACCCGATCGGCCAGGGGCACGGACGGTGCGGTCATGGGGTTTTCCTTCGGAGGAGCGCGTCGGTAAGGACGGATCGAGCCTCGCCGACGCGCTCCCCGCGCCGCATGAGTACGGCTACTCAGGTGCCGCCGACGGGGAACTCAGCGCGCCCGCCCCGTTCAGGCGGCGGCGCCGAACCACCGGGCCAGCGCCTCGTCCAGGGTCCGCTGGTCCTCGCCGACCCAGGCCACGTACCCGTCGGGCCGCAGCAGTACGGCGGGGACGTCCAACTCCTCGACGGGCTCGGCGACATGGTCGACCCGGTCCGCCCAGCCCGCCGCCGAGAGGCCGCCAGTGGTGTCGAGCAGCAGCGCCCGGCCGCCGTGCATCCGCTCGTACAGGCGGCCCTGCTTCAGCCGCACGTCCCGCAGCCGTCGGCCGAGCAGTTCCGGACCCTCGCCGAAGTCGTAGCGGACCCCGACCCCGAAGACCATCTCGGTCATGTAGCGGTTCACCTCCTCGAAGTCCATCAGCGTGGAGAGCAGCTCCCGCAGCGCCACCGCGCCGGGCTCCGAGCCCAGCAGCGTCATCTGGGCCCGGGTGTTGGCCAGCACCCGGGCGCCCACCGGGTGGCGCTCGGCCTGGTAGCTGTCCAGCAGGTCCGCGGGGGCCCGGCCGTGCACGGCGGCCGCGAGCTTCCAGCCGAGGTTGTAGGCGTCCTGGATGCCGAGGTTGAGGCCCTGGCCGCCGGTGGGCGGGTGGATGTGCGCCGCGTCGCCGGCCAGGAAGGCCCGGCCGACCCGGTACCGCTCGGCCTGCCGGGTGGCGTCGCCGAAGCGGGAGAGCCAGCGGGGCGAGTGGGCGCCGAAGTCGGTCCCGGCGACGGCGCGCAGCTGCTGCCAGAACTCCTCCAGGGTGGGGCCCCCGGTGCGGTCCTCGGCGACGTCCGTGGCGGGCACGATCACCCGGTAGAGCCCCTCGCCCCGGGGGACGGCGCCGAAGCGCAGTTCGGTCCGGCGGACCTCGGCGACGACGGCCTCGACGGTCGCCGGGTCCTCGGCGAGCGACAGCTCCGCGAGCAGGGTGTCGACCCGGGACGGCTCGCCGGGGAAGTCGACGCCGAGCAGGCGGCGCACCGTGCTGCGGCCGCCGTCGCAGCCGACCAGGTAGCGCGAGCGCAGCCGGGTGCCGTCCGCCAGCTCGACCGTCACCCCGTCCTGGTCCTGCTCGAGCCCGGCCACCTCCTGGCCGCGCCGGACCTCTGCGCCCAGTTCACGGGCGTACGCGCCGAGCAGCCGCTCGGTGACCGGCTGTTCGATGGACAGGCCGTACTCGTGGGCGGTGTCCATGGTCTCCGGCCACGGCTTGTGGATGTGGCCGAAGAAGCCGCCGATCCGGAACTTCCGGCCCTCCGCGAGGAACCGGTCCAGCAGGCCGCGCTGGTCCATCATCTCCACGCTGCGCACGTGCAGGCCCTGGCCGCGGGACTCCCGGGTCGGCTCGCTCAGCCGCTCCAGCACGACCGCCTGCACGCCCTGCAGCCGCAGTTCGATCGCCAGCATGAGGCCGGTCGGCCCGCCACCGACCACGATCACGTCGATCATCAGAACATCCCCCAGTGAGTGTCGTACGAGGCCGGTGGATCGGGGCAGCGGTGCACGTTCGGTGCGAACCGCGTATATCGCCAGGATCCGGCCTCGGTCGACGATTGTGCGCCCTGAGGGGGGCCTTGCGGCAAGGCCCCCCGGGCGCGGTACCTTGATAGTGGCGGGGAGGCTCTGACCTCCTCGCCTTTGCTGTCTGCGCCTGGTGTCCGTGCCTGTTGTCCGCGCCTGTTGTCGGTGTCAGTCCCTAGGGTGCCGGGATGGACATCGACGACCTCGAACGGCAGCGGCGCGGCCGGGGCGGGATCAGCACCCGGCTGGCGGACACGCTTCTGGAGCAGGGCCACCTGGAGCTGCTGGTGTGGGCGGCGCGCGAGCGCGGCCAGTGGGCCTGCGCGCAGGCCGCCGTGCGCGGACTCTGCGCGGCCGGGGAGTTCGCGCGGGCCCTGGAGGTGCTGGAGCCGTTCTCCGCCACCGGCTGGCGGCATGGGATCCGGGCGACGGCGGACGTGCTGCTCGCGTACGGACGGGCCGAGGCGGCCCTGGCGTTGGCACGCGGGGCCTGGGCGGGTCGGGAGCCGGACGGGGAGGAGACCGAGATCCTCGTCGGGCTGCTGGCGCGGGCCGGGCGGGTGGACGAGGCGATCGACCTGCTCGAACCCCACGTCGAGGACTGGCAGTTGCTGCGCCACCTGGTGCGGATCACCGAGGGGCGGGGGCGGGACGAGCGGGTGCTCGCCCTGCTCGCCGGGCCGGCCGAACGGTTCCGGTGTGCGGAGGCCGACAGCCTCCGGGAGCCGTGGAACGCGCTGATCCTCCAAGCGGAGGTGCTGGAGCGGTCCGGCCGGGCCGACGAGGCGATCCGGCTGCTGGGGGAGGACCTCGCCGAGAGGCGGTACGGCTCGCAGAACACGCTGGTGGCCCACGCGGACCTGCTGGTGCGGCACCGGCGGGTCGGGGAGCTGTACGAGCTGGCGGTCGGCGACCGCGGGAACGTCTTCTGGCCGCGCTACGTCACCGTGCTGGAGGAGCAGGGGCGGGCCGCCGAGGCCGAGGCCTTCCTCCGGCGGCCCACCGACGACCCCGACCGCCACTCCAGCCGGGCGGCGGCCCTGATGTGCCTGCTGGCCCGGCAGGGCCGCCTGGAGGAGGGGATCGCGGCGGCCCGGCACACCTTCGGGTACGACGCCGACGGCGACGGGAACCTGCTGGAGTCGGCGCTGCACCTGCTGGCCGACCACGGCCGGCCGGACCTGGCACTGGTGCTGCTGACGGAGTGCGGCGGGGCGTGGCTGCGGAAGGACCCGCTCTGGGTCCGGTCGAACCGGTGGTGGCTGATGGGGGAGGCGGGTCGCAGCCGGGAGGCCGTCGCGGAGATCGAGGCGGAGCTCGAGGCGGCCCGGCCGGACACGGAACCGGGGGAGTGGGACATCGACCTGGCGGTCCTGCTGGAGAAGGACGGGCGGGTGGAGGAGGCCCTGGAGCTGCTGCGCTCCTCCGTCGCGTACGGTGCCGTCGGGGAGCTCACCCACATGCTGGTGCGGCAGGGGCGGCCCGCCGAGGCCGTGGTCGGCCATCTGATGACGGCCGCCGAACGGGAGGCGCTGGCGCTGTGGTGGGGGCGGCGGCACTGACCGTCCGGGGCTCCGGGCGGAGCCTCCGGACCGTCGGAAAACCGGTGGTGGAGGGCGGCGTTCCGGTGCCAGGATGGCCGCATGCTGATCTCAAGGAGCAATGCCGCGTAGGCGGCCGAAGGGGCTGCGCGCGGAGCGATGGCGGCCCCGGCAGACGGTGCCCGTGCGCCGGATCCGTGGTGTCTCGGGGCTGACCCGGGCGGCGATCCGGCGGGTGGAGGACGAACGCCTCGGCCCGAACGCGGTGTTCTGGGCGCTGGCCGAGTGTCGGCGGTACCTCGCGCAGCCCGGGCGGGTGCTGCCGGAGCCCGAGGTCGGGTGCGACGAGTGCAACCCGGTACTGGCCCGGGACGAGCTGGAGGCCGTGCTGCGCTGGCTCCCCAGGGGTGCTCGGGTGGACCTCGGGCGCCTGGTCGCCCGGCTCGACGCCGAGTTCGACCGCCGGAGCGCGCTCATGTCCGGGCCGCGGATCCCCGGGCCGCCCCTGGGCGTTGAGGGGTGGTGGCGCAGACGGCCGGAGGTGCCGTAGGCGGCCCAGGAGCGTTGGCGGGCCCGGGCGGGCTCACATCCGGGATCTCAATACGTCGACCTCGCAGCCCGGCGCGGAGGGGTCGAAGCCGTGCTCGACCAGCCAGCGGACCGCCACCAGGCTCCGCAGTGACCACCACGCGTGGATCACGTCGACGTCGACGTCAGCCCCGTAGCCGGCGAGGACGTCGTCGAGGTGCCGCTCGTGGCCGAGCGTCAGGATGGCGAGGTCGAACAGGGCGTCGCCGGGGCCGCCGTCGGACCAGTCGATGATGCCGGTGACCTCGTCGCCGTCGACGAACACATGGCTGGGCTGGAGGTCGCCGTGGATGAACACCGGGGTCCACGGCCGCAGCGCGGCCTCGGCGATCCGGCGGTTGTGGGTGACCAGGTCGGCGGGCAGGACGCCGTTCGTCAGCAGCCACTCGCACTCGGCGTCGAGACGCGCCGCCAACTCGGCGGGGCCCCGGCCGGGCCAGGGCGGCAGCGGCGCGTCGTGCAGGACCCGGACGGCGGCCCCCGCCGCGGCCCACGCCGCCGGCGAGGCGGTCGAGGGCTTGCCGAGATGGCCGAGCGCCGCCCCCGGGAGCGCGGCGAGCGCGAGTACGGGCGGCTTGCGCCAGAGGACCTCCGGGGTCGGGACCGGTGCCAGGGCCATCGCCTGGACCTCGACGTCCATCCGGGCCTGATCGGCGTCCACCTTCAGGAACACGTCACCGACGCGCAGGGTCGCGCGCTCGGAGTGGGCGACAACGACCTCGACCTCATCCATGGGGAGGAGTATCCCGGGACGGCCGGTCGGTGTCGCCGGAATTATCGAGCGGGAGGGGGCTCGGTCCACGTTCTCCGGGCGCCGGATCGGCGCGGGCTACCGCTGCCGGTGGATCACCGCGGTGCCGCCGTCCAGGTCGATGCCCGTGCGGGGCGGGGCGCAGGCGTGGTCGTCGTCCCGCAGGACCAGTTGGGCCTGCCGCCGCTCGATCTGCACGCGCTTGTTGGCGTTGAAGAAGGCGTGCAGTTCCTCGGTCGCGGTGGCGCCGAGCCCGAGGCCGCCGCCCCGCGTTCGAGCGGCCAGCCGGCGGCTCAGCCGGCCCGGGCGGCCGGAGCGCACCACGAGGTGCCGGGCCGAGGCCAGTGTGAAGGGCACGATCACCAGCACTGCCATGGAGAGCAGGCTCACCGTCATCACCATGACCGGCCAACGCCCGACGGCGCCAAGGGCGTTCCCGCTGAGCTCCGATGGGCTGGAGGCGAGCCGGACCGGGGACGGCGGGCCGTGACCACGGTGGGTGGTCACGGCCCGGGCGGTGCAGCTGGTGTAGGTGGTGTAGGTGGCGTAGGTAGGGCAGGTGGTCAGGCGAAGGCGGTGCAGGTGTAGGCGCCGCCGTGGTTGGTGCAGGCGCGCATCATGACGTCGGCGTCGTCGAACTCGATGGTGTAGGTGTTGCCCTGCACGGTGCCGAGCGGGCCGTCCCAGGTGGAGCCGCCGTCGAAGGAGCGGTCGACCCAGACGGAGTCGGTGCTGTACGCGCGGTTGAGGCGGCCCCACGCGCAGCGGGCGGACGGGCTGTAGCGCAGCTCGAGCAGGGCGCCGCGGGCGAAGGCGCTGCGCAGGGTGGTCGGGTCGCTGTGGCCGGAGGGGTTGCGGCCGTCGCACCAGCCGAAGGAGGCCGGGGAGGACGTGCCGGTGGTGGCGCCGGAGGCGGTGCCGACCGGGCCCAGGGCGGTGAGGGTGCCGGCCGCGAGGGTGGCGGCGAACGCGGCGAGGAGCTTCTTGCCGATCATGATTCCCCTTCATGACTCGACGTGCCGTCCCGGGTGGGCGCGGGTCCGCGCCCGTTCCCCCGGGACGGGCACGAAGCTATGACCGTGCACGGTCAATCGTCAAGAAGCTTGCGCGGAACGGCCGTTGGGGGATTCCCCCGGCTGCGTTCAGCCCGCCAGGGCCCGGCGCAGCACGGCGCCGAGTTCGGCGTGCTGCCGCTGGGAGACGTCGGCGGACACGATCGCGTGCGAGCCGTGGAACGTGCCCGGCCACTGGTGCACTTCGACCGAGACGCCCGCCTGGAGCAGGCGCAGCGCGTAGTCGAGGTCCTCGTCGCGGTTGGGGCAGTACTCGGCGGTGGCGATGTAGGCCGGCGGCAGGCCGGTAAGGTCGGTGGCGCGGGCCGGGGCCGCGTACGGGGTGGCGGGCCGGCCGCCGAGGTAGTGCCGCCAGGCCTCGATGGCCTTGGAGCGGTCGAACCAGGGCGTGTCGGTGAAGTTCCGCGCCGACCAGGTCTCGTGCCGGTCGTCCAGGCCGGGCTGGTGGAGCAGCTGGAAGCGGATCGCGGGCCCCTGCTCGTCGCGCGCCCGCAGGGCGAGTCCGGCCGCGATCCCGGCGCCGGCGCTGTGGCCGCCGACCGCGATCCGGTCCGGGGCGACGCCGAGTTCCGCCGCGTGGTCGACCGTCCAGCGCAGGACGGCGTCGGCGTCGTCCAGGGCGGCCGGGTGCGGGTGTTCGGGCGCCAGTCGGTAGCCCACCGAGACCACCAGCGCGCCGGATTCGACCGCGAGTCGGGCCGCCCACGGGTGCTCGGTCTCCACGGTGCCCATGACGAATCCGCCGCCGTGCAGCCAGACGACCGCCCCCCGAGCCCCGGCGGGCCGGTAGATCCGTACCGGAACAGGGGGATCGGCGGGCACCGTACGGTCCTCGACCACCATGTCCCCGAGGTCGGGGACCGGTACGGAGGCGGCGAGTTCGGCGAGCTGCTTGCGGGAGACGGCCGGGGAGGAGAGGTCGGACTTCGGGAACAGCGGGACGAAGGCTTCGAGTTCGGGATCCATGCCGACCATCCTGGCGGGCCGCCCGGCGGCCGGTCACCCGCCGTCCGTCGCGCCTCCCGCGCCGATCGCGCGCCGATCGGTGCGGGTGCCACCGGGCCGACCCCCCTATCCTGCTGGGATGGAAGCACTGGCCGTACGGCTGTCGGGGTTCGATCCGTACGTCGACGGCGCGCTCCGGATCGTCACGTTCTACGACACGCTGATGCGCCGTCGGGTGGACCTGCCGGCCCTGGCGCGGGCCTCGGCGGGGCTCGCCGAGTGCGTGACCGGGATCCGGCTGCACGGCACCGGGCGGGTGACCAGGGTCTCGCCGCACGGCACCGAGCCGACCGCCGCGCCCGCACCGGCCTCCAGCGAGGCGCCGGTGACCCTCGACGACGAGGAGATCGGCACGGTGTGGCTGGAACGCCCGGGGCCGGCGGGCCCGTTGGACGAGGTGGTGCTCGACCGGCTGGCCATCGCCGTCGCGGCGGCCGTCGAGCGCTACGGACCGGCCCGGACCACCATGGCCGACCCCGCCCTGGTGGAGCTGGCGATCAGCCCGGACGGCGACGAGGCGGCGCGGGCCCGGGCGTTGCGGCTGCTGGGCTTCGCCCCCGGGCCGCTGGTGGCGGTCGCCGTACGGTCGTCGCTGCCGCTCGACCGGGCCGCCGCCCTGTGCTTCCCGGGCGCCGCGGTGAAGGCGGCGCCGCTGGCGGAGGTGGGCGTCGTGCTGGCCGCCGCCCGGGAAGCGCTGCCGGACACGGCTGGGCTCCCGGCCGGGTTCCGGGCCGGCGTCGGTGCTGCCGGGAGCCCCGAGCGCTCCTGGCGCGAGGCCCGGACCGCCCTGCGGTTCACGACCGAGCGTGAACCCGTGGTCCGCCACGCCGGGTTGGGTGCGCTGGCGCTGCTGGCCGAGGTGCCGGCGGCGGCCCTGCGGGACAACGGCGACGTGGTGGCCGTCGGCCGGATCGCGGCGGGCCAGGAGGAGCTGGCGACACTGGACGCGTACTGCGCCACCGGCTCGCTGCGCCGGGCCGCCGAACTGCTCCACCTGCACCACAGCAGCGTGGCGCGGCGGCTCGACCAGATCGCGAAGGTGCTGGGCTTCGACCTCGCCGACCCCCGGGGGGTGACCCGGGCGCGGCTGGCGCTCGCCTCCTGGCGGCTGTCGCGGGACTGAGGCGGGCGGTCGGTTGTGTGTGGCCGTCGGTCAGAGGCCGAGGGTGTCGGCGGTCTCCTCGGTGGTCCAGGCGAAGAAGTCGGCGGCCGGGTCGAGCGAGCCGACCAGGTGGCCGTGCAGTTCGAAGCCGATCAGGCCGACGAGCTGGATCCAGGCGGAGACGGCGCGGGCCAGGGTGGGCGGGGGCAGGTCGGGGGCCACGGCGGCGGCGAGGCCGGCGAGCTGCCCGGGCAGGGTGCCCCGGGGGGTGGGGCCGGGCGGGGTGGGGCGCAGGGGGGCGGCGCGGACCACGCCGAGCAGGGCGAGCGGGAGGCGGGCGGCTGCTTCGACGGTGCTCTCCGGCGCGGTGTAGCCGGGGACGGGGGTGCCGTAGATCAGGGCGAACTCGTGCGGGTTGGCCCGGGCCCAGTCGCGGGTCGCCTGCCAGCCGGCCCGCCACCGCTCGCGCGCGGACGCGTCGGGCTCGGCCGCGACGGCCCGCTCGGCGGCCTCGCCGAGCTCGGTGTAGGCGTCGATGATCAGCGCGGTGAGCAGCTCGTCGCGGCTGGCGAAGTAGCGGTACAGGGCCGAGGAGACCATGCCCAGTTCGCGGGCGACGGCGCGCAGGGACAGCTGCTGGGCGCCGACCGAGGCGAGCTGTCGGCGGGCCTCCTGCTTGATCTCCCGGGTGAGTTCCTCGCGGGCCCGTTCGCGTGCGGTGCGGATCGCTGGCATGGGGGCAGTCTGCCACAGATCGGATCGGTGCCCTCATTCGAGAGCACTGCTCTTGCTTTGAGGGGAGGCCGGTGCCATGCTGGAGTCGTCGCCGAGAGCGGTGCTCTCGAATCGAAGCGGTAGTCATGGAATCGAGGCAGTCCGATGTCCCAGCCCGCCCAGCCCGCCCAGCCCGCCCAGTCGCCCGACCCCGCCACCCGTCTGGTGGCGCCCACCACCCGCCTCGGGATCGCCGCCGGCAAGCTGCTCAACTCCGCGGTCGCCGCCCTCACCAAGGCCGGCATCAGCCTCTGGGGCTCCCGGGTCCTCGCCGTCCGCGGCCGCAAGAGCGGCGAATGGCGCACCACCCCCGTCAACCTGCTCACCCACGACGGCGCGCAGTACCTGGTCGCCCCGCGCGGCCACACCCAGTGGGTCCGCAACCTCCGGGCCGCCGGCACCGGCGAACTGCGGGTCGGCCGCCGCACCGAGACCTTCCGCGCCACCGAACTGCCCGACGCCGACAAGCCCGAGGTGCTCCGCGCCTACCTGCGCCGCTGGAAGTGGGAGGTCGGCTACTTCTTCGAGGACATCGACGCCGACTCGCCGACCCCCGAACTCCTCCGGATCGCCCCGGGCTTCCCGGTCTTCCGGGTCACCCTCGGCTGACCCGGGAGTGCGGCGGGGCGCCGCGGCCGACGGCGGGAAATTCTCGGAATCGGGGACCTCGGATCCGCCCGGAACGGTGCCGTGCGCGCCCTCGCGCGGGCTGCGACGGCACTCCGGCGACGTTCGCGACAAGCTGGGTCGGACTCCCGCCCGCAGGCGCTCAGGCGGCTGGTTGCGGCTTCGGCAAATATGCTCTGACCTGGCGTTTTCCCAGAACTCTCCTAGGCTGTGGGAGTTCTGACGGACACTTTCGGAGGGGGCGTCGTGAGCGCGGAGAGCAATCCGTACGAGGGGATGCGGATCAAGGTCTACGAATGGCCGGAGGCCGTTCGGAGACGGCCGGGGATGTACGTCGGATCGACGGGCGAACGGGGCCTGCGGGAGCTGGTGTTCGCGGTCTCCGAGCGGGCGGTGATGGAGATCCTGGCGGGCCGCGCGGGTCGCCTCGAGGTCATCCTCCGGTCGGACGGCGGGGTGCGGGTCGTCGACGACGGACCGGGCATTCGAGTGGAGGGTGAGGGGGATGCCGACAGCCCCGGCCTCGAAGCCGTGTTGACCCGGCCCGGGACCGGTGGCCGCCTCGACTCGACGCGCAGCTACTTCGGTGTCGGGCCCGACACCGCGAACGCCCTGTCGAGCCGGCTCGTCGCCGAGGTGCGACGCGACGGGGTCCGCTGGGTCCAGGAGTACGTGCGCGGTGTCGCGCTCGCTCCGCCCGCCCGGGCAGGGTCGACGGCCGGGAGCGGAACCACCGTCACCTTCTGGCCCGACGCGGAGATCTTCGGGGCGACGGAGTTCTCGTACGACGGCCTCGCGGAGCGCTTCCGCGAACTCGCCTTCCTCAACCGGGGCGTGGACATCTCGCTGACCGACGAGCGGCACCCGGGCGAGCCTCGCGCGGAGCGGTTCCGGTTCCCGGGCGGGGCGCGGGACTTCGTCACCTTCCTGGACGGCCGGACCTTCCTGGACGGCCGGGGCGAGGATCCGGTCCATCCGGAGGTCGTGGGCGTCACGCGGGAAGAGCCCGGGATGGCCGGGATGATGGATGTGGCCTGGCGGTGGCACCGCTCACCGGAGCCGCGGGTCCGGGCCTTCGCCAACTGCCGCCCCACTCCTGGTGGTGGTACCCATCAGCTGGGCTTCCTGGACGGCGTGGCGGCAGCGGTCAACACCTACGCGCGCGAGCGGCGGCTGCTGACGGCGAACGATCCCGACCTCGATGCGGACCTGGTCGCCAGGGGCCTGACGGCGGTCGTGTCGGTGAGCCTGGAGCGGGCCGAGTTCGAGGGATCCACCTGCGACCGGTTGGGCAACACCGCCGTGCGCGCCTGCGTCGCACGGGCCGTCGAGGAGCGGCTCGGCCGCTGGTTGGCGGAGTATCCGGCGGGGGCCGCGGCCGTCGTGGACCGGATCCTCCAGCCGGCGCGCGGGGACTGACGGGGAACTGCGGCGGGGGCGTCAGGTGGTTGGGGCTCCGCTGGTCGGGACGAGGTAGCGGAGCTTGGGTCCCTTCGTGGCGATGAGGTGGCCGCCGTTGGTTTCGATCACGTGGCGGGAGGCGGTGTTGGTGGCGTCGCAGGTCAGCAGGGCGCCGGTGATGCCGAGTTCGGCCGCTACCGGGAGGGCGGCGGCGAGCATCGCGGTCGCGTGGCCGTGGCGGCGGGCGGTGGGGCGGACGTCGTAGCCGATGTGGCCGCCGATGCGTTCCAGGCTCGGGGTGAGGCGGTGGCGGATGGCCAGTCGGCCCAGCAGTTCGTCGCCCTCGGCCCACCACAGGGTGGTCATCGGGACTCCCGCGTCCGCGCGCATCCCCGCCTCGGTCCGCTCGGCGAGGACGCGCGCGACGTACGGGGCGAAGGCCTCGGGGTCGGTCAGTGCGGGCGGGTCCACGTCGTTGACGAACCACGGGACGGGCTGCCCCGGTTCGGCGTGGAACTCGGCCACGGCGGCCAGGAAGGACGTCCGCAGCCGTACGGTCGGGGTGATCAGTTCGGGCATCGCGCCATGATGCCCGACCGCTCAGGCCGCCGTCACGGCCCGAGCCGCAGCTCCGTTCGTACGGGCAAGTGCTTGTCCAGTGGAGTGAGTTCGAAGGGGTGATCGACGGCGTGGAGGGCCGCTGTTAGCCTGATCGGCATGATCATGAGGAAGTCCGGGCGAGGGGTGGACGGCGGTTCGGCTTCCGGGGCGCAACGGGCTCTGATCGCGGCCAGTTTCGTCAGCCGGGTGGGCAACGGGCTCTTCAACACCGCGGCCGTCCTCTACTTCACGCTCGTGGTGCACCTGCCCGCCGCCCAGGTCGGGGTGGGGCTGACGGTCGCCGGGCTCTGCGGGCTGGCGGCCGGGATACCGGCGGGCAACCTGGCCGACCGCCATGGGCCGCGTACGGTATGGCTGGTGGGGCTCGGGCTGCAGGCCGTCACCATGGCGTCCTTCGTGCTCATCGACGGCTGGCTCGCTTTCACGCTCGTCGCCACGCTGGACCGGCTGGCCGCCACGGCGAGCGGCGCCGCGGGCGGTGCGCTGATCGCTCGCGCGGGCGGTGACCGGCCGGCCGCGTTCCGGGCCAGGCTGCGCACCTTCGTCAACCTCGGTGTGGTCGCGGGCACCCTGGGGGCGGCCGTCGCCATCCAGGTCGACACCCGCGCCGCCTACACCGCGCTGATCCTCGCCAACGCCGCCAGCTTCGCCGGCGCCGGACTGATCGCCTTCCTCGGCGTCCCGGACTACCCGCCGCTGCCCCAGCCCGCGGAGCACCGCCGGTGGTCCGTCCTGGCGGACCGGCCGTACGTGTCCTTCGTCGCGCTCTACAGCGCCATGGGCCTGCAGTACCAGACCGTCTCCCTGCTGCTGCCGATCTGGCTCAGCGCCCACACCGACGCGCCGCGCTGGACCGTGGCGGCGGTCTACGCCGTCAACAGCGGGGTCTGCGCGCTGCTCCAGAGCAGGCTCGGTGCCACGGTGGAGACCCCGCGGCAGGGCGGGCGGGCCTTCCGGCTCGCCGGGCTGCTGTTCCTGGTGAGCTGCCCGCTGATGGCGCTGACGGCCGACGTCCCCGCCTGGGTCGCCCCGGTGCTGGCCGTCCTCGCGGTGTGCGTCCACAGCGTCGGAGAGGTGTGGGAGTCCTCGGGCGGCTACGCGCTGGCCTTCGGCCTCGCACCCGACCACGCCCAGGGTCAGTACCAGGGCCTGTTCGGGATCGGCTTCAACGCGGGCCAGGCCCTCGCCCCGGTGGTCCTGACCGGGGCCGTCCTCGCGCTCGGGCACCCGGGCTGGCTGCTGCTGGGCGTGTTCTTCGCCGCCCTGGGTGCGGCCGGACCGCCGGTGGCCGCCTGGGCCGAGCGCACCCGGCCCGGGGCGCCGGAGGCGGGTCAGCGGCAGGACGGCCCCGAGCTGCTGGAGGCCGACCGTTAGCGGCGGGGATGCAGGGATCGGGAGGACGGACGTGACGGGCGCGCACCGCTGGCCGCTGGACGAGACGCCGTGGCCGGAGGAGGCCGGGCTGGCGTACGGCGCACGGGTGGAGCTGACCTCGCCCGAGCCGCCGACGCCCGAACTGGGCTGGCTCGGTGCGGAGTTGCTCGGCAGCCGGGGCGTGGTGGTCGGCTGCGAGGTCGAGCGCGACGGGCATGACGGGTGTGACGGCCGGGTCGGGCCGGTCTACCGGGTGGTGACCGAGGACGGCAGCCCCTGGCGGCTGCGGCCGGAGTTCCTCACCGCGCTGGGCGGCGACCCGGCGGACCTGCCGCCCCGCTACCGCAGCGACCTGCCGGAGGGCACCCGGGTGCGGATCCCGGTCGACCCGGCCACGGTCGACCCGGCCCCGGAGGGCGGGCCGACCGGGGCCGTCCCGCCCGCCGGGTCGGTCACGGCGGTCGGGGTGGTCACCGGGCTGTGGTGGCAGAGCCTGCTGGAGCCGCCGACGGGGTACACCGTCGAGGCGGGCGGGTCCACCCACTGCGTGACCCCGGAGCAGGTCGAGCCGCTCTGAGCTCGGGCGGCTTCAGCCCTTGCCGCCCGCCTTCAGCACCTGGGCGGCCGCGACGCCGGCCGCGCTGTTGCCGTGGCCGCCGCCCTCGACCTCGGCGGCGACGGCGAGGTCGTTGCGGTAGGCGATGAACCAGCTGTTGGTGGCCTGGCTCGAACCGGCCTCGACGGTACCGGTCTTGGCGCCGATCTGGCCGCTGAGCCCGGACATCGGGGTACGGGCGGTGCCCTGGGTGGCCGTCCTGGCCATCATCGAGCGCAGCCCCTGGGCGACGTCGCCGGGCAGCTTCCCGGGGGCCGTCACGCGCTTGGCGTCCTCGCGGAGCACGGGCTGACGGAACGTTCCGCTCTGCACGGTGGCCGCGACCGAGGCCATCGCCAGCGAGTTCACCTGGATCTGGCCCTGGCCGATGTACTCGGCCGCCGCCTCGTCCTTGTTCCCCGGCACGGGGATGGTGGCGTCGCGGCTCGGGATGCCGATCCGCCACTGCAGGCCCAGGCCGAACTGGTCACGGGCGACCGAGGTCAGGGTGTTGAGCTGGAGCTTCTCCAGGCCCTTGTCGATGAAGCCGGTGTTGCAGGAGTGGATGAAGTCGTCGCTGAGGGTGTAGTCGAGGTGGTTGCCGCCCTCGTCGTTGTGCCAGCTCCTGGGGGAGTTGGTGGTCTCCTTGCAGGGCGCGGCGGCGTCCGGGGTGACGCCGGCCTCCAGCAGCGCGGCCGCGGTGATCACCTTCATGGTCGAACCGGGCGGCTGCCCGCCGCCGACCGCGCGGTTGAAGCCGTCCTGCGGGGCGTAGGCCATCGCCAGGATGTTGCCGGTGCTCGGCTGGATCGCCACCAGGGAGGCGGGCTTGCCACCGGCCGACTGCTGCTTCACCGCCTCCTCGGCGACCTGCTGGAGGTCGGCGTCCAGGGTGAGCTTCACCTGCGGCGCGGTCGGCGGGGTGAGGACGAACAGCTGCTCCGCCTCCTGCCCGCCGCCGGAGAGCACCACGGCCTGCCCGGTGACCACCTTCGCGCCGTCCGGCGGGGCGATCTGGGGCAGGACGGACCTCAGCGACGGGAACGCCTCCAGCGACCGGCCCTTGCGGTCGGCCGGCTTCGACACCGGGTCGGGCAGCGCCTTCACGGCGATGGTCCGGCCGGCGCCGAGCTTGGGGTGGACCACGGTCGGCGCCCAGCGCACCAGCACGCGCCCGTCGGAGGCCCGGACGACGCCCAGCGTGCTCTCGTACTCCCAGGTCTCGGTGGTGCCGTCGAACTCGGCCCGTACCCGGTAGCCGACGGCGGGCTCGGCGGGGGTGCCGGCGGGCGCGGGGCCCGTCCCGCTCAGGGTGAGCGAGCGGGCGGACACGCCGTCGTGGAAGGAGGTGAGCGCCATCCGGGCGGCCTCGGGGCGGTCGGTGAGTCCGGCCGCGACCGTGAGGTCGCCGCGGCCCCAGGCCGCCAGGAAGTCCTTGGCGACGGCGTCGGCCTGCTCGGCGCTCGGCGGCGTCTGCGGACCCTTGGACGCCGTCGGGTCGGCGCCGCCCCCGCCCGCGGTGGACCCGCCGGTCACGGCGGTCATCACGTTGTAGGCGCCGTAGCCGCCGACCACCAGCAGCGTGGTGAACACCCCGCCGATCGCCACCAGCCAGATCCGGCGCGAGCGCCGACGGCTGCGGTCCTCCTGGTGGCCGTCGGCGGAGACGAGGTGGTCGTCGTAGCCGTGGTCCTCGTACGGTTCGTACTCTTCGCGTGCGTGGTCGTGGTGCATGGCTCTGTGTCCCCCCTGGTTACTTCCTCTGCTTGCGGGCCCGTCCCGGTACCGGCCGGTCCGGTCGTGCGGCCGCCGGCCCGGTCGTTCGGGCGCGGACCAGCCTAAGCGTCGTCGATCGGGCGTTCGACGGCGGGGTCTTTGCCAACGCTTGACCCGAGGATCGGGCTGGCGGCCGACCGGTCAGCGGCCGGTCGTCACGACCATCCGGAACCGGGCCCGCCCGCTGCTCATCTTCGCGACGGCGGCGGCGGTCTCCGCCAGCGGCAGCTCCTCGATCCAGGCCCGGACGCCGGTCCGCTCGGCGAAGCGCAGGGTGTCCTGGGTGTCGAGGGCGGAGCCGGAGGAGTGGGCGTAGACCCTGCGGTCCGCGGCGATCAGCTGGAACGGGCTGATCGCGAGCGGGTCGGGGGACACCCCGACGATGACGAGTTCGCCGCGGCGGCCCAGGCCGTCGACGGTGGGGGACATGGCACCGGAGTCGGTGACGGTGGCCAGTACGACCTTGACGCCGCCCAGTGCCTGGAGCGCCTCGGCGACGTTCCCGGCAGTGCTGTCGACGTAGTGGTCGGCGCCGAGCTGGTGCGCCAGCGGGCCCTTCTCCGCGCCGCGGGCGATCGCCACCGTGCGCAGGCCCATGGCGTGGGCGAACTGGACGCCCAGATGGCCGAGGCCGCCGAGGCCCAGGATCGCCACGGTGTGGCCCGGGCGGGCGGCGGAGCGGCGCAGGGCGTTGAAGACGGTCACCCCGGCGCAGGCCAGCGGTGCGGCCTCGGCGGCGGTCAGGCCGTCGGGCACGGCCGCGAGCGCGTCGGCGGGCACGATGACGGAATCGGCGTAGCCGCCCGGGTAGGCGGCGCCGGGGACCTTCAGATGGGGGCAGAGGATGGCGTCGCCGTCCCGGCAGGCCTCGCAGCGCCCGCAGCTCCCGCCGAACCAGCCCACCGCGACCCGGTCACCGACCCGCCAGTCCTCGACGCCCTCGCCGAGGGCGTCGATCCGGCCCGCGATCTCGTGACCGGGGGTGACCGGGAAGGTGGTGCCGGGCAGCAGGCCGCCGGCGATCAGCAGGTCCGAGTGGCAGACGCCGCACGCCTCGACGGTGATGCGGACGGTACCCGGGCCGGGCGTGCGGAGGGGGACCTCGACCAGTTCGGGCGTCCCGCCCGGGGCGGCGACGTGGACGGCGCGCACGGCGCCGTCAAGGGTCGGGGAGGCGGGGGTGGTGGCAGCCATGGCGATCCTTCTCACGGAGGTCGGCGCGGGGCGGGCCCGCACACGCTGACCACACCAGCTTGCTGCGGTCTCCCGAGGTCGGCCACGCGTTGACGGCCCGCCGCTCCCGCCCCGCCGCTCCCGCGCCGGGCCGCCCGCGCCCGATCCCCCGCCGACGGTCGCGGCGCGGCGGGGGAGGACCCCGCCGCGCAGGTCTGAGGAGGAAACGGCGACGGCCCGTACGAGCACGCGCTCGTACGGGCCGTCAGAGGTCGGACCGGGCCGGTCTCAGGCCTTCTTCACCACGCTGGACTTGAGCTGCATCGCGCCGAAGCCCTCGATCCGGCAGTCGATGTCGTGGCCGTCCACGCCGTCGACCAGCCGGATGTTGCGGACCTTGGTGCCCGCCTTGATGCCCGAGGCGCTGCCCTTGACCTTGAGGGCCTTGACGACGGTCACGGTGTCGCCGTCGCTCAGCACGTTGCCGACCGAGTCGCGGACCACCCGCTCGCCCGCGCCGGCCTCGGCCTCGGAGTCGGCGGGCGCCCACTCGTGGCCGCACTCCGGGCAGACCAGCAGGGCGTTCATCTCATAGGTGTACTCGCTGGAGCACGAGGGGCACGGGGGCAGGGTGTCGCTCATGGGTGCGGGCTGTCCTGTTCTGTCCGGTCGGCACGGGGTCGGCGGCACGCCAGCCTGTATGAACTTGAAGAATTTTTCAAATCGACATCCCGGCACCCCGCGCCCTCCGGCCGCTCCCGCGCCCCCAACCGGCGCGCGCCCGCTCCGTCCGCGCCGTGGACGCGGAGGCTCCGGCCTGATATCCAAACCCTGGCAACCGGGCCGGGCGGGCGGCCCGGGCCGGACGGACCATCAGGAGAGCAGGGGCGATGCGCAGGATTCTGATCGTCGGCGCCGGGCAGGCCGGCCTCCAACTGGCCCTCGGGCTGCAGTCCCACGGCTACGACGTCACGCTGCTGACCGACCGGGACGCCCAGGAGGTGCGGGACGGGCGGGTGCTGTCCAGTCAGTGCATGTTCGACTCCGCGCTGCACACCGAGCGCGCCCTCGGCCTGGACCTGTGGGCCGAGCAGGCGCCGCGGATCGAGGGCATCGGCCTGTCGATCAGCGGCCCGGACGCGACCCGGGTGATCGACTGGACCGGACGGCTCGACGCCTACGCCCAGTCCGTCGACCAACGGCTGAAGATGTCCACCTGGCTGGACCTCTACGCCGCCCGGGGCGGCCGGGTCGAGGTGCGGCAGGTGAGCCCGGCCGACGTCGAACACCTCGCCGGCTCCTACGACCTGGTGCTGATCGCCTCCGGCAAGGGCAGACTGGCCGCGCTGTTCGAGCGCGACGAGGAGCGCTCCCCGTACCAGCGGCCGCAGCGCGCACTCGCCGTGAGCTACGTGTACGGGCTCGCGCCGCGCCCCGACCAGGAGTTCCCGGCGGTGCGCTGCAACCTGGTGCCCGGCATCGGCGAGTTCTTCAGCATGCCGGCCCTGACGGCCGCCGGGCCCTGCGACATCCTGCTCTGGGAGGCCCAGCCGGGCGGTCCGGCGGACGCCTTCGACGGGCTCCGCGACCCGGGCGAACACCTGCGGGTGATGCTGGAGTTGATGAAGGCCTTCACTCCTTGGGAGTACGAGCGGACCCGCTCCGGCGTCGAACTCACCGACGCCGGCGCCACCCTGGCCGGCCGTTTCGCCCCGGTGGTCCGCCGGCCGGTCGGCGAACTGCCGGGCGGCGGCGCGGTGCTGGGCGTTGCCGACGTGGTCGTCACCAACGACCCGATCACCGGGCAGGGCGCCAACGCCGCCGCCAAGTGCGCTGCCGGCTACCTGGACGCGATCCTCGCGCACGGCGACAAGCCCTTCGACCGGGACTTCCAGCAGGCCGCCTTCGACCGCTTCTGGGCCGACACCGCCCGGGCCGTCACCGACTGGTCGAACGCGATGCTCCGCCCGGCGCCCGCGCACGCCGTGGAGCTGTTCGGCGCGGCCGGCCGGTTCCAGGCGGTGGCGGACCGGTTCGCCAACTCCTTCGACGACCCGGCGGACGTCGAGCAGTGGCTGCTCGACCCGGAGAAGGCCGCCGCCTACCTGACGTCGCTGGCACCCCGGGGCTGAGCACCCGGAGCGGACCCCGGAGCTGAACGCGGGTGCCGGGGCCGGGCAGCGGGGCCAATGCCAGGGGCCCGGTGTCGAAGCTGTCACGGCAGGGTCAAGCTCTCACCAAGTACCGCGCGGGAAAGCCCTGATGATGGTGGGTTCGTGTCGGCCCCGGTCCGCCGGGGGACAACGAGGCACAGAACGCGAACAACAGGAGACACGTGGTGGCGGTCGACGGCAGCAACATGGCTCACGCTGTGATCGAAACGGCGGTGAAGGAGCGCACCCGACTGCACACCGGCCGCAGCCGGACGACGGCCGTGGTGGTGCTGGTCCTGCTGGCCGGCCTCGGGCTCTTCCTGGCGCTGGTCGTCGGCAAGTCCGACCCGACCAGCGCCCCGGACTGCGACGGCAAGACGATGACCCGGAACAACGTGTGCCAGATCATCTCCAATCGCGGCGGCGGGGGCACGTTCAGCTACGACGAGATGATCGACCGCCGTGAGTCCAGCAAGGGTGTGTGGCAGGTGGTCGGCTTCGTCGCCACCGGTCTGTCCGTGGTCCTGATCGGGGTGTCGATCACCAAGCTCAACCCCAACCGCCCCTGGGGCAAGCAGGTCGACGCCGCGTGCCCGCGCTGCCACCAGCTCACCCTGCGGGAGAAGCTGACGGTGCACACCATCTCGCGGGGGCGCACCAACTACCGGTACAGCGGCATCGTCACGCTCTGCACGCCGGTCTGCGGGTTCACCGCCGTCCGCCAGCGCTGACCGGGGGGCGCACGGTCGGGGCCCGGGTGCTTCGGCACCCGGGCCCTTCGCAGGAGGTGGTCCGCTCCCTCGAGGCCGGGCGTCGGCCGGGCGGCCGTAGCCGTAGTCGTGGGAGTCGACCCGCGCGGCCGGAGTTCCCTCAGTCGCCCATGAGTTGGTGGAGCTCGTGGTAGAGGAAGTCTCCCGTGTCCGTCAGGAAGCCCTCGCCACTGCCCAGGCCGACCGCCCAGCACCCCCAGCCCACACCGCCCGCGACGTACCGGCCGAAGCGCAACTCATCGGCCAACGCGGCGAGTTGTTCGGTGTCGAGGGCCAGCTCCCGGGAGTCCTTGGCCGCGCGGAAGACGGCTCCGGCGAAGCCGGTGATCATCAGCGCCGCCATCAGCGAGGAGCCGTCCCGGGCGCTGCCCGTGATCAGGTAACGGGCGGACCCTTCGGTCCGGGCGGTCTCCTGGATCACTCCGGCCTTGAGGCAGTAGGCCTTCACGGCTCCGCGCAGCAGGGCGAGGAGGTTCCGGACGTCTTCGAAGCCGTCGCGGTGCAGCAGGCCCTCGACGTACCTGCGCATCCTCGTCGGCACGCCGTACTTCGTGAAGGCTCCAAAGGCCCAGATGTGGTCCTGACCCGCCAGGGCGACGGGCGCGAAGGCGCCGGCCTCGGCGCCGGCCGGAAGGACGTCACCACTGGCCGCCAGGTGGTCCAGTCCGTGGTGGACCCAGTAGCGGGCGGTCGGGTCGGACATGTGCCGGTGGTCGACCGGCCCCGAGCCGGGGGAGCGGAGGTAGTCCAGGAAGCCCCGGGAGAGCCGGCGCCGACCGGCGGCCGGGGCCGCGTGGTAAGGGTGGTCGGGGCTCGCGAGCCACTCCGCCATGGACTGGTGGAAGAAGCTGTGGCGGCCATGCCGTTCGGGCAGCAGCGGTGACAGCTCGCGCAGGACGGCGGAGAGCCGGTACGAGGCCTCCAGCCCGCTGACCGCCTCGATGACGCCGAGCGGCAGCGGCTCGGCGGCGGCGACCACGGCCTCCAGCACCGGACGGGCGGCCGCATAGGACTGCGCATCACGGAAGTGGCGGTCCAGGAAGAGCTCGTAGGCGCCCGCGAGGCCCGGTGGCAGTTCGCCGTCGGAGAGTGAAGTGCGGCCCAGTTCGACGGACTTGAGGAGCATGGTGGCGTACAGCGGGTTGCCCCGGGCCGCCCGGCGGATCCGGAGCGCGGCCTCGTCCGCCGTCAGCTGCTGCTCGCGCAGGCGTGCCGGCCAGGTCGGGCCGCCCAGGTGGCGGTCGATGATGGCCAGGACATCGGCCAGGTTCCGCGACTGCTCGGGCTCGATCGGCAGGACGCGGGCCGTGCCGAGGGAGGTGAGCACCCGCTGCGCCGGGCGTGAGGCCAGGACGAACCGGATCCAGCGGGGGAAGCGCTGGATCCGGGGCGCCAGCAGGCCCAGGACCGATTCGCGCAGGGCGTGCCCGGCCAGGGACTCGTCGAGTCCGTCGATCAGGATCACCCGGGGGCGGCTGTCCTCCGGAGGCTCCGGAAGCCGCCGCAGCGGCGCGATGACGCCCTGGTCCAGCGCGTGCCCCGGATCCCGGGCGATCGCCGAACGGTCGAGCTGGGCCCAGCCATCGTCGGCGGCGATCCGGGCGTACTCGGGCAGGGCGGCGGCCAGTTCGGCGGCGAGGTGCCCGACGAACGCCGCCTGCTCCAGCGTGGTGCCGTCCTCGGTCGTGCAGAAGTAGCGGGCCAGGGGCGGGTGATCGCCCGACCGGACCGCCAATTCGGCCAGGAACGCGGACTTGCCGATGCCCGGTGGGCCCGTGATGAGCAGCACGCGCTCGTCGCCGCCAGTCAGCCAGGTGTCGATTTCCTCGAACAGCCAGCGGCGGCCGGTGAAGCCCTCCCGCTTCTGCTCCTCGTATCCGGAGAAGTCGATCCGGCGCGGCCGCCCGTCGGGTGCTGGGTCAGCGCCGTGGAGGTTGACCGTGTGCGCCTGCACGACCATGCCGTGCGCGGTCCCGTCGAACTCGTTCCGTACCTCCTCGGCCATGGCGTCGGCTCAACGGGAGTGGGAGGCGAGGCTGAGCAGCAGGTGGGCGGACTCCGGGTGGTGGAAGTCGGAGTGCGCCCCCGAGGGGTGGAGCCGACGGGCGGCGAGGCTGCCCCGGTAGCGGTGGCCGGCGTCGATGTTGACGATCGGGTGGTCGAGGTCGCTGTGCGGGTAGGGCGAGTCGGTCGGGCGCAGCCGAGTGGTGAACTGCGGGACCGGGGCGGCGCCGGTGCCGGAGTGGCCGATGCCCGGGTGGCCCTCGGCGCGCAGGTGCCAGAAGCCGGTGGCGCGGTCCCAGCGGGAGTGGGTGAGCACCAGCGGGCCGCGCAGCGGGGCGCCGGACCGGCCGGGGCCGAGGAAGAGCCGGGGGAAGAGCCGGGTGAAGGCGTCCCGGGGCGCGGCCATCTGGAAGACCAGGGCGCTGTCCACGGTGAACGGGCGGCTCGGGTCGCCCGGCCGGGAGGACCAGCTGAGCACCGGGGGCCCGGCCGGGCGGTCGGCCGCGTACTGGACGGCCTCGCAGAGGAAGCGGCCGCCGAAGGAGTGCCCGAGCAGGTGGAGGTACTGGCCGTGCCGGTTGGCCAGCACGCGCGGGGCGTCCGGGCGGCCCCGGCCGGTGTCGAGGTAGCCGAGCAGGTGGCCGAGGATGCGCCCGGCCTGGCCCTGGGCGCTCATCGCGTGCGCCCGTTCGCGGATCCGCCGGTAGCCGGGCAGGGTCGGCAGGCTGGAGGAGGGCCAGCGCACCACCACGCACCAGGGACGGAACCCGGTGGCGAGCCCCGGGTAGCCGGCGGGGGCGGCGCGGTGCAGGGCGGCCGCCCGCTCGACCAGGGCGGCGGCCGAGCGGTCGGCGGCGGCCGGGCTGGTCTGCCAGCCGTGCACGTAGACGTACAGGTCGGTGGCCCACTCGGGGATCCGCAGGTGGCGGGCCAGGTGGTCGGCGACCCGGGTCTCGGGGACGGGCGTCGTCGTCCCGGGGACGAGCAGCCGGCCGTGCTCGTCCAGGTCGACCGTCGCGGGCCGTACGGTGGCCGTCGGGACCGGGTGCAGGGGTGCGGTCACGGGTGGAGCTCCAGGATGCTGTCGATGCCGCAGTGCAGGGAGTAGGCGAGCGCCAGCGGATTGCGGTACTCGCGGGCGAACCACCGCACCAGCTGCTGGGTGATCTCGCCGGCTGTGAACTCGCCGGTCAGGTAGTGGTCGAGGAAGGCGAAGGCGTACTCGGCGGCGAACTCCTGCGGGATCTGGAGCTGCGGCCCGAGCACGCCGTCCGCGCCCAGGTCGACCAACGCCCGCCCCAGGTGGTCCAGTTCGGCCGCCGCCGACTGCCCGGTGTGGCAGGCGTTCAGCAGCACGAACGGTCGGAAGACGGCGTCCGGCCGGTCGAGGTGGCGGCGGCGGTGGCGGCGCACCAGCTCGGCGTCGATGTGCCGGTCGTCGGAGAGCCGGACGGCGAGCTGCTCGTACGGGGAGTCGTTGGCGACGAACTGGCCGTGGCACCAGAAGTACATGACGTCCTCGTCCAGCACGGCCGCGGACAGCGCCTCCAGCAGCCGGTCCGACTCGGTGCGCACGGTCAGCTGGGAGCGGTCCTCCAGCAGCTTGCGAACCTCGGGTGCCCGGCCGATGCCGGTGAGCTGGTCGTCGGTGTTGAGGCTGGTCACGGGCTTGGCGCGGGGCGAGGAGGGCGGCTGGATCGGCGGGTAGGCGGCGCCGGTCTGCTCGACCTGGTGGCGGTGACCGAGGAAGTCGGCCCACGGGTCCGGCTGGTGGCCCTCGACGGCGAGCATCGGCCACGGGAGGTGGAGGTCGGAGTCGAAGCTGATCCGCAGGGACCCGTGCTCGGTGAGGGTGCGGTTCAGGTAGTCGCGGAAGAGAGACAGGCTGCGGTCGGCCCCCTCGAACATCGTCTCCAGGAAGTACCGCCCCTCCTCGGCGAGTTCGGCGACCTTGCGTTCGGCGACCTCGGCGAGCGGGGTGAAGTCGACTGCGGTCGCGAAGGGGTAGGGGTGGTACGGGTCGGGGTCGTAGCCGATCAGCCGGTCACGCCAGACGGTGCGCAGCCGGGCGGCCTTGGCGAGGAGTTCGGGCGCGGAGACGGCGAGGCGGGCCCGGTGGCTGCGGTTCCCGGGGGTGCGCTCGCCCGGTCGGAAGGCGCTGACGTGGAGCTCGTCGCCGTGGCGGCGGAGCGAGACGATCAGGTCCAGCGGGGCCGGGCCCTTCGGCGGGAGGCCGTCGGCGGGGCCGAGCTGCCGGGGCAGCTTGGTGTAGTCCGCAGAGGGGTTCTGGCGGACGGCGAGTTGGAGGTCCCGGGGCACGTCGATCTACTCCTGCTCCTGGTCTTCGGATTCCGCGGGGACGTCGGGCTGGACGTCGGTGTTGACGTCGGCTTTGACGTCGGCGGGGACGTCCAGGACGGCGGAGAGGTCCTGGAGGACGGCGCCGTGACCCCGGTCGAAGACGGTGATCCGGACGGTGTGCGGGCCGGCCGCAGCCGGGGTGAGCGCGAACCGGGCGGGCGCACCGGCGGGGACGTGGTCGGTGACGGGCGGGTCGAGCAGGGCCTCGGGGGACACGGCGGCGACCAGGCGCAGCTCGGGGAGGACGGCGGGCACGGAGCCGTCGGCGGGTTCGAGGTGGAAGTCGAGGTGGGTGGTGACGCCCACCGCGGGGTCCTCGACCAGGGTGAGGCGGGGCCGCCAGGCGGGCCGGGGCGCCGGTGGTTCGACGGCGCGGTGTACCGAGCCGCGGGTACGGCGGGGGAGCAGCTGCGGCGCGCCCCGGCCGAGCCCGGCCTGGGCGGGCGCGCCGGGGAGGGCTGCGGCCTGGGGGTGCGGCGCGGCCTGGGCGCTGAAGGGCGCGCCGAGGAGGGACCCGGGCTGGACGGGTGTGCCGGGGACGGGCGCGGGCGCGGGCTCGGCGCGGTCGAGCCCGGTCAGCGCGGTACGGGCCTCGGCGGCGAGCGGGTGCCCAAAACCCATCAGGGCCTCGCGCCCGACGCGGACCGCCGCCAGCAGCACCCGGGCGGTGTCGCGCCGCCCGTCCGCGGCGAGGGCCTGGGCCAGTCCGAGGGCGAGGCTGGGCGCGACCGGAAGCGGCCCGGTGCGCAGGGTGCCGACGCTGACGGCGACGTCCTCGGCCTCCCGGTGACCGGCCAGCAGTGCGGTGGTCGGCGAGGCGTCCCCGACGGCGAGCCGGTCGGCGACGATCCGCTCGTAGACCCGGACCGCCCCGTCGGCGTCCCCGGCGCGCAGCCGGGCGTGGGCCAGGCCCTGACGGACCTCCAGGGTGAGCGGGCTGCGCACGCCCCGGCTCTCGGCGCAGGCCTCCGCGAGCTCCTCCAGCCGGACGACGGCCCGCAGCGGACGGGGGCCTTCGGCCAGCAGCAGGGCCTCGGTCAGCCGGGCGGTGACCGTCGCGTCGTCCGGGCCGCCCAGAGCGGCGGTGGCGGTGGCGACCAGCTGTCCGGCCAGTCGCAGGGCCGCCTCAGGCCGTCCGTCCAGGTGGTGGGCGAGGGCGAGGACGCAGCCGGCCTGGACCAGCTCGGGCAGGCCGGGACCGGTGAGCCGGGACCAGTCCTCCGCCAGCGGGGCGAGTTCGGCGACGGCGGTGGCGGCCTCGCCGGCCGCGACCAGGGCCTTGGCGAGGTCGCGCCGGAGGTCCCGGACGACGGAGTGCTCGGGCCCGTGCACCGGCAGGGCGAGGGCCAGCGCCTCGCGGTAGGCGGCGACCGACTCGGTGTGGCGGCCGGCCGCGGAGAGGTTCCGGGCAAGGCTGTCCCGGACGTCGAGGGTATCCGGGTGGTCGGCGCCCAGGATCCGGCCGCGGTCGGCCAGGAGGGCCCGGTAGAGCGTGTCGGCGTGGTCGTGCTGCCAGCCGTGGCGCAGGGCGTGGGCCAGGTTGTCGCGGACGGTCAGGGTGGCGGGGTGGTCGGGGCCGAGGAGGCGCTCGTGGTCGGTGAGGAGCGCCTGGTATCCGGCGGCTTCCTGGCGGTGGTGCCCGGCGAAGCGGTGGCCGTGGGCGAGTTCGCCCCGCTCCTCGAGGGTGTCCGGATGGTCCGGGCCCTGGCTCACGGTCCGGGCGGCGACCAGTTCGGTCAGGAGCGCGGTGGCGCGGTCGACCTCGCCGGTCCGGCGGACCGCCTGGGCGAGCAGGGAGCGTACAGCGAAGGTCTCGGGGTGCTCGGGCCCGGAGACGCCGGTCCGGTCGGCGAGCAGCTGCTCCCAGGCGGCGACGGCCTGCCGGAGCTGTCCGGTGTACTCCAGGCCGGAGGCGAGGACGCTCCGGGCGGTCAGCACAGCCGCGTGGTGGGGGCCCTGGAGCCGGATCCGGTCGTCCAGCAGGGCCTCGTTGAGCCGGATGCTGAGCAGGTGGTCGCCGGCGGTCCGGTGGACCCAGGCGAGGAGGAAGCGGGCGTCGAGGGTCTCGGGGTGGTCCGGGCCGTCGACCCGCAGGCGGTCGGCGACCAGGCCCTCGCACAGCCGATGGGCCCGGTCGAGGTCACCGTCAGCGCGGTACGAGGCCGCCTCCCACCAGCGGGCGTTGAGGGTGTCCGAGTGGTCGGCACCGAGCACCCGGGCGCGGTCGGCGGCCAGGGCGCCGTACAGCGCGCCCGCCGTGCGGTACTCGCCGGCCTCGCTGTGGGCGAAGGCCTGCCACCAGCGGGTGTCGAGGGTGTCCCGGTGGTCCGGGCCCATGATCCGGGCCCGGTCGGCGACCAGGGCCGCGAACGACTCGGCGGCGCGCGGGTGGTCGCCGGCCATCGCGTAGGAGCGGGCCAGGTCCTTGCGGATCTCCAGTGTGTGCGGGTGCTCGGGCCCGTTGATCCGGGTGAGGTCGGTCACCAGGGCGGCGAACTCGGCGAGCGCGCGGGGGTGTTCGTCGGAGCCCCGCCAGGCCGAGGCGCGCTCGCGGCGGCACCGGGTGGTGCTGGGGTGGTCCGGCCCGAGCACCCGGGTGAGGTCGGCGACGAGCTCCTCGAACAGCGCGGCCGCCGATCGGCGGTCGCCCGCCTCGTGGCAGCTGACGGCGTGTCCGATGCGGATGTTGAGGGTGTCGGGGTGGTCGCCTCCGAGTACCCGGTCGAAGTCGTCGACCAGCGGTGCGAACAGAGACGCCGCCCGCTGCGGGTCGTTGGCGCTCTGGCAGGCGGAGGCGTGGGCGTACCGGGCCAGCAGCGTCTCGGGGTGGTCGGCGCCCAGGACCCGGGTCCGGTCCGCGACCACGGAGGCGAACAGGTGGTCCGCCCGGCGGTGGTTGCCCGCGTTCAGGTGCGCGGTCGCCAGCCAGTGGCGGGCGGTCAGGGTCTCGGGGTGGTCGGCGCCCTGGACCCGGGCCCGGTCCTGCACCAGGGATTCGTAGAGTTCGACCGCGCGGCGGTGGTGACCGGTGTTCAGGCAGAGGGCGAAGCAGCTGAACCGGGCGTCGAGGGTGAGGGGGTGGTCCGGCCCGTGGATCCGGACGTGGTCGGACACCAGGGCCTCGTACAGCGCCAGGGCGCGGCGGTGGTCGCCCAGGGCCTGGTGGCTGTGGCCCAGCCAGAAGCGGGTGTTGAGGACATCCGGGTGGTCGGGCCCCTGGATGCGGGTGCGGTCGGCGAGCAGCGCCTCGTACTGGGCCAGGGCCTCGCGGTGCCCGCCGAGGTTGCGGTGCGTTGTCGCCAGCCACCACCGGGTGTTGAGCACGGCGGGGTGGTCGGGACCCTGGATCCGGGCGCGGTCGGCGAGCAGCGCCTCGAACAGGGGCAGGGCCGTGCGGTAGTCGCAGGCGTTGGAGTGGATCGACGCCTGCCACCACCGGGTGGTGAGCACATCGGGGTGGTCCGGGCCCAGCACCCGCCGGCGGTCGACGACCAGCCGGTCGCAGAGCTCTGCCGCCTGCCAGTGTTGTCCGGCCTCGTCGTGGGAGCGTGCCAGCCGCAGCCGGGCGTCGAAGGTCTCGAAGTGTTCCGCGCCGTGGACCCGTTCGCGGTCGGCGACGAGCTGTCGCCGTACCGCGAGCGCCTCGTGCGGGCGGCCGGCGGCGTGCAGGGCCCGGGCGAGGCCGGAGCGCTCGTCCAGGGTCTCGGGGTGGTCGGGGCCCTGGAACCGGGCCCGGTCGGCCACCAGGCGCTCCAGCTCCTCCACTTCGAGGGCGGGCAGGCCGGCGATTCGCAGCGCGAAGCCGAGGAAGCTGCGCTCTTCCAGGGTGTCGGGGTGTGCCTCGCCCTGGATGCGGGTGCGATCGCGGACCAGCGCGCGGTGCTGCTCGACCGCGAGGCCAGGCGTGCCAGCCTCCCGGTGGGCGCGGGCCAGTCCGCTGCGCGCGTTCAGGGTGTGCGGGTGGTCGGGGCCCAGCACCCGGGTGTAGTCGGGGACGACGTCCTCGAACTGGGCCACGGCGAGGGCGGGTCGGCCGGACTTTCGGTGGACGGAGGCCAGGCGCTTGCGGGCGTAGAGGGTCTGCGGGTGGTCCGGGCCCTGCACCCGGGTGCAGTCCGCGACGAGGGCCCGGTAGGCGGCCATCGCCGCGAGGTGGTCGCCCGCGTCGGAGTGGGCGGCCGCGAGCCAGCGGCGTCCGTTCAGGGTGTCGGGGTGGTCGGCGCCGAGCAGCCGGGTGCGGTCGGCGACCACCTGTTCGTACCGGGCGATCGCCAACCCGTGCAGGCCTGCGGCGAGTTGGGCGAAGGCGAGGCCGCTGCGCCGGGTCACCGCGTCCGGGTGGTCCGGGCCGAGTACCCGCTCCGCGTCCGCCACCAGCCGCTCGTACTCGGCCACCGAGTCCCGGTGCTGCCCCGCCACCTGGAGGGCGTACGCCAGGCTCGCCCGGCTGTGCATGGTGTCGGCGTGGTCCGGCCCGAGCACCCGCGCCCGCTCGGCGACGACGGCGCGGAACTCCGCGACGGAGTGCTCGTACCGGCCGGCCTTGCGGTAGGCCTGGGCGAGGGTGTGCCGGTCGGCGAGGGCGGCCGGGTGGTCCGCGCCCTGGACCCTGGTCCGCCGGGCGACGACGTCCTCGCACAGTTCGACGGCCCGGGCCGGGTCGCCGGTCTTGGCCTGCAGCCGACCGAGCCGCCCGAGGGCGGTGAGCGTCTCCGGGTGGTCCTCGCCGAGCAGCCGCCGCTGCCCGTCCGCCATCGCCTCGACCAGCCGTACGGCGTACACCCGCTGGGCCCGGTCGGTGAGTTCGGCCGCCGCCAGCCCGTACAGCGCGACGGTGTCGGCCGTCGGCTCGTCGGACGGGCCGCTGTCGGCCAGCTCCCGGACGTGCGGCAGCAGGGCCCGGCGCAGTCCGGGACCGGCCGTGGGCCAGAGCCGGGCGGCGGCTGCCGCGAGGTGCCGCTCCGCCCGCTGCCGGAAGGTGCGGGCGCCGTCGGCGTTGCGCAGCACCGCCTGGAGCAGCCGGTGCACGGCGACGGTCTCGCCCAGGGTGATCAGGTGGTAGTCGGCGAGCAGCCGCAGTGCCCGGTCGACCTCGTCGGGCCGGCGCGAGCCGAACGGGGTGAGCACCTCGCGGGGCAGCGCCTCGGGGGCGTACCAGGCGAGGGTGCGCAGCAGCTCGACGGCGAACGGCGCGGTGTGCTGGACGGTGCGCAGCGTGGTCCGCCAGAGCCGGGCGACGGTGGACTCGGCGCCGGGCCCCACCGGGCCGGTGGCGCGCAGCAGTTCGCGGTAGGCGGCGAAGGTGGTGCCGGTCTGCTGGACGTAGGCGCCGGCCTGGGCGAGGGCGATCGGCAGGTGGCCGAGTTCGTCGGCGAGCGCCCGGGCCTCGTCCTGCTCGGCGGCGTCCAGGGCGCCGCCCGGGTCCGCCGAGGCGCACAGCAGCCGGGCGGCCTCCGGGGCGTCGAGCACGTCGATGCGAACCGGGCGGATGCCGGGGTGCCAGCCGCCCGCGCGGCGGCTGGTGACCAACTGGTGGCCGCAGCCGAGGAGTCGGCCGACGTAGGGGGTGAGGTGGGCCGGGTCCTCGGCGTTGTCGTAGACGAGCAGCCAGCGGTCGTGGGCGCGCAGCCAGGCGATGGCCCACTCGACCTGCTGGCCGGGCGGGGCGGTCAGCGCCCAGGCGGGGTGGAGGTGGACGGCGAGCCCGGCGAACGCCTCGGCGAGCTGCCCCTCGGACTCGGCGGTGATCCACCAGATCAGCCGGTAGTCCCCGGCCCTGGCGTAGGCGTGGTGCAGGGCGAGGCTGGTCTTCCCGACGCCGCCGAGGCCGTGCAGGGTGGTGGCCTGGGTGACCAGCCCGCCGCCGTCCGCGTGCCCGAGCGCGTCGGCGACGGCGCGCAACTCGCCCTCCCGGCCGATGAGTCGGCCGGCGGCGCGGGGCGGGAGGTTGGGGGCCGGGGTGGTCGGCTCGACGGTCAGCGCGGCCCGGGCGGCCTCGGGCGGGAGGACGGCGGCGTGCGGGTCGCCGCCGGCGGCGGAGGGCGAGCCGGGGCGGCGGCGCTGCTCGTAGGGCTCCGGGTCGGGCATGCCGCTCTCGGGACGGACGTGTGCCGTCATGGACATCAACACTGCGCCGCCCCCACCCCCGTGCCTGCTCTGCCCGCCTACCGTAGTGCAGGTCAGACGCGCTGTCAGCGGAAAGCGGGCGGGCGGCGGTCAGTCGGCTCTCAGTCGGCGAGACCCAGCGGGTCAGGGGCGGTGGCGAGCAGCTCGGGGCCGTTGTTGCGGACGCTGTTGACGGTGGGTGGGACGGCGCGGACCCGCAGGGCGCCGTCGGCGGGGCGGCGCAGCAGGTGGTGGAGCTCGGCCGGGTCGGTGTGGGCCGGGGAGAGCCAGTCGGGGACGTCGTCGGGGGCGACGGTGAGCGGCATCCGGTCGTGCACGCGCCCGGCGGAGTCGGTGGCGTCGGTGGTGATGACGGTGGCGGTGGCGAGCCAGGCGAGCGGGTCGTCCTCGGGGCGGGTGGGGTCGCGCCAGAATTCGTACAGGCCGGCCATCAGCATGGTGGCGCCGGTGCTGAGGAAGTACGGCTGCTTGTACTTCTTGCGGTCGGCGGTGGCGGCGACCTCGCGCCACTCGTAGTAGCCGTCGGCGGGGATGACGCAGCGGCGGGCCTTGAAGGCCTTGCGGAAGGCGGGCTTGGAGTCGACGGTCTCGGAGCGGGCGTTGATCATCCGGGCGCCGCCGGACGGGTCCTTGGACCAGGACGGCACGAGGCCCCAGCGCAGCGGGCGGACCTGGCGCAGCAGCTCGCCGGTCTCCCGGTCCACGCGTTCCAGGACGGCCGGGACGGGGTCGGTGGGGGCGACGTTCCAGCTCGGCGCGAAGGTCTCGGCCGGGTCCCACCGGAGCTCTCCGAGCAGCGAGACGAGGTCCTGGGGCGTGGTGGTGGAGACGAAGCGGCCGCACATGCCTCCCAGCCTGCCACCCGGCACCGACAACCGGGCGGACCCGGCGCGCGGTCGGGGCTTTCAGCGCGCCGGGCGGCCGTCGGGCGCGTGCCCCGGGGTGTGGCCGAAGGTGCGGCGGAAGACGTCGATGAAGGCGCTGGCGGAGGACCAGCCGCACCGGTGGGCGACGGCGGTGACCGGCCGGCCCTCGGCGAGCAGCACCAGGGCGTGGTGCAGCCGCAGCTGGGTGCGCCACTGGGGGAAGGTCATGCCGAGCTCGGCGCGGAAGAGCCGGGACAGCGTGCGGTCGCTGGCGCCGACGGCCCGGCCGAGTTCGGCGAGGGTGCGGCGGTCGGCGGGGTCTGCGTACAGCAGCGCGCACACGGCCCGGAGCAGCGGGGTGGCGGGGGTCGGCAGGTGCAGCGGCTGCTGGGGCGAGGCGCGCAGCTGGTCGAGCAGGACGGCGCGCAGCCGGGAGCGCTCGGGGCTGTCCTCCGCCGGGGCGCGGGTGTAGGCGACGATCAGTTCGCGCAGCAGCGGGCCGACGGCGAGGACGGTGGGCCGGTCCAGGCCGAGCGGGTTCTCGGTGGCGGGCAGGCCGACCAGGTGGAGCTCGAGTTCGCCGTGCGCCTGGTGGGCGTGCACGGTGCCGGCCGGGATCCAGAGCGCGCGGGTGCCGGGGGCGACCCAGGAGCCCGCGTCGGTGGTGATGGCGACCACGCCCCGGGCGGCGTAGGCGATCTGGTGGTCGTCGTGGCGGTGGGCGTCGATCCCGGTGCCGGGGGCGAGCAGCTGGGCCCGGGTGGGGGCGACGGGATCGTGGCGGATTGGCGGCATTGCCTGGCAGATTATCGGAAGTCCGACAGGGGGTCCCGGTTCCAGCATGTCCGGGTGAGCACTCAAACCACGCGAACGAAAACCACGCGAACGAAAACCGCTCGAACGAAACGGGCGGCCGGACCGACGAGAGGGCTGTCGGGGCGGACGTCGATCACCCTGCTGTCCCTCGG
Organism: Kitasatospora sp. NPDC058162; assembly: GCF_042884005.1. Lineage (NCBI taxonomy): Bacteria > Bacillati > Actinomycetota > Actinomycetes > Kitasatosporales > Streptomycetaceae > Kitasatospora > Kitasatospora sp. NPDC058162. The sequence goes on from NZ_JBHVUS010000019.1 coordinate 125,172, forward strand.
GCACTCCTGCGTGGACGTCTACCAGGGCGCGGTGGCGGCCCTGGTGCCCTTCCTGGTCGCCGAGCGGGGCTACGGCTACGCCGCCGTCTCGGGCGTGGTGCTGGCCGCCTCGCTGCTGTCCTCGGTGGCCCAGCCGCTGTTTGGGGCGGTGACCGACCGGTGGCCGCTGCCCTGGCTGCTGCCGGTCAGCACGCTGCTGGGCGGCGCGGGCATCGCGCTCTGCGGGCTGGGCGACTCGTACGGGCTGACGCTCGCCTGGGTGGCGCTGTCCGGCGTCGGCGTGGCGGCCTACCACCCGGAGTCGGCGCGGGTGGCGCGGGCCGTCGCCCGGGGGTCCGGGCACCGGGGGATGGCCTGGTTCTCGCTGGGCGGCAACCTGGGTTTCGCGGCGGCCCCGCTGCTGGTCGCCGCCGTGGTCGGGCTCGGCGGGCTGCGGCTGACCCCGCTGCTCCTGCTGCCGGCCCTCGCCGGGGCGGCGCAGTGCTTGCCGGTGCTGCGCGAGCTGGCCCGGCAACGGGCCGCCGGGGCGGGCCCGGTGAGCCGGCCGGGCCGGGACGACCGGGCCGCCTTCGTCCGGCTGTCGCTGGCCGTGGTGTGTCGCTCGATCGTCTTCACCGGACTGAGCACCTTCCTGTCGCTGTACGTCACCCAGCGGCTCGGCGGCGGCCCGGCGGCGGGCACGGCGGCGCTGGTGGTGCTGTACGCGGGCGGCGCGGTGGGCTCGGTGCTGGGCGGGGCGCTGGCGGAGCGGTGGGGGCGGGTGGCGGTGGCGGGCTGGTCGTACCTGGTCGCGGCGGTGGCGGTGGCCGGGGTGCTGGTGGTCCCCGGCCCGGCGCTGTACCTCTGCGTGGCGCTGACCTCGGCGGGCCTGTACGTGCCGTTCTCGCTCCAGGTCACGCTGGGGCAGGACTACCTGCCCTCGCGGATCGGCACGGCGAGCGGGATCACCCTCGGGCTGACCGTGAGCATCGGCGGCCTGGCCAGCCCGCTGATCGGCGGCCTCGCGGACGCGACCTCGCTGCGGACGGCGCTGGTGCCGCTGGTGGCGATGCCGCTGCTGAGCTGGGCGCTGTTCCGCACCCTGCCGGAGCCGGCGGGGCCAGTGGAACCGGTGGAACCTTCGGAACCGGAGGTGGCTCCCGCCGAATCGTGACGGGCTCGACCGCGCCGGTCCACATATCGCTCATCTCTGCTACGTTCGTCGCATGAACGATAGTTTGGTAGGGGAGCGGTCATGCGCACGCGCGACGGCCGGACGGTGGAAGGGACGACGGACATGAAGGTGCTCGCCCTCGGCGGAGCCGGCGCGATGGGCCGTGTCGCCGCCCGGGTCACCGCCCGGCTCCCCGGCGTCCGGGAGCTGGTGATCGCCGACCGGGACCCGGACGCCGCCCGCCGCACCGCCGCCGGGCTCGCCGCCCACGCGGCGGGTGCGGGCGCGGCGGGAGCGGGCGCGACCGTCCGCGCCCGGCGGGTCGACGTCACCGACCAGGCCGAACTGGAGGCCGCCCTCGGCGAGGTGGACGCGGTGCTCAACACCGTCGGGCCGTACTACCGCTTCGGACTCGACGTGCTGCGCGCCGCGATCCGCACCGGGACGCACTACCTCGACATCTGCGACGACTGGGAACCTACAGTCGCCATGCTGGAGTTGGACGAGGAGGCGCGCGCCGGCGGGGTCCGCGCGGTGATCGGGATGGGCGCCAGCCCCGGCGTCAGCAACCTGCTCGCCGTCCGGGCCGCCGCCCTGCTCGACACCCTCGACGACGTGTACACCGCCTGGCCCGTCGACGTCGGCCCCGAACCCGGCGACGCCGCACTGGTGGACCGCGACGGCGCACCGGCCGCCGCAGCCGTGCACTGGATGCAGCAGATCAGCGGCACCGTCGCCGTGGTGCGGGACGGCCGGCTCGTCCAGCGGCCGCCACTCGGCCCGGTCGCGCTGGACCTGCCCGGCGGGCGCAGGGGCACCGCCTACACCGTCGGGCACCCGGAACCGGTCACCCTGCACCGCAGCCTGCGGCCCGGCGGCGACGCGGCCAGCCTGATGGTGGTCCGGGCGGGCACCGCCGCGTACCTGGACGTGCTACGCCGCGACCTCGACGCGGGGCGGCTCGGCAACGAGACCGCTGCCCTCGCCCTCGACCGTCCCTCGCTGCGCCGCGTCCTGCGGGCGGGGGCCCGGGCGGTCCGCTTCGGCTCCCCGGGCAGCCTGCCCGGCTTCTTCGCCGCCGCCACCGGCAGGGTCGAGGGCCGACGGGCGAGCGTCCTGGCGCAGTTGACCGGCGCGGACGCGCTGATGGCCGACATGGCCGAGGGCACCGGCGTCCCGGCCGCGCTCGGGCTGGCCCAGCTGCTGGACGGCACGGTGCGCACGCCGGGGGTCCACCCGCCGGAGACGGCCCTCGACGCGGAGCGCTTCTTCGCGGACCTGGCGCGGCACCGGCCGGGGGTGGGCGTGACGGTGGGCGCCTGACGGGAGGCCCCTGCCCCCGGGGGCAGGGGCCTCCCGGCTCGTACTCCGTGCTGCTCAGCGACCGGGCGCGTCGAGCGCGTCGAGGGTGTCGTCGAGCGTCGGCGTGCCCGGGCGGGGCCGGTTGTACGGGAGCTTGCCCAGGGCCGTCGCCATCGCGCAGCTGTTGGTGAGCGCGGAGAAGACCAGCCCGCCGCCGATCGCGGCGGACAGCCAGCGGGCGCCCGGCCGGGCCCGGTCGGCGAGCAGGCCGAGCAGGACGATCGAGCCGGCCACCAGCCGGACCTGGCGGTCCATCGCCCACACCGGGCGGGCACCGGCCACCCGGTCGACGGGGTGGCCCGCCTCCGTCCAGGCGTTGGTGCCTCCGGTGACGAGGAGGGTGGTGATCCCGGCCTCGGCGAGCTGCTCGCAGGCGTTCCGGGCGCGCTGGCCAGCGGCGCAGACGACGGCCAGCTCGTTCCGTCCGGCTGCGGCGCGCAGCGCGGGCAGTGCGTGGTGGAGCTGGTCGAGCGGGATGTTCAGGGCGCCCGGGATGTGGCCGCCGGCGTACTCGCCGGGGGAGCGGACGTCGATGAGCGTGAGCCGGCCGAGGCGTGGCTGCAGCTGGTCGACGGTGAGCGGGGTGGTCATGGGGAAGCGGTTTCCTCTCGGGAGGGGTGGGGCGGGGCCGGCGCGTCGGGGGTCGGCGGCCGGGGCGGGAGGGCCGGTCAGGCCAGTGTGGTGACCAGCATCAGGATGGCGACGCCGAGCAGGGCGATCGCGAAAGCCCGCTGGAGGGCGCGTCCGCTGAGCTTGTCGGCGAGCCGCTTGCCGTCCCAGGCGCCGAGGATCGCGGCGCCGGTGAAGGGCGCGGCGACGGCCCAGTCGATCGAGCCGGCGGCGCCGAGCCGGGGCAGCAGGGCGGCGAGCGAGTTGGCGGTGATGACCAGCAGGCTGGTGCCGACCGCCTCGGCCATGGTGAAGGCGAGCACCGAGACCAGGGCGGGGACGGCGAGGAAGCCGCCGCCGACGCCGAGCAGCCCGGTGACGGCGCCGAGTCCGGCGCCCGCCGCGGTCGATCGGCCCGGGCCAGCGGCGGAACGTTCCTGCGTGGCCGACTTGGGCGGCAGCAGCATCCGCCAGGCGGCCAGCGCCGCCAGTACCGCGAAGGCGCCGGTCAGCAGCGCGCCCGGCAGGTGGGCCGAGAGCGCCCCGGCCGCCGCGGCGGCGGGCAGCCCGGCGGCGGCGAACAGGGCGCCGGTGCGCCAGCGCACCCGTCCGGCCCGGTGGTGGGCGAGCAGGCCGGTCAGCGAGGTCGCGGCGACGATCACCAGGCTCGCGGTGGTGGCCAGCACGGGGGAGAAGCCGAGCAGGTAGACCAGGGCGGGCACGGCGAGCATGCTGCCGCCGCCACCGAGGCCGCCGAGGGCCAGCCCGACCACCGCGCCGGCGGCCAGCGCCAGGAGCAGCGCGGTCATATCACGTGCCCCGTGCCGCCTTCGGGCGTGGTGACCGGCAGCCCGCCCCGGGCCCAGGCGCCCATGCCCCCGGTGACGTTCAGCACCTCGACGCCGCGCGCGGCGAGCAACTCGGCGGCGCGCTGGGAGCGGCGGCCGGAGCGACAGATCGCGAGCACCGTACGGCCCACGGCCTCCGGCGGCAGCCCGACCCCGGCGGCCAGGCCGATCAGTGGCAGGTGCAGGGCGCCGGGGGCGTGGCCGGCGGCGAACTCGGCGGCCTCGCGGACGTCGAGCAGCACGGCGGTGCCGGCGCGGAGCAACTCGTGGGCCCGGGTGGGGGCGAGCTGACCGGGGGTGCTCGGATCGGGGGCGGCTGGTCCGTGGACGGTCGGCGGCTGGGGCATGGGCTTCTCCAGTGGTGCGGGCCGGGCCGCAGCGGTCCGGCGGGTCGGGGGTGCCGCAGGCGCACGGCGCCGCCGCCCGGTGCGGGCGGTGGCGGTGGTGCGCAAGGTGGTGCGGGTCTCTCAACGGCCCGGCCGACCCCGGGCGGTGCCCGGTCCGGCGGCGGGTCGGTTCCCCCGTCGACATCCACCATAGTACCCCCGGGGGTATTATCGAAGTCGTTCGGCGATACCCCCGTCCGTATCGGCCCCTGGAGGTCGTATGCTGGAAAATATACCGAGGGGGGTATCAGCGAGACCGCGACCGCACAGCGGCGCCCGGCGCCGCCCAGGAGGGTTCCCCGTGTACTTCGCCCAGTTATCACGAGTCTGACGTTTCCGCCCAGCTCAGGGGCATGATCGACCATCCGGGGTCAGCAAACGGTCAGCAGGATTCCCGGAGGTACCAGCAGATGGCGACCACAGGCCTCACCCGCGGCATGGGCAGCTTCTTCAAGGAGTGCGAGCATCCGGAGTCCCGGTGGAGCAAGTGCCCGCACGAGTACAAGATCAGGTACCGCAACGCGGCCGGGCGACAGACAGAGGAGTCCGGCTTCGTCAGCCAGGAGAAGGCGAAGGCCCGCCTCGCCGAGGTCTACCACGCGCGGAAGAACTCTCCGCAGAGCCAGCGGAAGGCGGAGCGCATCAAGAAGTACGGCGGGATGCACTTCTCGGTCTACACCGCCGAGTGGCTGAAAGGTCAGCGCCACCAGAGCCCGACCTCGCTGCGGAACATCGAGTCCATCCTGAAGAACCACCTCCTCCCTGCTTTCGGCAGTCGCCGCATGGGGACGTTCGACCACAAGGTCGTGGAAGCGTTCGTCGAGACCATGGAGCGGAACGGCGTCGGGCTGGCGGCCCAGACCAACGCCTTCGTCAGGCTGAAGACCATCCTGTTGGACGCGCACAGGCTCGGTCTCTACGAAGACAGCCCGATGAACGGTGTCCAGCCTCCTCAGTACGACCCGGAGCGGGTGGTGATCCCCTTCCTTGCTCAACTGCAGGAGATCCGGACTGCCGGCGACGATGCCTTCCGCCTGGTCGCGGAACTCATGAGTGGTTGTGGTCTGCGCAACGGCGAGGCATTTGCCGTCAACATCAACAACATCGTCGCCGATGACGTCTACCGCGTCACCGAGCAGGTCAACCAGGCGACCAAGACCTACGCGCGCCTGAAGCACCGCAAGGTCGGCGAGTACCGCGACGTGCCGCTGCCGACGCGCACCAAGCAGGCCATCGAGCGGTACGCGGACACGTACGGGACCGTGGACGGCTACCTTCTGCGCAACCCCAAGGACATCGGTCTGGCCATGCCGCACCACGTCATCCACAACCAGTGGCAAAGGATCAGGGCCTCCGGGCAGGTCGACATCCCCGAGGGCATGGTCCTCTACGGCCTGCGCCACTTCTTCGCGTCGAACTGCCTCAGCAACAACATCCCGATCACCGACGTCGCGGAGTGGATGGGCCACCGCAACATCGAGATCACCTTCAAGATCTACCGTCACCTCATGCCCGGCTCCATCAGCCGCGCGGCACAGGTCCTGGATCTCGGCCTGGCTGCGTGAACGAGTGAGGGGTCTGCCCGCGGGCAGACCCCTCACTTACGTCACAGGCTCACGCGCCGGACAGCCGCTGCTGCCTCACCCACGCCTGCACCTCTGACACCTTGAACTGAAGCTTCGCGTTCGGCCCCCCGCCGAACCGGTAGGGAACGAGTCCCACCCGAGGTGCTTCCCGGTACACCCACGCGACGGACATGTTCAGGTACTCGGCAGTCTGCTTGACGCTCATGAACTGCTCGGGCACGGGCTCCTCCTGGGTGATCAGCCGAACTTGCGAAGCCTGAACTATCAGAGGAAAAGGGCAGTTTGGCCGCGCCTTCGCCGCGTGATAGTGCCCAATGAGGACTTGCTTTCGGCGGGCTCGCGCAGCGGCGGCGGAGCCTACCTGGCCGATCGCGAGCGCCTCGATTGCGTCGATAAAATACCCCCGGGGGTACACTCGGATGTAGAGCCAGCCAGTCAGACCCGACGAGGAGAACCCCCCGTGATCTTCAGCCAGTACTACCTCGACTGCCTCTCCCAGGCCTCGTACCTGATCGCCGACGAGCGCACCGGCCGCGCCGTCGTCGTCGACCCGCGCCGGGACGTGGACGAGTACGTTGCCGATGTCGAGGCGCGCGGCCTGACCGTCGTCGGTGTGATCAACACCCACTTCCACGCCGACTTCCTGGCCGGCCACCTGGAACTGGCCGCCCGCACCGGCGCCTGGATCGGCTACGGCCGCCGCGCCGAGACCGAGTACCCGATCCGCCACCTCGCCGACGGCGAGCGGATCGAACTGGGCGACGTCGCCCTCCAGATCCTCGAAACCCCCGGCCACACCCCCGAGTCGATCAGCATCCTGGTCTTCGAGCAGCCCGACGACGCCGTGCCGTACGGGGTGCTCACTGGCGACGCGTTGTTCATCGGTGATGTCGGCCGCCCCGACCTGCTCGCCTCCGCCGGTGTCACCGCCGAGGAACTCGGCGCGATGCTGTACGACAGCGTCCACCGCAAGCTGATGGGGCTACCGGACGAGACCCTGGTCTTCCCCGCCCACGGCGCCGGCTCCGCCTGCGGCAAGAACCTCTCCAGCGAGAAGCGGTCAACGATCGGCACGCAGCGCCGGACCAACTACGCCTGCCTGCCCATGGACCAGGACACCTTCGTCCGCATCGTCACCGCCGGCCAGTCCACCGCCCCCGCCTACTTCGGCCACGACGCCGCCCTCAACCGCAAGGACCACCCCCTCCTCGACCCCACCCACGCCGCCACGCCCCTGTGCCCCGAAGGCTTCAAGGACGCCCGCGCCGCCGGAGCCGTCGTCCTCGACGCCCGCAACCCCCAGGACTTCGGCGCCGGACACCTGCGCGGCGCCGTCAACGTCCCCATCGACGGCCGCTTCGCCGAACAGGCCGGCACCGTCCTCACCCCCGACAGCGACATCGCGATCATCGCCCCCCAGGACCGCGAGGGCGAGGTCATCACCCGCCTCGCCCGCATCGGCTTCGACCACATCGCCGGCTACCTGCGCAACCCCGACACCGCGCTGCCCGTCCTCGCCCACCACCTCACCCCCGCCAGCCGTCTCACTGCCGACCAGCTCCGCACCGCCCTCGCTGCCGAACAGCCCCCCACGGTCCTGGACGTCCGCACCTGCGGCGAACGCGAAACCGGCGCCATCGAAGGTTCCCTGCACATCCCCCTGACCGAACTCCCCACCCGCCTCGACGAGATCCCCACCGACCGCCCCCTGGTCGTCCACTGCGCCGGCGGCCACCGCTCCTCCATCGCCGCCAGCCTCCTGCGCCACCACGGCCACCCCGACGTCTCCGACCTCCTCGGCGGCTACACCGCCTGGCACACCCTCACCCACCCCACCCAGGCCTGAACCCAGCCGCCCCGGCTCACCCCCGTTCGGGACCACCAGCTTTGCCGACGTAGCGGGGCCGCCCAGGCCTCTCAGCTCACTTCGTCGGAGGTCACGATGGTGTCGCTCGGGTGCGAGACGGTGAACGTCCTCGGTTCGCGCGCTCGGTCTCTGTGGCATCTGGAGGGGAGGGGAGCGGGGCGACGCAGGATTATGGATCGGCTCCAGGACCCCGGTTAATTCGGGCCGAATCGGGCAGGCGCGATGTCCGGAACATCCAGCCAACCGTGAGAAGGGCCGACTCCCATGCTTCTCCTCGTCCTCGTTCTGCTGCTCGCACTGATCCTGGGCGGCGCCGGCTTCGCGATCCACATTCTGTGGTGGATCGCCCTGGCCGTTCTCGTCGTCTGGGTCCTCGGCTTCGTCTTCACGGGCGGCGGAGCCGCCGGTGGTCGCCGGTGGTACCGATGGTGACCGGCCTCCACGCGTACCCTGATCCGACCGTGAGCGGCTCCGGGAGGTCTGCCGTGGACGCCCTTGGTTCGTCGCTCCGCCGTGAACGCTGGGCGTACGAGCCGGACGGTGAGCAGCCGATCGGCGGCTACCTCGCCGTCATGGTCGCCTACCTGGGCTGCGTCGGAGTGCTCACGGCCTCCGCCCGACGGGCGAGACGGCCGCTGCCGACACCCGGCCCGTGGGACGTTCTGCTCACCGCCGGCGCCGTGCACAGGCTGTCCCGGCTGGTGGCGAAGGATCCGGTGACCAGTCCGGTCAGGCTGCCGTTCGCCCGCTTCCGCGGCCAGGCCGGTCCGGCTGAACTGGCGGAGGACGTCCGGGGTACGGGCGTTCGTCGCGCCATCGGCGAGCTGGTCACCTGTCCGTTCTGCGCCGGTCTGTGGATCTCCACGGGTTTCACGGCGGGCCAGGCCCTCGCTCCGGAGGTGACCCGGCTCGTCAGTGCGGGCCTGTCCGCGCTGGCGCTCTCCGACCTGCTGCACTTCGCCCGGGCCGGGCTTCAGGAGGCCGCGTCGCGATAGATGCCGTGGCCCCTCAGTGTCGGGTCGAACGCGAGTGGCCCGGGAGGACTGTCCCGGCCGGTCAGGGGCACACCCTTCTGGTCTGCCCCGGTTCCGGAACGACCGCCGGGGAGGCCGACGTCGGTGTCGGTCGGAGGGCAGGGCGCCGGGTGGCCTCTCCGGCTGCCATGCGGCGGGGAGGCGGAACCGCAGTGTCCGCAGCCGGCCGCCGCGATCAACCGGCCAGGCACCGTTTGGCTCCGCCGGGGGCGGCAACCCGCAGGGGCATGGCGTATCCGGCAGCACCCGTACCAACCGCTGTGCGGTCCAGGGTCCCGGTCGGCTGCGTTGACTCGGTCGAGTCCTGGCGGTTCACCCACGGCCCGCTCGCCTCGGACGTCAGAGGCGCCGCGTGTTCGGGCGCGACGGCGTGCGTCGCCAGCACTCGCCCGCAACGGAGATCCCGCGCCGGTCCGGCTGGCCTCTGGTACCTGGGGCGCGCTCGCGGCGGTCCGGCACCGACACCAGGACGGAGAACACGAGATGAGCACCGATCCCGCAACCCCTCAGAACCCCGACCCCGGGCATTCGCCCCTGGTCACGGAGACCCCGGCTCCCGAACCGCCCGCCGAGCCCGAGCACGAGCCGGATTCTCCGCTCGTCACCGAGACTCCCGAACGCCAGCGGTCCGAGGAGCCAGACCAGCCCTCACCCACACCGCCGATCCCCGAGGAATCCGAGGAGCCGGAGCGCGACGGAAAGGACTCCGCGCTGGACGTCGTCCGCGCGGTGGACCCGGACGGCCCGCTCACCACCGATCAGGGGGTGCGTGTCGACGACACCGACAACTCCCTCACCGTCGCCGACCGGGGACCCACCCAGCTGGAGGACTTCCACCTGCGCGAGAAGCTCACCCACTTCGACCACGAGCGCATCCCCGAGCGTGTGGTGCACGCCCGCGGCGCGGGAGCGTACGGCTTCTTCGAACCGTACGCGTCGCTGGCGGAGTTCACCTGCGCCGACTTCCTCCAGGAACCCGGCCGGCGCACGCCGGTCTTCGTACGCTTCTCGACGGTGCAGGGCCCGCGCGGGTCCGCCGACACCGTGCGCGACGTCCGCGGCTTCGCCACCAAGTTCTACACCAGGCACGGCAATTACGACCTCGTGGGCAACAACATGCCGGTCTTCTTCATCCAGGACGCGGCCAAGTTCCCCGACTTCGTCCACGCGGTGAAACCCGAGCCGGCGGACGAGATCCCCACCGGCGCCTCCGCCCACGACACCTTCTGGGACTTCTGTTCCCTCCAGCCCGAGAGCACCCACATGCTGATGTGGGTGATGTCCGACCGGGCCATCCCCCGCAGCTACCGGATGATGCAGGGCTTCGGCGTGCACACCTTCCGCCTCGTCGACGCCGGCGGCCGGGGCACCTTCGTGAAGTTCCACTGGACGCCGAAGCTCGGCACCTACTCCCAAGTCTGGGACGAGGCCCAGCTCACCGCCGGACGCGATCCCGACTTCCACCGCCGCGACCTGTGGGAGGCGATCGCGGCCGGCGACTTCCCCGAGTACGAACTCGGCGTCCAACTCATCCCGGAGGAGGACGAGTTCGCCTTCCCCTTCGACCTGCTGGACCCGACCAAGCTGGTCCCGGAGGAACTCGTCCCGGTGCGCCCGGTCGGGCGGATGGTCCTGGACCGCAACCCGCAGAACTTCTTCGCCGAGACCGAGCAGGTGGCCTTCCACACCGCCAACATCGTCCCGGGCATCGACTTCACCAACGACCCGCTGCTCCAAGGCCGCAACTTCTCCTACCTGGACACCCAGCTGATCCGCCTGGGCGGGCCCAACTTCACCCAGTTGCCAGTCAACCGCCCGCTCGCCGACGTGCGCACCAACCACCGCGACGGCTACGGCCAGCAGGTCGTTCACGACGGAACCAGCTACACCCCCAACTCCGTCGGCGGCGGCTGCCCCTTCACGATGGGCGGCGGCCACCTGCCCGAGGGGGTGTTCCAGCACTACCAGGAGCGGATCGACGGCGCGGCCGTGCGCCGCCGCAGTTCCAGTTTCGCCGACCACTACAGCCAGGCCGCGCTGTTCTGGCACAGCATGAGCGACTGGGAACAGCGGCACATCACCGCCGCCTTCGCCTTCGAGCTCGGCAAGGTCGGGGACGACGCGGTGCGCCGGCGCATGGTCGGCAACCTGGTGCACGTGGACGGCGGGCTGGCCGCGGAGGTCGCCCGGCGGATCGGCGAGCCCGAACCCGAGCCCGAGGCCGAGTCCGAGGCCGAGCCCGCAGACAACGCGACGGCATCGGCCGGTAGCGGCACGGCCGGGCCGCGGACTTCCCCCGCGCTGAGCCTGGAGAACCTGCGCGGCTCCGGCATCCGCACCCGCAAGGTCGCCGTACTGGCGGCTCCGGGCGTGGACGGGGAACAGATCCGTTCCGCGCACGAGCAGTTGGGTGCCCGGGGCGCCGTGGTGGAGACACTGGCCGCGCACGGCGGCCACGTGCTCGCGAATGACGGCGCCCGGGTGCCGGTGGACCGGCCGCTGCCGACCGTCGCCTCGGTCCTGTACGACGCGCTGGTGGTCCCCGATTTCGGCGACCTGGCCCGTCGCGTCGATCCGGACGCGGTCCGCTTCCTCGCCGAGACGCTGCGCCACGGCAAGCCCGTCGCGCTGCTGGGCTCCGGCGTCGAGCTGTCCCACATGGCCGGCCTCGATCTTCCGAACGCGACGGCGGGTGTAGCGGTCTGCGGTGCCGACGAGGCAACCGGGCCGGTGTTCTGGGGCGATTTCGCCGGCCTCGTCGAGCAGCATCGTTTCCCACAGCGCTGACTCCGCGCATGGCGGAGGCCGCCCGGTGAACCCGGACAGCCTCGCGGAAGGCGTTACGGCAGCAGGACGGCGTGCAGGCAGGAATCCTGCCGGGGCGCGCCGTCCGGAGGTGCGCCGAGAACGGCGGCCACCTCGCCTCTGATCTCCACTTGCAGGTCCCCGTCCGCGCTCTCCCAGATGCAGCCGCCGTCCGGGCCGACCGCCTGGGTCTCGTGCACCACGACGACGGTCGGAGGGCCGTGGGCTCCGACCGGTCCGGGCAGGGTCACCGCGTAGCGGCGTTTGAGGCTTCTCATGATCTGGCCTCCTCGTGGGCTTCCCCGCCCTTGTGCGACCGATTTTCCTCCGCCCCCGGACGGCTGTACACCGGCAGTACCAGTAGGAACAACGTGGCCACAGACGGTCAGCGCTCCCTTCGGCGGGCCTCCGTGCACGCGCACAACACGGCGAACGCGATCGTGAGCGTCAGCGCCCAGCACCCGGTGAACGCCCAGAACACGGGCGCGGCCGAGGTGCGCAGACCGGCTGCCGGCAGGCCCAGTGAGAGGAGACCTCCGGGGGAGTGGGCTGGGTCCCGTGCGGCTACCCGTTCCGTCGTCGTGGAAACGGTTGTGGGCTTCGTGCATCGTTCGACGTGTCCGGCCCGGGGTGAGCGCACCCACTGTGGCGGTCGGCCTGGGGTGCCGGCCGTCACAAGTGGGTGACGTTGGCCGTCCCGGTGGTCGCTCCGGAGCCGGGACGTACCGTGCGGTTGCCCGGGAACGGCCGAGGTAAACAACGCGGGTCCGTGCGGATCCATCTGCGGTGGCGCCGCCGACGGCCCCCGTTTGGTCTTCACGGGGGAGCCGAAGACGAGGAGGCCTTCGATGCGGAACGCGAACTCGCCGACCACCGCGCGGTGGAGGCCCTGTTGCAGGAACTCCGGCCGACCCGGGTCGACTCGCCCCCGCTCCGACCGCCTGGTGGCCCGTCTGACCGACCCGCCCGAAACAGCCGGAGCCCGCCCTGGTCGGTGCAGGCGAGCCCCGGTCGGTGCGCAGGCCGGTGTCAGGGATCCCTCCTCGTCCGGCAGCGGGCGGCGAAGGCGGCGGCGGTGGCCAGCCCCGCCACGGCGCCGGCCGACCCCAGGATGAGGAGTCGGGCGGCGGCCGGATTCGGCTGCGGACGGGGCACCGCCTGCTCGGGGTGGTCGGCGGGCGGCGGACCGTCGAGGGCCAGGGCCAGGACCTCGGCCAGGTGGACGGCCGTTCGGCCGGTGTCGGCCTGGTCGATCTGGGTGCGGCAGCTGAATCCGTCCGCCAGGACGTAGGCACCGGGAGCGGTGGCGCGGACGGCGGGCAGCACGCCCTGCTCGGCGATCTTCTGCGACAGGTCGTAGTGCCCCTGCTCGAAGCCGAAGTTGCCGGCCAGTCCGCAGCAGCCCTCGTCCAGTACCTCGGCGTCGAGGCCGGCGCGGCGCATCAACTCGCGGTCGGGGTCGACGCCGAGGACGGCGTGCTGGTGGCAGTGGGTCTGCACGGTCGCGGCCCGCCCCACCTGCGGCGGCCGCCAGCCTGCGGGGGCGTGGTTGACGAGCTGTTCGGCGAGGGTCCGGGTCTGCGCCGCGAGCCGCTCGACGTCCTGGTCGCCGGCGAGCAGGTCGGGGGCGTCGGCCCGGAAGACGGCCGTGCAGGAGGGTTCGAGGCCGATGACCGGTGTTCCGGCCTCCAGCCAGGGGCGCAGCACCCGAGTGGTGCGCCGCAGGACCCGGCGGGCGGTGTCGAGCTGGCCGGTCGAGATCCAGGTCAGGCCGCAGCACACCGGCCCCGGCGGTACGGCGACCCGGAAGCCGGCGTCCTCCAGCACCCGGACGGCGGCGTCGGCGACATGCGGGTGCAGATGGTTGGTGAAGGTGTCGGGCCACAGCAGCAGGGTGCGCGGGTCGCCCGGATCGGGCTGCGGCCGGCCGGCCCGGTGCCGGTGGTCCTGGAAGGTCTCGGGGGCGAACAGGGGAGCCTCGCGGCGCGGGTCGACCCCGGCCAGGCGCTTGCCGAGCCGACCGATCCCCGGCGCGTGCAGGGCGGCGTTGGCCGTCCCCGGTGCGGAGGAGGCGAGGCGGGCCCACAGCGGGAGCCAGCCCATCGTGTAGTGGGCGGCCGGGCGCGGTCGGTGGCGGTAGTGGTGGGAGAGGAACTCGGCCTTGTAAGTGGCCATGTCGACGCCCACCGGGCAGTCGGACTTGCAGCCCTTGCAGGCCAGGCAGAGGTCCAGGGCGTCGCGGACCTCGGTGGAGCGCCAGCCGTCGGTCACGGGGGAGTCGTCGTGGCCGCCGAGCATCTCGAACAGCAGCCGGGCCCGGCCGCGGGTGGAGTGCTCCTCCTCCAGGGTCGCGCGGTACGAGGGGCACATCACTCCGCCCTGGTGGCTGCGGCAGTTGCCGATGCCGACGCACCGCAGGACGGCCTGCCCGAAGTCGCCGCCGTCGTCGGGGTACGCGAACTGCGTCGCGCGGTGCGGTTCGGGGCGCCACCGGGCGCCGAGGCGCAGGTTGTCGTCGACGCGGTACGGGCGGACGACCTTGCCCGGGTTCATCCGGTCGCCCGGGTCGAACAGGGCCTTGAGCTCGCCCATCGCCTCGACCAGGGGTGCGCCGAACATCCGGGGCAGCAGTTCGCCGCGGGCCTGGCCGTCACCGTGCTCCCCGGACAGCGAACCGCCGTAGGAGACGACCAGGTCGGCCGCTTCGAACAGGAAGGCCCGGAACGCCTCGACCCCACGGCCCTCGCGCAGTTCGAACGGGATCCGGGTGTGGACACATCCCTGCCCGAAGTGCCCGTACAGGGAAGCCTGTTGGTAGCCGTAGCGGTCGAAGAGCCGTTCCAGGTCGCGAAGGTAGTCGCCCAGCTTCTCGGGTGCGACGGCGGAGTCCTCCCAGCCCTCCCAGGTCTCGGCGCCGTCCGGGGGCCGGGCGGTCACGCCCAGTCCGGCCTCCCGGGCCCTGAGCATCTCCTGCTCGCGCGGCGGGTCGTCGGAGAGTGCGACGGACGGGTCGTCCTCGGACCGGTCGAGCGCGCGCAGCAGGTCCCGGGCTTTGCCGTCGGCCTCCTCCTCGGTGTCGCCGGTGAACTGGAGGAGCAGCCAGCTGTCGCCCTCGGGCAGCTGCTCCAGGGAGTCGAGGTGGGCGTGCTCCTCGCGCATGAGCTGGGCCATGCGTCCGTCGACGGCCTCCAACTGGCTGGGCCGGCTGTGCGCGAGCAGTTCGGGGACGGCGTCGGCCGCCCGGTAGATGTCGTCGAACCCGAGCACCAGCAGGGCTTCGGCGGCCGGCACCGGGACCAGTTCGAGTTCGGCCCGCAGGACGGCCACCAGGGTGCCCTCGCTGCCGACCAGGGCCCTGGCCACGTCGAAGCCGTTCTCCGGCAGCAGCGAGTCCAGGTTGTAGCCGGACACCCGGCGAGGGATCTTGGGGTAGCGGCGCCGGACGGCGGCCAGGTTGCGGTCGATGAGCTCCTTCATGCCCCGGTACAGGCGGGCTCGCGGACCGCCCGCGCGCACGATCCGCTGGTACTCCCCGCCGTCGGTGGGGCCGGCCCAGAAGCGGATGCCGTCGTAGGTGAGCACTTCCAGGCGTCGGACGTTGTCGACGGTCTTGCCGTAGGCCTGGGCGGAGGCGCCGCAGCTGTTGTTGCCGATCATCCCGCCCAGCGCGCAGTGCGTGTGGGTGGACGGCTTGGGACCGAACATCAGCCCGTGCGGGGCGAGTTGCCGGTTCAGTTCGTCCAGCACGATGCCGGGCTCCACGACGCAGGTCCGTGCGTGCGGATCCACCGACAGCAGGCGGTTGCAGTACTTCGTCCAGTCGATGACGACGGCGGTGTTGGTGCACTGTCCGCCCAGGCTGGTGCCGCCGCCGCGGGACAGCACCGGTGCGGCGAACCGCGAGCACACCGCGAGCGCCGTCGCGCCCGCCTCGACGGTCCGGGGCACCACCACAGCGAGCGGGACCTGCCGGTAGTTGGAGCCGTCGGTCGCGTACGCGCCGCGGCTGCCCGCGTCGAAGCGGACCTCGCCGTCCACCTCCTCCCGCAGCGCCCGTCCCAGGGCCGCCAGGTCCACGTCCACCTTCCGCGCGTCGGCCATGGTCAGCTCCGGCCGCCGGGCAGGAACTCCTGGACCTTGGCCTTGACCCCCTGGCGGACGACGGCTACCCGGTCGCTGTCGCCGTGCAGCACGGCGGAGGCGGCGGCCTTGACCTGGTCCCAGGTCGCGTGCGGCGGGATCGGCGGCACCGCCGGGTCGGTGCGGAAGTCGATGACGAACGGCCGGTCGGCCGCCAGCGCCCGGCTCCAGGCGGGCCTCACGTCCTCGGGCCGCTCGACCCGTACGCCGTCGAGGCCGAACGACCGGGCGACGTCGGCGTAGCGGACGTCGGGCAGGTGCTGGGAGGGCTCGAACTGCGGGGCACCCTGCATGGCGCGCATCTCCCAAGTGACCTGGTTCAGGTCCTGGTTGTTCAGCACCGCCACGACCAGGCGCGGATCCGTCCACTCGTGGTAGTACTTGGCGGCGGTGATCAGCTCGGCCAGGCCGTTCATCTGCATGGCGCCGTCGCCGACGACGGCGATGGCCGGCCGATCGGGGTGGGCGAACTTGGCGCCGATCGCGTACGGCACGCCGGGGCCCATCGTGGCCAGCGTGCCGGAGAGCGAGCCGCGCATGCTGCCGCGCATCCGCAGGTGGCGGGCGTACCAGTTGGCGGCCGACCCGGAGTCGGAGGACAGCATGACGTCCTCGGGCAGCAACGCGTCCAGGGTGTGCAGCACGTACTCCGGGTTGACCGGGTCCGCGGTGACCTCGGCCCGGCGCCGCATCACCTCCCACCAGCGCTCGGTGTTCTCCTCGACCGTCTTGCGCCAGGTGCGGTCCTCCTTGCGCTCCAGGAGCGGGAGCAGCCGGCGCAGAGTCTCGGCGGCGTCGCCGACGACGTTCACCTCGAACGGGTAGCGCAGGCCGACCATGGACGGGTCGAGGTCGATCTGCACTGCCCTGGCCTGGTCGAAGGCGGGCAGGAACTGGCTGTAGGGGAAGCTCGATCCGACCACGAGCAGGGTGTCGCAGTCGCGCATCATCTCGTAGGAGGGCCGGGTGCCGAGCAGGCCGATCGAGCCGGTGACGTACGGCAGCGTGTCGGGGAGGGCGTCCTTGCCGAGCAGGGCCTTGGCGACGCCAGCACCGAGGAGTTCCGCGACCTGCTCGACCTCGGCGCGGGCCCGGCGCGCGCCCTGGCCGATCAGCACGGCCACCTTCTCGCCCGCGTTCAGGACCTCTGCGGCCCGGGCCAGGTCGTCGTCCCCCGGCACCGGCGCGTAGTGGGGGACCCCGAGACTGGAGGGGACCTGCTTGAAGACGTGGGCGGGCGGCTCGTAGTCGAGTTCCTGCACGTCGGCGGGGACGATCAGCGCGGTCACGGTGCGCCGGGTGGTGGCGATGCGGATCGCCCGGTCCAGGACGTTGGGCAGCTGTGCGGGGACGGTGACCATCTCGCAGAACTCGGCGGCCACGTCCTTGTAGAGCGACAGGAGGTCCACCTCCTGTTGGTAGGAGCCGCCCATGGCGCTGCGGTCGGTCTGCCCCACGATCGCCACCACCGGGACGTGGTCGAGCTTCGCGTCGTACAGCCCGTTGAGCAGGTGGATCGCGCCGGGACCGGAGGTGGCCGCGCACACCCCGGTACGGCCGGAGAACTTGGCGTACCCCACGGCCTGGAAGGCGGCCATCTCCTCGTGACGGGCCTGGATGAACCGCGGCCGGTCCTCGGCCCGGCCCCACGCGGCGAGCAGTCCGTTGATGCCGTCGCCGGGGTAGGCGAAGACGTGCTCGACCTCCCACTCGCGCAGCCGTCGCAACAGGTAGTCGGCAACCTTCATGATCTTTCCTCCGTGGTCCCCGCAGCTGGTCCCGGCGGCGGTCGTCGGGCGTGGCGGGAGCACCCATCAAGTGCGGGTAACCGCCAAGAGGGGGACAAAACGTGGCGGCTTGGAGGCGTCGGCGCAGGTGCCCACCCCGCGTTCGGGCATCGCGGTGGAGTTCCATACCTCCGGGTCCGACCCGGGCGCTGCCCCGGGTCGTCCGGAGCCCGGGCCAGCGGCTGAGGGGACCGGCGCGGACGCTATCGGCCGGTTTCGCCCTGTTCGTTCGGGACGACGTGCACTGCGGCCTCCTCCGCGCCCGCGGCGCCGCCGTCGATTCCGACGTCGGAGGCGAGGAGGGCCTTCTCCGTGTCGGGTCGGACGCCCTCGTCGGGGGCCACCAGGCGGCCGGCGCGGCGGGTGCCCGCGGCCTCCCGGTCGACCGGCTCGCCCGCTCCGCCGGGCAGGTCGCCGATCCCGTCGCCCTCGTCGCCCCCGCCGGGCGGGACGTCGGGCTCCTCCTGGGCGAGGCGCTGGTCCAGGGTCTCGCCGTCGCGCTGCTCGGCGGCCGTCTCGCCGGTCCTGCCGACACCCCGCGGTTTCTCCGGCGGCGAGTAACCCTCGTCGAGCAGGTCGTCGTAGTCGCGCTCGTCCACCGCGTCCTCCAGATCCAGGGGCGCGGCGTCCGCCTGCTCCTCCATGTTCCCGGTCGGCTGGTAGACGTCGTCACCCATGGCTCCGTCACTCGTGGTTGCGTCGCTCATGGCCCTTGCCTTTCCGTCGTCGAGTGCGGCTCGGCGCGCGCCGGGCGCCCTCCGCTCTCGTCCGGCTGCTCGTCCGGTCCCCCGTGGGTCTCCGCCGGGGCGAGGTGCCGACTCCGGCTGGGCTCGGCGGTGGTCGCTTCGCCCTCCTCCTCGTCGGCTTCCGTCTCACTCCTGCTTCCCGGCGGGTGGATCGGGTGCTTCTGGTCGGTGTCGTCGAGCGGAACACCACCGGCTCCGCCCTGCGGGACGTCCTCCACGGCTCCTCCTCGTCCTGTTCGCGATCCGGGCCGGCCCCGGGGCGCGCTCGGGCGGGTACCCGGACGGCCGCGGCGGAATCATCGGCGGTGGGGAACGTGGGTGGTGCCGTCGTGTGAGGACGGCGGCGATCCTGTCGCCCCGGTAGCGGGGGGCACTGGGGCATGGAGACGGCCCGCCGAGCCCGGTTCAGGCGGCGCGCCGGGCCTTCGCCACCCCTTTGGCCAGGCGCACCCGCACCAGGGCGGCCGCCAGCCGGGCCAGGTCCGTCGGCGGGACCAGCTTCGCGAGGCCGTTCGGGGTGTGCGGCAGGCCGAGTTCGGCCGCGGTCGCGCAGGCGCGCTCGTCGAAGAAGGGGCGCAGGTCCGGCCAGACGGCCTGGGCCTCGCGGCAGAAGATGTCGGCGCCCACCGGTCCGATCCGGGGGACCTCCTGCAGCAGCTCGCGCAGCCTCCCTGGCTCGCCGTCGGACTGCCCGTGCAGCTTCCGCAGGTCACCCGCGTAGCGGTCGAGCAGCAGCGCGGCGCCGTCGCCGAGGGCGGTGGCGGTGCTCTCGTCGTACCGGACGAAGTGCGCCCGGCCCAGCGCGTCCACCCGGTCCTGCCAGTTGGAGTCCGCCATCGCGCGCGGGGTCCGCAGCCTCACGGCGAACAGCTCCCGGGCTGCGGCGGTGGCGATCTCCGCCTTGATCCGGATCGAGCACAGCATGGTCAGGACCAGTAGCCGGTACAGCGGGGCGGGTTTGTCGCGCAGGGTGATGCCGGCCTCGGCGGCGTAGGTCCGTCCGTACTCGCGCAGCAGCCCGGCGGTCACTCCGGCGTTGTCCATCGGGCGTTCCTTCCCACGCACTCGGTGGCCCGCGCAACGGCAGTCGAGCCGCCGCGCGGGCGCGTCAGTGTCCGAGCGCGTCGGCGAGTTCCTTCTTGTTCATCTTCGAGCGGCCGTGGATGTTGCGCTGCTTGGCCTCGTTGTAGAGCTGCTCCTTGGTCGGCCCCTGGGAACCCGAGTGGGACCGCAGGCCGCCGCGTCGCGCGGACGAGATGTCGTGGATCGAGGAACGGCTGGCCGTCCTGGACTCGCCGTGCCGCGCCCGTTCCTTGTTCACCGTGCGGGCGGCGATCTCCTTGGCCCGCTTCTCGCTCTCCCCCCGGTCCAGAGCGCTCTCCTTGATGTGCTCGTACTGGCGCTCACGCTTCTTGCTCGAACCGGCCGGCATGTCTCCTCCTTCGTCGGCAGGGACGCCTCGGTGACGGACTCAGGGCTGGAACAGCACCTTGGCCACGCCGCCGTCCTTGTGTTGGAACATCTCGTGGCTCCTCGCGGCCGCACCACATCACCCGGCAACCGCGGTCCGCGAGTTCACCCGCGATCAGCAGGCCGAGGCCCCGGGAGGAGCCGGTCACCAGGGCGGTTCGCCCGGTCATGGTGCCGTTGCCACGGTGCATCGGCCGTACCTCCTCGGTCATCGACGATTCGACGCTCCGGCGTCTGTCCGACTGCCGGGGGCGCAAACCCGCGCGATCCGTTCCGTCCCGGATCCGGGTGCCCGTGGTGAGGCGAACAGGCACGGCAGACGGCCGGGCGGGGCGCAGTTCGAGCACGCAGCACTTCGGGCCGCCGCCGCCCTTGAGGAGTTCGGGCATCCGGACCGGTACGGGGACGTACCCCTCGGCGTGCAGGCGGCCCGCCAGTCCGCGGGCGGCGGCGGGCAGGACGACGTGGCGGCCGTCGCTGACGGCATTGAGCCCGAACGCCACCGCGTCCGCCTCGGAGGCGAGGATCGCCCGCGGGTAGAGCAGGTGCAGCAGGTGCCTGCTGGCCGGGGCGAACGCGGGCGGGTAGTACATGATCCGGTCGTCGTCGAGGACGGCGAGCGCGGTGTCGAGGTGGTAGAACCGCGGGTCGACCAGGGTCAGTGTGACCACCGGACGGTCCAGCAGCCGGCGGGCCTCGCGGTGCGCCGCCCGACTTGTGCGGAAGCCGGTGGCGGCCAGGATCCGCGGCCCCGCGAGCAGGAAGTCGCCCTCGCCCTCGTTGACCGGCCCCGCCGTGTGTACCGGCCGGTAGCCCGCCGCCACGAACCAGCGCCGGTGCGCCTCCGCCTCCGCCGCGCGCTGGTGGTGCCGGAAGCGGGCGACCAGGACCCGGCCGTCGACCACCGTGGCGCCGTTCGCGGTGAACACCATGTCCGGCAACCCCCTTACGGGGGAGATGAGTTCGACGCGATGCCCGAGGTCGAGCAGGACGGCGCGCAGCTCGTTCCACTGCCGGAGCGCGGTAGCCGGATCGACCGGCCGGGCCGGGTCCATCCACGGGTTGATGGCGTACTCCACGGCGAAGTGGCGTGGCGGGCAGAGGAGGTAGCGGCGGCGCTTGGCCGCCCGAGCGGAGCCGGACGTCTTCATGCGGCGCGCGTGCCCGGAGCGGTCGGCGGGAAACGGTCGGGAGTCGTCGGGAGCCGGTAGGGCGGGCCGTCGTTTGCGGCGGGTGACGACGGGCACGCGCGAAGGCGGGCCGCCCGCATCAGACCGGGTCGGACGTGGGCGGTCGAGGAGTGTCGGCCGAAGCCTGGAGTTACCGTGCGCAGCTGGTGGCGGGCCCTGCGGGCGTTCGTGCGGGACGTCTGGGACGAGGGCAGCAGAGTCGAGGTGCTCCAGCGCTCGATGGCCTTCGCGGCCCTGTTCTTCGTGACGCTCGTACCGCTGCTGATCGTCATCGCCGCTGCCTTCCCCACGCGCGGTACGGGCATCGCGCAGTGGATCATCGACGCCCTGGGCGCGCGCGGCCGGGGTGCGGTCGCCGTCCACCGGTTGTTCGCCTCCCGCGGCCAGGTGCTCAGCACCACGACCGGCTTCGGCCTGGCCGCCCTCGCGGTCTTCGGGATCTCCCTGATGGCCGCCGTCCAAGGCGTCTACCAGCGGATCTGGCGGACGCACCGAGGCCCCTGGCACGCGGTCTGGCGACAGGCCCTCGGTCTGGCCGCGCTGATGGGCTACATCGTGCTGGCCGCCTGGAGCGGCTCGCCCTGGCACCGGTCGGGCGCGCAGCCGACCTTCCGGATCGGCGTCACCGTCGCCGGCGGCCTGCTGCTCTTCTGGTGGCTCCCGCACCTGCTGCTCGCCGGCCGTGTCCCGGCCCGCGAATTGTTCCCGGGGGCGGTCGCGACCGTCCTCGCGCTGGCCGGTCTGCACCTCTTCTCCCGGCTGGTGTTCGCGCCGCTGCTGGTGTCCAACGCGGTGTCCTACGGCACGGTGGGGACGGTCCTGATCGTCCAGTCCTGGCTCATCGGTGTCGGTTACACCGTGTACGGGGGCGCCCTGGCCGGCTGTGTGTTCGCCCGGGCCCGCCGGGGCCCGGAGGCGACGGACGGCGGCAGTGGGTCGTGAGCCGCGTCCACGGGCGGGACCGGTGTTGCCCGGTCGCACCATCGCCCCCGCCACCCCGGCGAGCTCTGGTACCCGCCGAGCGCGGTGGGCCGGGGCTGCCGGGCCTGTGAGGCGGCCCTCCGAGCCCCCGGATCCGTCACGGGGGCGGGTCGTCAGGTGATCGGATCGTTCGGCGGGGTCCCACGGTCGCTACTCCTGTGCTGTGTCGCCTGTGCGTGTCGACGGCACGCGAGCGGTCCGGGCGGTTGGTCGGACCGCTCGGACCGGTTTCCTTGTCGGGCCTCGTCCGGGGACGGGCTCGACCCGCGCCTGCCCCCGGCGACGGAGGTCAAACGGGAGCCCGGAGCAGTCGGGCTCCGTGCGGAGTGAACGAGGGCCGGCCGGGTACCCGCCGGAGCGTTCCGGCCGGACAGTCCGGCCGGAGGTGTCGACGACAGCCCTGGAGGCGTGGTGGACCAGCGCACCGAACACCTCGAACCGACCGCGGTCCCGAACCATGGGGTGGACGACTGGCCCGGCCCGGCTCCGGCCGGGCGGCTCCCGCCCGACCGGGCCCAGGCGATCCTGGAGACGGCCAAGCGGATCGGCTCGCTGCTGAAAGCCAAGGGGCATCCGTTCGCGCTCGCCGGCGGGGTCGCCGCCTACGCGCACGGCGCGACCGTGCGGCTCCAGCACGACGCGGACTTCTGCGTCCGCTGGGAGGACGCCGAAGCCGTGACCCGCACCTTGCGTGAGGCCGGGCTCCAGGTGTACCTGCCACCGGAGGACTGGCTGATCAAGGCCCGTTGTCTGGGCCAGGACGTCGACCTGATCCTCGAACTCGCCAAGCGCCCGGTCACCTCGGAGCTGCTGGACCGCGCCGAGGTGCTGCCGGTCGACTCCGTGCACATGCCGGTGCTCGCCGCCACCGACCTGGTGAGCAGCCTGCTGGCGGCATTCTCCGAGCACCACTGCGACTTCGGTGCGGTGCTCGCGGTGGTCCGGCCGCTGCGGGAGAAGGTCGACTGGCGACGGGTGCGTGCCGAGCGCGGCGGGACGCCGATGCCGGACGCCTTCCTGTACCTGCTCGAACGGCTCCAGGTGATCGGGCCGGACGGCCGGTCCGACGGACCCGAAGGGGGAACCCATGGGAAGCGCGACGGGGAGACCGATGATGACCGATGACACCGAGTACCGCATCGCCCACCTTCGCGACCGGCTCGCCGATGACGAGGTCGGTGAACTCGGCCTGCGGATCGAACTGCACGGCGCCCACGTCACCGTCCGGGGCACCGTGCCGACCGCCCAGCGCCGCGCGGCCGTCCAACGCATCGTCGGCGAGGCCCTGGTCGGCCTGGTGGTGCACACCGACATCGTGCTGGCCGACGGCAGACCACCGACGGGCGGGGAGGACCTGCCGTGATCCGGGTCGCCGCCGTGGGGGACATCCACCTCGGCCCGGACAGCCGGGGTTTGCTGCGGCCCGCCTTCGCCACGCTGGGCGACGCGGCCGAGTTGCTGTTGCTGGCCGGAGACCTGACCAGGCACGGGACACCGGCGGAGGCCGAGGTGGTCGGGGAGGAGGTCGAGGCCCTGGCCGTCCCGGTGATCGCGGTGCTCGGCAACCACGACTACGACGCGGGCTGTCCCGAAGAGGTCGCCCGGATCCTGGCCGGCCACGGCGTCCGGGTGCTGGAGCGCTCGGCGGCCGTCGTGCGGGCGAACGGTCGGCTGGTCGGGGTGGCCGGCACCAAGGGGTTCGGCGGCGGGTTCGCCGGGCGCGGCGGCGGGGAGTTCGGGGAACCGGAGATGAAGGCGTTCATGCGGCACTCCCGGGAGTGCGCGGACGGGCTGCGGGGCGCGCTGGAAGGACTGGCGGCAGAGGGCTGCGACCTACGGATCGCGCTCACGCACTTCGCCCCCGTGCCCGACACCCTGGCGGGGGAACAGCCGGAGATCTACCCCTTCCTGGGCAGTTACCTGCTCGCCGAGGCGATCGACGCGGCCGGGGCCGACCTCGCCGTCCACGGCCATGCGCACCTCGGCACCGAGCGGGGCCTCACGGCCTGCGGCGTGCGCGTGCGCAACGTGGCGCAGCCGGTCATCGGACGGGCCTTCGCGGTCTACCGCTTGCACGGTGCGGAGCACCGGCCGGACCTCGCCGGGCGGGTGATGGGACCATGACGCTCGACCACCCGGCCGAGCGCGGCCGGGGACGGTTCGCGCGGCTGGCGGAGCGCGCGTCCAACCTGACCAGTTCCCCACTGTTCTACGCGCTGTGCGTCCTGCTCGTGGCGGGCTTCGTCGCGGTGCACGTCGCGGGACTCTCGACCTCGTGGCAGCTCCTCGTCGGCGACATGATGTCGGCCGTCACGCTGCTGCTGCTCGCGCTGCTCAAGAACGCCGAACGCCGGGCCGAGCACGCGATCCAGCGCAAGCTCGACGCCATCGCCGCGGCCCTGCTCGCGGAGGAGGAGGGCAATCGGAGCGAAGCCATGCAGGACCTCAGGGACGCGATCCGCATGGAGGAGGAGATCTGACCGACTGGCCTGACCGACCGGGGCTTGACCGACAAACCGGGGGAAGGGTGTGGGAGGAGGCGGGAATGATGGACGGACGGGAGCGGGGCGCGGGGTACGGGGTGCGGGGGCCGTTGTCGGCGGCGGTGCTGGGACTGGTGACAGCGGGGCCGCCGGGGTCGGGGCGGTTGCTGGTGCCGTCGCCGGAGCCGTTCGGCGATCCCTGGGGCGAGGACCACCAGTTCGCGCTGCACCTGTGCTACGAGCTCCATGACCGGGGGCTGGCCGGGGTCCTGCCGGGCTGGGAGTGGGAGCCGGAACTGCTGCACCTGCGGCGGGAGTTGGAGCGGTCGTTCCTCGCCGCCGTGCGCGCCGAGGCGGAGCCCGTCCGGCCGGTGCCGGAGGCCCTCAACCAGCTGTTGGCGGAATCCCCGGAGGACACCGGGCCGTCGCACTTCCTGCGCGACGAGGGCAGGCTCCGGCACGTGCGCGAGTACCTGGTGCACCGTTCGGTCTACCACCTCAAGGAGGCCGATCCGCAGCTGTGGATGCTGCCGAGGATCCACGGGCCGGCGCAGGCCGTCCTGATGGCGATCGTCTACGACGAGTACGGTGCCGGGCGCCCCGAACGTGCCCATGCCGGGTTGTACGCCCGGATGATGGCGGCCTTCGGCCTCGATCCGGGCTACGCGCACTACCTGGACCTCGTACCGGCCCCTGCCCTCGCGGTGGTCAACCTGATGACACTCTTCGGCCTGCACCGGGCGTTGCGGGGTGCGGCCGTCGGGCAGTTCGCCGCCCTGGAGATCACCTCCTCGCCCGGGTCCGCTCGGCTGGCCGCCGCACTGGAGCGGCTCGGCGGCGGGCCGGACGGGACGCTGTTCTACCGGGAGCACGTGGAGGCCGACGCCGTCCACGAGCAGCTGGTCCGGCACGGGGTCGTGGAGCAACTGATGGCGAGCGAGCCGGAGTTGGCAGCGGACATCGCCTTCGGGCTGGCGGCCGCGCAGGTCGTCGAGGGCCGGTTCGCCGACCACCTGCTCGGCTGCTGGCGGGCCGGCCGTACATCCCTGCGTTCAGCCCTTCCCGCCGCGCTTCCCGCTGGCGTCCCCGCTGCTTGAGGTGCCCGTATCGTTCGAGCGGCGCCTGCGGGGGCGTCGGTGGCTGGTGTCGCAGAACGGGTAGTACCGGCTCCGGTGGCACGCGCACAGTGCCACGACCGGTCGTTCGGACACCCGGACCTCTCCGTTCGGCAGGACCACTTCCACCGGACCCTCGACGAGCAGCGGGCCGCCCGGCACCGCGACCACCCGGGTGGTCGGCCGGTCAGCGTTCCCGGACACCGCGCACCACCACCAGGACTTCGTGTCGCTGGCCCGGCGCGATCAACCCGAGCCGCTCGAAGCGTGCGGCCCGTGCAGTCATCACCGGTCCGAAGGCCTGCCGGCGACGAGCTGCCACCGTCGTCCGCAGTCCGGCCGCGCCGAGGGAGACCAGCGTGGCCGGGACGTTCGAGAGGGAGGACTGGACGAGGAGCAGGACGCCCCCGCGGGCCAGCCGCCGGGGTGCCTCCCGGCAGATCCGGTCCAGCACCAGCCGTCCGTCCGGTCCCGCGTCCCACGCGAGCCCGGGCCCGGTCCCGGCAGCCGCGGTGGCCGCTGCCGGGACGTAGGGCGGATTGGCGGTGATCAGGTCGAAGCTCAGCTCCGCGACGGGGGCCAGCAGGTCGCCCCGGTACAGCCGGATGCCGCTGCGGTGTAGCTTGGCGTTGAGCCAGGCGGTGGCCACGGCACGGCTGGAGAGGTCCACCGCCGTCACCCGGGCGCCGTCCTCGGCGGCCGCGAGGGCGACCGCTCCCGTCCCGGTGCAGAGGTCGAGCACCCGGCTGCCGCTGCCGAGGCGCTCGCGGTGCAGGCAGGAGACCAGCAACTCGGTGTCGCCCTGGGGTCGGTAGACGCCCGGCGGTCTGATCAGCAGCATGCCGCTCGGCCCCCTTGCGGGGGTGCCGGCGTGGGAGAAACGGGGGTGACGTCCATGACAGGCGGGTTTCCGGGGCCGGGGCGGCGAAACGTAGGGCGAGGCACCGTCCCACTCCAGCAGGAAGGCGATCCGTCGCAGTGCTTCCGCGGGGTCCATGGCGATCCGTCCCGTTCGGTCAACGCGCGCGCCGGGGCGGTGAGTTCATCCGCCCGGTCACCGCCGTCACCGCCCCCGGGCCAGGGCGCCGACCGCCGCGGCGCCGATCAGGGCTGCTCCGCCGGCCGCGAGCAGGCCGTGGTGCTGGGAGGCCCACAGCTGGGCGCTGCGTTCGCGGGCCTCGGCGTCGAAGCGCCCGTGCGCGCCGTGGTCGGAGTCGTCGTCGGCGGGTGTCCACAGGTTGTCGGGGTCCTGGTCCCGGTGCGGCTGGTCGTCCTGCTGGGCGTCGACGCCGTTGCGCGCGAGGTAGCGGTCGAGCAGGCCGGGAGCGACCGCGTTGGCGAGCAGGGTGGCGGCGGTGCTGGCACCGACCCAGTACTCCCGGCGCCCGGGGTGGTCGGCGGCGTACCGGACGGCGCGGGCGGCGAGTTCGGGCTGGTGGACCGGGGGGACGGGCCGGGCCCGGCCGCGCAACCGGTTGAGCACCCAGTCGAACTGTGGGGTGTTGACGGCGGGCAGTTGCACCATGGTCACCCGCACCCCCGAGCCGGTGGCGAGCAGTTCGCAGCGCAGCGCCTCGTGCCAGCCCTGGATGGCGTGCTTGGCGCCGCTGTAGGCGGTCTGCAGCGGGATGCCCCGGTAGGCGATGGCCGAGCCGACCTGTACGATCGTGCCGCGGTCGCGCGGCAGCATCCGGCGCAGTGCGGCGCGGGTGGCGTTGACGTACCCGAGGTAGGTGACCTCGGTGACCCGGCTGAACTCCTCGGGGGTGATCTCGGTGAACGGCGCGAACACCGACACGAAGGCGTCGTTGACCCAGACATCGATCGGGCCGAACTCCGCTTCCGCGTGGGCGGCCGCCCCCTCGCAGGCTTCCGGGTCGGAGACGTCGGCCAGGACGGTGCGTACCGGTGATCCGGCGGCCAGGGCCTCGGCGGCCGCGGCATGCAGCCCGGCCGAGCCGCGGGCGACCAGGACGAGGCGGTCGCCGCCGGTGGCGAAGGCGCGGACGCAGGCCCGGCCGACGCCTGCGGTCGCGCCGGTGATGACGACGGTACGGGGTTCGGAGCGCGTACGGATCCTCATGGCGGGCGTCTTGCCGGAGGTGGAGAGCCGAAACCTCGCGGCCGAGACACCCGGGTTGCGGCGCCAAGGCCGCAACGGTCACGGCTCATGCCCGGGCGGGTCCTCCGCGCCGGGATCCGCGGGCGGTGGCGCGCAGTGCCCGTCGGTGCGGCGCAGGTGCCGGACCGGCAGCAGGAACCAGCAGAAGGCGAACCAGAGCAGCACGGCTCCGACGATGCCGGCCGCTACCGCGGATCCGGCCGCCACCCGCAGCAGGAGCAGTAGGGCGGAGCCGATGGTGAGCGACAGCAGGATCAGGCCGGTCGCGACCAACCGTGCGGCCGCGTCGACCAGTTGGGGCTTGAGGCGGTGCCCGGCGAAGATCCGGTGGTAGGCGACCGGTGCGGTGAGCGCGCCGGTGGCGAGAGCGCCGAGCACGACGGTGACCACGTACAGCCCCCGCCCGAACCCGTCGAGCTGGGGGAAACGGGCCATGAAGACCACGCTCAGCAGGAAGCCGAACAGCACCTGGGAGCCGGTCTGGGCGACCCGCACCTCCTGGAGCAGGTCGGTCCAGCGCCGGTCGGCCCGTTCGTCGGGGGACTCCCGCCGCCCGGTCCGCGGCGCGTGGGCGCGCCCGGTCCGTCCTGTGTTCGTCGTCGCCATGAGGGGTCGCCTCCGGGAAGGACACGGGGGGCGCGCCCTGCGTCGGACCGCAGCCCCGGTCTCGGTCATCTGCCGGTCTCCATTCCGCCCCCGCCCGTCCGTGCGTGTAGCCGCGCCGGGCACGGGCAAACGCGCGCCGTGGGCGAGCAGCGGGCGGTGCCCCCGACCGCACCGTGACCTCCCTGTACACGGAATCGAACCGTCTGCTGGCACGGAGAATCGGACGAATCAGAAAAAGTCACCTGAAACGTGAATTCCATGTCATATGTCGGGGTAGAACACCTGTCGTAGCGGTCGTAGCCGAATCCGGCGGCCGCGCCGGCACCCACCGGGTGCCACCGGGACCTTCGCTTGAAGAAGCCGGGCACAGGTCCTGGGGGAAGAAGTCCACAGCACGCGAGCGGTCCCGTTCGCGGAGCTGGGCGTTCACCCCGATGCCCAGGAGAAGCAAGTGTCCACCCTTCCGGAGACCGTTCACCGTGCCGTGCGGACGACCGCCGGCCTCCCGTCCGAGCCCTCCCCGTCCGAACTGCCGCCCCGGTTCACCGAGGCCGAGCTGCGCGCGTTGGGCAAGACCGAAGCGCGCGAGCTGAGCGACGCGTTGTTCCAGCGGCTGATCGGCCTGGCCCGCGAGGGCGGCGCGTACAGCTACGTCCGCGGCACGATCATCGAGCTGAACATGCCGCTGGTGCGCTTCATCGCGGCTCGCTTCCGCCACCGCGCCGAGGACATGGAGGACATCCTCCAGGTCGGCACGATCGGCCTGATCAAGGCCGTCGACGGCTACGACCCCCACCGCGGCGTCGAGTTCGTCACCTATGCCATCCCCACCATCGCCGGTGAGATCAAGCGCTTCTTCCGCGACACCTCCTGGCCCGTCCGGGTGCCGCGCAGCATGCAGGAGCTCTATCTGAGCGTCGCCCGCGGCTCCGACCGGCTGGAGCAGGAGCTCGGGCGCCTCCCGAACCCGGTGGAGATCGCCGAGGACCTCCACCTGACCGTGGCGCAGGCCACCGAAGGGCTCGTGGCCGGCCGGGTCTACCGCCCCAACTCCCTGGACGCGCTGCGCGAACAGGACACCGACGAGAGCGGCAGTGCGCTGCTCGACCGTCTCGGCGGCTGCGACCCCGGCATCGACCTCGCCGACTTCCGCACCGCCGTCCGCCCTCTGCTCGCACACCTTCCCGAACGCGAGCAGACCGTGCTGAAACTGCGCTTCTGGGGCGGCCTGACCCAGTCCGAGATCGCGGCCCGCATCGGCGTCTCCCAGATGCACGTCTCCCGTCTGCTCAGCACCACGCTGAACGGGCTGCGCGAACGGCTGGAGGACCATGACGCGCCCGGCTGGTCGGACGAGCCGTTCGAGGACCGGCCGGACGGGAGCGGCCCCGGCTCCGCGGACCGAACCGCGGGCCGGGCATGACCGAGATCGAACGGACCGGCGTGAGCGTCTACACGGTTCCCACCGACGCGCCCGAGGCCGACGGCACCCTCGCCTGGGACAGGACGACGCTCGTCCTGGCCGAGGTCGTCAGCGGCCCGTACAGCGGTCTCGGCTGGACCTACGGCGCGCCCGCCACCGCCGCCGTGATCCGCGAGGAACTGGCCCCGTTGCTCACCGGGCGTGACCCGCACGACACCGACGGGGCCCAGGAGGCCATGGGCCGGGCGGTCCGGAACGCGGGCCGCCCGGGGCTGGTCTCCGGGGCGGTCTCCGCCCTCGACCTGGCCCTGTGGGACCTGCGCGGCCATCTGCTCGGACTGCCGCTCGCCCGGCTGCTCGGCGGCGCCGCCCGCCCCGTACCGGTGTACGGCAGCGGCGGCTTCACCACCTACTCGGCCGCGCGGCAGGAGCGGCAGCTGCGCGGCTGGAGCGAGGAGCAGGGCATCCCCCGGGTCAAGATCAAGATCGGTGAGTCCTGGGGCACCCGGGAGCGCCGCGACCTGGAGCGGGTGCGCGCCGCCCGCGCCGCCGTCGGCGACCGCACCGAGCTCTATGCCGACGCCAACGGCGGCTACCGGCGCAAGCAGGCCGTCCGGATCGGTCACGCCCTCGCCGACGAAGGCGTCACCTGGTTCGAGGAGCCCGTCTCCTCCGACGACCTCACCGGCCTGGGCCGCGTCCGCGACGCCGTCACCCCCGACGTCACCGCCGGCGAGTACGGCTACGACCTCCCGTACTTCGCCCGCATGGTGCCCGCCGTCGACTGCCTCCAGGCCGACGCCACCCGCTGCGGCGGCCTGACCGTCTGGCTGCGCGCCGCTGCCCTCGCCCAGGCGCACGGCCTCGACGTCTCCGCCCACTGCGCCCCGCACCTGCACGCCCACGCGGCGGCGGCCGTCCCCAACTGCCGTCACCTGGAGTGGTTCCACGACCACGTCCGGATCGAACGGCTGCTCTTCGACGGCACCCTCGACCCGGCCGGCGGCACCGTCACCCCCGGCGCCGACGGCGCCCCGGGTCACGGGCTGCGCCTCGCCCCCGCCCGTGCCGCCGAGTACCGCACGGCCTGAGGGCCGGAGGGCCAGGCCTTCTCGGGGCTTCTGGGAACTCAGCGGCCCCGGTGCGCGACCGTTCCGGATCGATCCGGATCGATCCGGAACGGAAGGGCACTGACGGTCCTCGACGGACAACGGCCGTACGCCTCCGGCGGGTCACCCGCCGGACGCGAGCGCGGCGGCGGACTCCAGCAGCAGCGCGTGGACGAAGGTCTGGGGCAGGTTGCCGCGCAACTGGCGCTGGGCGACGTCGAACTCCTCCGCGTACAGGCCGGCCGGGCCGCAGGCGGCGCGGTTGCGCTCGAACCAGCGGACCGCCTCGACGCCGTTCCCCTGCTGGTGCTCGGCGAGGGCCATGACGAAGCCGCACAGCAGGAAGGCTCCTTCGGAGTCCGCCGGCGGCCGCCGGTCGTGGCGGAAGCGGTACAGGTAATGGTCCTGGCCGAGGTCCGTCCGAACGGCCCGCAGGGTCGCCGTGGTGCGGGGGTCGTCGGCGGGCAGGGCGCCGCGCAGGGCCGGTAGCAGGAGAGCCGCGTCCACGCCGGAGCGGCCGGGCGAGCGCTGCCAGCGGCCGGCGGGGTGCAGGCAGTCGGCGGAGGCCTCGGCGAGGACGAGGTCGGCCAGCGCCTCCCAGCGGGCCGCACGTCCGCCGCCCGCACCGGGGACGGCGGCGAGCGCGCGCAGTCCGGCGGCGCAGATCAGCCGGCTGTGGGTCCAGCGGTCGGCGTCCAGCTCCCAGATGCCCGCGTCCGGCTCGCGGTGCCGGGCGGCGATCGCGTCGGCGGCGGTGACCGCCGCCCGCCAGCCGTCCGCGTCGAGGCGGTCCCGGCGGGCCGCCGCCGCGAGCAGGAGCAGGCTCTCGCCGAACACGTCGAGCTGGAACTGGCGGTTGACGTGGTTGCCGACGACGTCGAAGCCGCCCGGGTAGCCGGGCAGGTCCAGGGTGCGCTGGTCGGGGACGGGCCCGCCGGCGGCGGTGTAGGCGGGAGCGAGCGCCCGGCCGTCGGCGAGCAGACGCTCGGTGACGAACCGCACCGAGCCGTCCAGCAGGGCCGTCGCGCCCGCCGCTGCGGCGGCCTGGCCGATGTACGCCTGGTCGCGCACCCACACGTAGCGGTAGTCGTAGTTGCGGCCCTGCTCGGCGCGCTCGGGCAGGCTCGTGGTGGCGGCGGCCACGGTGCCTCCGCCGGGGCCGGTCAGACCGGTCAGCACGGTGTGGGCATGGTGGGCGTCGCGCTGCCCGAGGGTGTCGGCCAGGTCGGGCCCGCAGGCCGTCCACCCGGCCTCGGTCGCCCGCCACAGGGAGTCCGCCGGGGTCGGCGCAGGCAGTGGTCGGTCCGAGAGTTCCAGGACGAGGTCCCGCCGGCTGCCCGCCGCCAGCAGGATCGTGGCGCGCAGCGCGGCTCCGTCCGGCCGGGCCTCCGGGGCGCCGGCCAGGCGTACGTGCAGTCCGCCGGTGCGGCCGGTCCAGACGCCCCCCTCGTCGCGGTGGAGCCCGAGCAGGGGGTGGGCGCCGAAGCCGGTCGCCGGCTGGACGTGGACCTCCACCCGGGCGTCCCCGTGGACGGCCTCGATCCGGCGCAGCAGCACGGCGCGGTGCCGCTCGCCCGGGTGGGCCAGGGCTTCGCGGCACTCGACGATCCCGCCGGTGGTGGTCCAACGGCTGCGCCAGACCAGCCCGCCGGGCTCGTAGTAGCCGCCCCACACGAAGGGTTCGGCGGGGGTGACGCCGTACCACCCGGGCCCGCCGATGAGGGCGGCGAAGACGGCGTCGTCGTCCCAGGCGGGGGCGCACATCCACACGAGGTCGCCGCGCGGCCCGAGGAGGGCGCCCCGGTGGCCGTCGGCGAGCAGGGCGTAGTCCCGCAGGGCGTGCGGCGCGTGGGTGTCGAGGGCGGATGTGCTCAACAGCTCGCCTCCTGGAGCGAGTTGGCGGGGGTGCCCGGTCAGGGGAGCCGCGGCAGCACCTGCTCGCGGTAGAAGTCGAAGAACCCCTCCTGTTCCTGGCCGATCTGGCCGACGTACACCTCGTCGAAGCCGGCCTCGACGTGGCCCCGCAGCCGGTCGGTGTGCTCCTGGGGGTCGTCGCCGCAGGTCACGGCTTCGGCGACCATCTCCTCGGTGACCAGCTCGGTGGCCTGCTCGAAGTGGCGCGGCGTGGGCAGGACCTGGGCCAGCTCGCCGGGGAGCAACTCGCTGGGCCAGAGCCGGTGGACGGTCTTGACCGCGCGCTCGCGGTCCTGCGACCAGCACACCTTGACGCCGCCGAGGACGGGGCCGCCGCCACCTGCCGCCCGGTAGCGGCCGATCAGTTCGGCGTCCGGGGTCATGGTGACCAGCCCGTCCGCGAACCCGGCTGCCGCCTCGGCCGCCTTGGGCCCGAACGCGGAGGCATAAACGGGCAGTTCGCCGTTCTCCGGCGCGGTGTAGAGCTTGGCGTTCTCGACGGTGTAGTGGGTGCCGCAGTGATTGACGACCTCGCCGGTGAAGAGCTCTCGCATCACGGCGACGGCCTCCTCCAGCATCTCCGCGCGCACGCCGAACGGCGGCCAGCGGTCGCCCAGGACGTGTTCGTTGAGCGCCTCGCCAGTGCCGACACCCAGCCGCAGGCCGCCCGCCAGCTGCACGTCCGCCGTCGCCGCCGCCTGCGCGACGACGGCCGGGTGGAGCCGGACGGTGGGGCAGGTGACCAGCGTCGTCACCGGCAGCCGGGTCACCTGCGAGAGCGCGCCGATCACGCCCCAGACGAACGGGCTGCTGCCCTGGGCGTCGTTCCACGGGTGGTAGTGGTCGGAGACGGCGAGCCGGGTGAAACCGGCTTCCTCGGCCATCCGGGCCTGTTCGACCAGTTGGGCGGGGGTGAACTCCTCGCAGGACAGGAAGTAGCCGAACGCGGTCATGGCAGCCTCCGTTCGTGGCGGGCTCGGGCTCCTCGTCGGAGCGGCTAACCCGGTCCGGCACGCCGAAACCTCCGGGGCGTCGGGCGGCCCGGGAAGCGGGTCGCCGGACGGGCCCGGCGGGCCGAGCCGGGAGGTGGCCCCGGAGCGGGTGCGGACCGGCTGCCAGTGGGTAGGCGCGACCGTGATCGGAGGTGCGACATGCCGACGTGTGACGAGGAGACGTTGGGCCGGGTCCTGGCGCGGGCGCTGGCCCGGTCCCGGGCGAGCGGGCCGGGGGAGCTGCCGGGCGTGGTGGAGGAGGCTGTCCGCGGGCTGGGCGGCACCGGGGCGCGGGTGTTCCTGGCCGACGTCCAGCAACGGCAGCTCGCACCGCTGCCCGAACCGTCGGGCCCGGACCCGGGCGAGCGCCTCGACATCGAGTCCACGCTCGCGGGGCGCGCCTACCGGCTGCGCTGCACCCAGTTCTCCGCCGGTCCGTCGCCCGTCGCCTGGTTCCCGCTGGTCGACGGGATCGAGCGGATCGGCGTCCTGCGGGTCGCGCTCCCACAGCCGGAACCGGACGCGCTCGTCCGCTGGGAGTCGCTGGCGGCCCTGGTGGCGCTGCTCGTGGTCTCCAAGGGTGCGTTCAGCGACGTGATCGTCCGTACGACGCGCGACCGCCCGATGAGCCTCCAGGCCGAACTCCTCTGGGCCTTCCTGCCGCCGCGCACGATCGGCACCCGCGACGTCACCTCCAGCGCGGTCCTCGAACCCGCCTACGAGGTCGGCGGGGACGCCTTCGACCACTCGGTCGCGGCCGGGCGGCTCCACCTGTCCGTGTTCGACGCGATGGGGCACGACCTCGCCTCCGGCGGCGCCAGTTCGGTGGCCCTGGCCGCCTGCCGCAGCACCCGCCGGGCCGGCGGCGGCCTCGCGGAGATCGCCCAGGCCATCGACCGCACGCTCTGCCGCTGGATCCCGGACCGGCTGCTGACCGCCGTCGTCGCCGACCTGGACGCGGCCACCGGTGAGCTCACCTGGGTCAACTGCGGTCACCCGACGCCGCTGCTGATCCGCGGCCGGCACGTGGTCGCCGACGCCCTGCGGCGGCGCGCCGAACTCCCGCTCGGACTCGGCTTCCAGGAGCGCGAACAGCCGGCCGTCCACCACCTCAGGCTCCAGCCCGGCGACCGGCTCCTGGTGCACACCGACGGCGTGACCGACGCCCGCTCGGCCAGCGGCGAGACCTTCGGTGAGGAGCGCCTGACCGACACCGTCGTCCGGCACATGGCCAGCGGCGAACCGGCCCCCGAGGCGTTGCGCCACCTGATCCACGCGCTGCTCGCCCACCAGGACCACCGGCTGCGCGACGACGCCACGATCGCCCTCGTCGAGTGGCACCCCGACGGGCGGGGTGAGTGAGCCCTTTCCGGATCATCCGGAGGGCTCACCTCGTCCGGCGGGCTCACCGCCACGACCTTCCGCACCGGGGGTGTCGTGCTGCTTCGGGTCGTGGTCGGTGAACTCCACGTCGACCCGTTGTTCGGGGCGCCGCTCCTCCTGGCGGGCGATCGCGCCGAGCACCTGTTCGTCGGCGTCGGTGAGCGGCGGCTGGAGCAGGCTGCGCGGCCACAGTCGGCGGGCCAGGACGACATTCGTCTCGGCGGCGAACACGGTGATCTGCGCGGCCAGGTAGAGCCAGGACAGCAGGCCGATCACGGTGGCGAAGAAGCCGTACACCTGGCCGGCGTGGCGCAGCTCGTGCACGACGAGCAGGGAGCCGAAGGCCTGGAGGACGGTGAACAGCGGGCCCGCGATCGCGCAGCCGGGCCGGAGCGCGCGGGTCGGGATCCCGCGCGGGGTGAGCACCCGGAAGCAGACCAGGCACAGGGCGGCGTTCAGCAGCGCGGAGACGAGCAGCCCGCCCACCCGGGCGGCGGGCCCGCCGAGTGAGGAGGCGACGACCGAGGCTGCCCCCGTGCCGAGTACCAGGCCGGCGCCGAGCACCACCAGGAGCAGCAGGCTGCGGGCCAGCCGCGGCCAGTAGCCGGGGCGGCTCACCCCCGGGACGTTCCAGATCTCGGCCATCGCGTGCTGGAGCACCTGGGCGATGCCCAGGGCGCCGTAGAGCAGGAACAGCATGCCGACGGCGAGGGCGAAGCCGCTGCCCTGCAGCGAGTGGACGTTCTGGCGGAGCTGGTCCCCGATGATCGGGAAGTCGGCGAGCGCGGAGTCGAGGACGGACCTCTGCGCGCCGGGGTTGCCGTGCAGGACGAAGCCCAGGACGGTGCTCAGCAGGAGCAGCAGCGGGATCAGGGCGAGGAAGCCGTAGTAGCTGATCAGCGCGGCGAGCAGCCCGCCGCGGTCGTCGCCGTACTTCCTGACCACGCCGACGGCCGCGGCGATGGGCCGGTGGCGCTGCTGGAAGCCGTCCACCGAGCGCAGCCCGCGTTCGACCGGGTTCATGCCGTCCTCCTCCGCGTGGCGGTGCGCGGACCCGCCACGGATCGGGCCCGCGCGGGTGCGTCTGCCCGCCCGGGCCGTCCCCAAGCGGCTCCTCAGGTCCTAGCCTGGAAGGGGGCCCACGCGGTGAGGGTGATCCGGATGAAGGACTTTCCCGAGGTCAACGGCTGGACGGTCGTTCCGCTCAGCGGTGACCTCGACGACTTCGCGGCCCCCGAGCTGCGGAAGCTCTTCGACGTGCTGGTCGACGGCGGTGCGCCCCGGCTGGTCGTGGACCTGGCCGCGGTCGGCTTCGTCGACTCCAGCGGCCTCAACGCCCTGATCGGTGCCGCCCGGCGGGTGCGGGAGGGCGGGGGAGGGCTCCGGCTGGCGGGCGCCGCGCCGCGGGTGCGGGACGTCGTGGAGCTGAGCGGGGTGTCGGCGGTGCTGCCGCTCTACCCGGACGTGGCGGCGGCCTGTGGCTGACCGGCGCGCCTCCGCGACCGCCCGGGCCGACGAGACCACCGTGTTGCGCGAGGCGGTGGACCGGCTGCGCGCCGAGGCCGAGGGGCTGCGCCGTGCGATGCGCACCCGGGGCGTGATCGAGCAGGCCAAGGGCATGCTCACCGAGCGACTGGGCTGCACGCCGGACGAGGCCTTCGGCCACCTGGTGCGGCTCTCCCAGGACACCAACCGGCGGGTCGCGGACATCGCCGCCGGGCTGGTCGGCCTCGCGGCACCCATCACGGACCTCGCCGCGGACACGGCGCTCCAGGAGGCCGTCGAGGAGCTCGTCCGCCCGGTGCGGCATCCGCCCGCACCCGTCGAGCCCGCTGCCGGCCCGGTTCCGGCGCCGCCCGGCGTCCTCCGCCCGGCCCCGGTGCCCGGCCTGGCCGCCCGCTACCACCTGGCCGTCTCGGCACTGGCCGCGGCGGAGACCCCGGAGGAACTGGCTCGGCTGCTGCACGAGGTGGCGCTGGCGCCGCTCGGCGTCGTCGCCGTCGTCCTCGGCCTGCTGGAACCGGACGGCGCCCTGACACTGCTCGGCAGCCACGGAGTGGAGCCGCGCCGGGTCAGCCAGTGGCGGCGGATCCCGCCGGAGACCGGCGTGCCACTGGCCACCGCCGCCCACGGCGGCGGCCTGGTCTGGGAGTTCGACGCGCAGGACGCCGGAGGACGAGCACCCGAGACCGGCCGGATCGTCCCCGGGCGGACGGCCTGCGCGGTGCCACTGCGCAGCGGGGACCGGGTCATCGGGGCGATGAGCCTCGGCTGGGACGGCCCGCCCGAGCGGGCCCGGGCGGCCACCCGCTACCTCGACGCATTGGCCGGCCTGGCGGCGGGGCACCTGCTGAGGGTCGCCGCGGCCGGGGGCGGCGAGCCGGGCCTGGTGGTGCCGGGCGGCGAGTACTGGTTCCGCGGCGTGCTGGACGCGATGTTCGAGCCGGTCCTGGTGCTGTCGGTGGTCCGGGAAGGCGGCAGAGAAGGGGCCGTCACCGACCTGCGGATCAGGTACGCGAACGCCGCAGTCGGCGCCGTCCCGATGATCGGCCGGCGCGTGACCGAGGTGTTCCCTGGGCTGGTCGCGACCGGGCCCTTCGCCCGGATCCTGGACGCGGCCGGAACAGGCGCCCGGTACGAGGGCCGGACCGAGGACTTCACGAGGACGAACGACCGCGCGGGCGCCGACGACCCGGCCAGGGCGGACGGCCCCACCGGTTCGGGGGAGCCGCTCACCCTGCGGGCGGTGCCGTTCCTCGACGGGCTGCTGCTCACCTGGCGCGCCGCGGACGGCGCCGCGGAGCCTGCGGCGGGAGCCGGCGACGCCCAGCGGTTGGCCGGCGTCGGCAGCTTCGCGTGGTCGCCCGGGGAGCCGGGCCCGTCGCTCTCGCCGGAGGCCCGGCTGCTGCTGGGCCTCGACCCCGGGCGGCCGGGCCCGGTCGGCGCGACCGAGGCGCTGGCCCGGGTCCGGCCGCCCGACCGGGCCGCCGTCGGGGCGTTGGTGCGGCTGCTGCTGGGCGGGCAGCGGCCGCCCGCCGTGGACGTCGCGGTCGGGCCGCCGGGGCCGGGGGCGCGGACGGTCCGGATCGCTGCGGAGGCGGTCGTCGACCCGGCCACCGGGCGGGTGCGCGCCGTACGGGGCGTCCTCCAGGACGTGACCGAGCGGCACCGCACCGAGCAGGTCCTGCTCGGAGTGCGGACGAGGCTCGCGGAGCAGCAGCGCCGGGCCGCGGCCGAGCACCGCACCACCCAGGCCCTGCAGAACGCCCTGATGGGAGCGCCGGACGAGCCGGACCCGCCGTTCGCGGGTGTGGACCACGCCGCCCGCTACCTGCCGGCCGGCGACCACCGCCGGGTGGGCGGCGACTGGTACGACCTCACCGCCCTACCCGGCGGTCCGGTGCTGCTCGCGGTCGGCGACGTCAGCGGCCACGGCCTGGCCGCCGCCGTCGGCATGTCCGAGCTGCGGTACGCGCTGCGCGGGCTCTGCATCGCCGGCGCCGGCCCGGCCCGGTCGCTCGACCGCCTCAACGTGCTGCTCTGCCACCGGGGCGGCCGCTGGATCGCCAGCGTGCTGTGCGCCCTGCTCGACCCGGCCGCCCGCACGCTCACCTGGAGCGCCGCCGGGCACGCGCCGCCTGCCCTGCTCCGGGGCGGGGCCGCCGCGCCGGCCGACGGGCCCACCGGCACGGTCCTCGGAGCGCTGCCCGAGAGCCGCTACCACGACACGGTCCAGCCGCTGGACCCCGGCGACACCGTCCTGCTCTGGACGGACGGCCTGCTGAACCGCCGGGACGCCGACACCGGCCGCCCCGACCGCCTGCTGCACGCCGCCGAGGAGTACCCCGCCGCCGACCTCGCCGGGCTGCTCGACCACCTCGCGGACCGGCTCGGCGGCCCCAACCCCGCGGACGACAGCTGCCTCCTCGCCGTCCGCCTCCGATCGCGCCACGAGTTCGTGCGTTAGTCCGCGCCCCGACGGGGAACCCGGACCGGCGGACCGGGGGACGGGCGTACAAGGAGGCAGGACGTCATGGACGGACGGCAGCGGCGGGCGGCGGCTGGGCGTGGGCGGCGGCGCGGTGCCCTGGGGTTTCGAATCGTGTTCGGGCTGCGCAGCCGGGCCCTGGAGGCCACCCGGGGTGCACGGACCCGGACGGTCCTGGCGCTCGGGCTGCTCTCCCTGGGCCTGCTCGCGGCCGGCCTTCGGACCACGGCCGCGCCCCTCGCGCTGGCGGTGACCGGCTGCTGGGCCCTCGCCCTCGCCCTCGCCTGCGCGGTGCTGCGCGCCTGCGCCGTGCAGAGGGCCGGTGAGCGGCCCGGCCCCGGCCGGCAGAGCCGGGCGGGCGGTTCCCGGTAGTTGTTCCGGTGGCGCATCGCGAGCCACTGGCGTTGGGCCGTGCGCCGGAACCGTCGGCACGGTGCACCGGCCGGGAGGGTGTGCCGCGAGGTCGGCCGGGAGG